>CAZCOV010000149.1:0-13974 GCA_964499975.1 uncultured Thermoanaerobaculia bacterium
GGGGTCAAGGGCGCGTGAAAGTCGAGGACGGGCGGCTCGGGGTCGACGAATACCTGAAACTCATGGACGGCCTGGCGCAGCTTTTGGCGCGACGGATGCGCGAGCAGCAAGACCGCTTCGTGGAGGTGGCGCACCCCGCTCGCGGCCAGTACCGGCTGATCCTTCTCGATCAGGGCCACCGCGTTGGGTCCGGGCAAGTCGCGGTGATCGACGATCGTGAACTCTGCCCAATTGACGTTTTTACCGAAGCGGACTTCGCGGATCGCACCGCGTGGGGCAGGACTGCGCACAGTCATGCCCCAAAGGCAGCCGGGAATGGCTAGGTCATCGACATAGGGCTCGCGGCCTGTGAGCTTGGAAAGGCCCTCGCGACGTTTCAAGCTGATCCCCTCAAGACGATCCCCTTTGGTCACCGGCCGTGGTCACCGGCTTGCTTGTGCCTCTCCAGTTTCGCTACGGCACGTAGATTTCTGCAGTGCAGATCCACGGCGCGATGGTGCAACTCAAATATTTTGTCAAGCAGACAAAAAAAGCGCAAGCACTGATTAAAAATTACTGTCAGCGCGACTACCCAATGCCGCTGCTATCGCGCGGGTTGCGGTCAGTGGGATTGGGTGGGATCTTTGGCTTCGACGGCCGCGCGCAGGCGGGTCAGCTCGCTCAGGATGGTTTGCAACTCGGACTCTTGAGCTTGGGTTTCGGGTTTCAAGAACCAGGCCGCGACAAAGCCGGAGAGGGCGCCGAACAGGCCGACTCCGGCGACCATCAGCACCGCTGCCAGGCAACGCCCTTCGGTCGAGATCGGGTAGCGATCGCCGTAACCGACGGTAGTGATCGTCACCACGGACCACCACAGGGCGTCTTCCGGGGTCTTGATGTTCGCTTCGGGTGCGTCTTCGAACTGGAGGATCGCGATGCTCGCGGTCACCACCAAGATGATCGTCACCAGCGATGCGGCGAGAAAGGCGCCTTCGGCGCGTTGTTTCAAAATGAATTCGGTGAGGATTTTGGCCGAACGGACGCCACGGAGCACCCGCAAGATGCGGAGGATACGCGCAGCCCGCCCCCAGCGCAGCGCGTCGACCATGGGAATGCTCGAGATCAGGTCGAGCCAGCCCCACTTGAAGAAATAGGCGGCGCGATTTTGCGCGCGATAAAAGGACACGACAAAGTCGAGGAAAAACAGCGAGCAGACTGCATTGTCGGCATATTCGATGATGGTTGCGGTCGCGGGATCGACGCGGACCAGAGAGTTGATGCCGAGAAGCACCAGGGCGAACACGCTCAATCCGAGCATGAAAAGCGCGTAAGAGCCTTGGGGTTCTGACTGTTTCATCGGGTTGCGGCGGTGAATCGGGTCGCGGCGGTGAATCGGGTTGCGGCAGGGAACTGTTTCAGATATCGCGTTCCCAGACCGGAGGGAAGGTGGTGAATTCTTCGAGTTGGGGGTGACCGAGAACGTGCGGGACGACGCGCAAGCGCACCGGCCCCAAAGGACGGCGCAAGTCGAGTTCGAACAGGTGCTCGGCTTGGGGTTCGAGGTCGAAGGGCAGCGGCAGCCAGCGGTCGTCGTTGCCGTGGTGGCTGGAGGTTTGGACCTGGACTTCGAGGGCGAGTCCTCCGTCGTTGCGCTCGCTCGCGAGCCAGCGCGCTTGACTGCGGTTCTTCAAGCGAATGCGCAGCTTGCGCCGCTCACCCGCAGGCCAAGGCAAGTCCGCACCCAGGACTTCCAACCCACCGCTCATCTCGCGGTGGAGTAGGCTGGTCGGCGTGGGCAAGCTGGCGGATGACTCTACCGGGGCGGTGAGACACCAAGCTGAGCACGCGGCGAGGATCGCGGTGGCGGCGTGCGCGGGATCGTGCTCGCGACGGATGTAATCCCGCGCCCGTCGACCGAGTTCTTGTAAGCGCTGGGGATCGCTGAGCAAGGCGCGGGTGCGCGCGGCCAGGGCCCCGGCCTCGTCCTCGCCCAGGGGAATCTTGACCACGGCGTCCGGCGGCAAGTCAGCGGCCTGGCCATAGTCGGAAACCACCGCGCCACGGCCCATGGCGAGGATGCGCAGCAGCGAAGCCGAGGTCTCGCCGGCCGTGGGGTAGCGCAAGTTGAGGCACAAGTCCGCAGCCGCAATCGCGGCTTCGAACTCGTCGAAGGGCAAGAACCCGAGAAAGTGAACCCGCTCGACGACCCCGGCCTCGCGCGCGGTTTCGACCAGCTTGAACACTGGGGAGACTTCGCCTGCCACCATCAAGTGAACGTCCGCTAGGGCGGGCAGGGCCAGGGCCTTGATCACCACGTCGGTCCGTTTCATCGGGGTCTGGAAGCCGAACGAGCCGAGCAGCGGACGATCGAGGGGTAAGCCGTGGCGCAACTTGAACTCACGGCCGGTGTCAGCAGCGACTGCTGCGGGCAGGGGCACGCCCATGGGGATGGCGCGCACCCGCAGCTCGGGGAACTCGAGGTGCAGTCCCTCCGCCGCCCACGGGCTGTGAGTCAAGATCCCGCGCTGGCGCACGAGCAGGCGCCGGTGCGCCGGCAGGTTGAACTGCACAGCATCGCCGGAGCCCCCCGGCCAGCGCAGCGGAAGGGCCGCGGCTTCGCCGATCCAGCCATGCTCTTGCCCCAAGGCGGCGTGGTAGGCGGCAAAATCCTTACGCTTCAAGGTGCGGTCGATCAGGAAGTGGTGCAAGACGATGTCGTGGAGGGTCAAGATCCCCGGCCGTTCGAGCGCCAGCTCGTAGACCGCTTCGTGGTAGTAGTTGTTGCCCATCTGGTAGAGGGGCAAGCGCCCACCTTGACCGAGTTCTTCCGCGCCTACCACCGGCCAGCGGGTGAGCAGCTCGGGCAAGACGGGCTGGCCGGGCAGCTGCACCACCCGCAAATCGCAGCGCGCCGCCAAGTGCGGCAGCAGATCGACGCTGTAGTCGGCGATCCCTGAGCGCACCGGCGGCAGGGGCGAGACGTAGTCGAGGCGGAGCTGGGTCAAGGCTTCAGCGGCTCCGTGCCGGCTCGGCAACGGTTTCGGCCATGCCGGAACTCAGCCAGGCATCGATGAACGGGTCGAGCATGCCGTCGAGCACGCGGTCGGCATCGCCCACTTCGACTTGAGTGCGGTGATCTTTGACCATGCGGTAGGGATGGAGCACGTAGGAACGGATCTGGCTGCCCCACGCGATCTCTTTTTTCTGCCCCTCGCGTTCGGCCTGCTCTTCGGCCCGCTTCTGCATTTCGAGATCGTAAAGCCGCGCGCGCAGGACTTTCATCGCGGTCGCCCGATTTTTGATCTGGCTGCGTTCGTTCTGGCAGGAAACCACGATGCCGGTCGGCAGGTGGGTAATGCGCACCGCAGAATCGGTCACGTTGACGTGCTGACCACCCGCGCCCGAGGAGCGGAAGGTGTCGATCCGCAGGTCCTTGTCTTGGATGTCGATCGCGACTTCGTCGTCGACTTCGGGATAGACGTAAACCGAAGCAAAAGAAGTGTGGCGCCGCTTGGCCGCATCGAACGGGCTGATCCGCACCAGCCGATGCACCCCGCTCTCGCCTTTGAGGTAGCCATACGCATTCTCGCCGCGGACGGCAAACGTGGCGCTCTTGATGCCAGCGCCATCGCCTTCCTGGCGGTCCAGCAGTTCGGTGGCAAACCCATGTTGTTCGGCATAACGCAAGTACATGCGGAGGAGCATTTCGGCCCAGTCCTGGGACTCCGTGCCCCCAGCGCCGGGGTGGATGGCGACCAGGGCGTCGCGACCGTCGTCGGGCCCCGACAGTTTGAACGCGAGTTCGAGCGCGATCAGGCTCTTGCCCAGTCGGTCGGCAAAAGCCACAGCTTCGGCATCGAGCTCGTCGCCGTTCAGCAGTTCGCGCCAGGTTGCGAGTTCGTCCTGGTCGCGGCGCAGTTGGGTGAGGGATTCGAACCGCCGGGCAATCAGCCGGCGTCGGCGCAGGGTCTCGGCGCCTTTCGCGGGATCTTCCCAAAAGTGGGGGGACCCCATTTCGTGGTCGAGCTCGGCCAGCTCATCTTCCAAGCCGAGCTGTTCAAAGATACCCCCGAAGATCTTGGAGCTGGGTTTCCAGCCGATCCAGGAGCACCGTCAAGCTATCTGCATCCATCAGCGATCACCTCGATCGGGTTGTTGGCTCATAAAGACCAACTATAGCAAAGACGCACGCGCAAAGACCAACGCGAGAACCGCGAGCAAGGCACTCAAAAGCGGCACCAGCCAGGGGGCACGGCTGAACCGGGTGAGCTCGCTGAGCCCTGCGACGCGCACCGCGAGCACCCCGCGCTCGCCCACCCCCAGCTGACTCAGGACCGCACCGCGCGCATCGAGGGCGCCTGAAACCCCGGTCAGGGCCGCGCGCAAGAGGGGACGGCGGTTTTCCGCCGCGCGAAAGCGGGCCGCGCGGAAGTGCTGCCAGGGTGCGGAGGAGTCGCCATACCAGGCATCGTTGGTCACCGTGACCAGTACCGTAGCGCCCGCGCGCACTTGCGCCGCGACCGCAGCTGGGTAGGTGATCTCGTAGCAGATCGACAGGCCGATCTTTTCGCCTGCCCAGGGCAAGAGCCCGGCGTCCACGCCCGGAGAAAACGACCCGACCTGCCGCGCCAGCTTGCCGAGGAAAGGCAAGACCTGCTGCAGCGGGACGTACTCCCCCCACGGCACGAGGTGTCGCTTGTGATAGCGGCCGGCCAGCTCCCCGTCGGTGATCAGCACGGCCGAGTTGAAGATCGAGTCGTCGGCAAAAGTCGGGGTGTTGAGGAGCAGATCGCAACCGCCTTGGTCGAGCCGCGCGATGTCGGCCCGGAGGGTTTGCGAGGAGTCATAGGCCATGGGCCAGGCCGCACTCTCCGGCCACAGCAAGAGCCGCCTTTCCGCGGCGGCGAGCCCGGGTGCTGGGAGTGGGCACTCCGCGCTCGACTGCGCGAGTAGCTGGCGGTAATTGTCTCCGGCCATAACTTCGCGGACGATCGGCAAGTTAGGTTGGAGAATCCGCGCTTCGCGTCCGGGTTGACGAAAGGCGTGCGGGTCCACCGTGCTGAAACGTCCAGCTACGGGCAGGATCACCGCGATCACCAGCATCCCTGCGGCGGCCAGCACGAAGCTGCGCTGGCGCACGGCCAGGGCCATTGCCACGTTGCAAGCGACGAGCAAGAAGGACACGCCCCAAGCGCCGACCCAGGCGCAGAGCGGCAAAACTCCGGGCAGGTCGACCCAGGCATAACCAGCGAGGTTCCAGGGAAAGCCGCCGAACAACCAGCCGCGCAACCATTCAAGGGCGACCCACAGCCCGGGCAGCCCGAACAGGGCGAGCCAGGGGTGGTGCCAGAGCCGCCGCCCGAGTTGGGCAAAAAGCGCGTGGAAAGCGCCCAGGTAGAGGCTCAAAAGGCCGAGCAAGCAGGCGGCGAGCCAGGCCGGGACGGCGCCGAAGGTGATCAGCGTGGGGACGATCCAGGGGATGGCCACGCACCACGAGACCAGCCCGTGGAGGAGGGCCCAACGCCAAGCCCGAGGCTGGTCCAGGAGCCACAGGAGCGGCCACAGCGCGATCCCCGGCAACAGCAGGTGGGCGTTGCGGCCAAAGCACAGGGCCCAGAGCACGCCACCACCCACGGCAGCCAGCCAAGGTTTGAGATTCCCGTCAGTTGCTGGCCGCCGTGATCCAAGTTTCAAACCGCAAGCGCTCCTTGATCTGGCGGGCTTTTTGTTCCGCGCTAGCCCGTTCTTTAAACGGCCCCACACGTACCCGGTACATGGTCTGGCTGTCGACGGCGACCGGGGAGAGAAAGGCTTTGAAGCCAGCTTCGCGCAACTGGCGCAAGACCCGGCGCGCCTGCGGCTCGTCTTTGGTCGAAAAGATCTGGATCACAAACCCGTCGGCGTCTGGCGGGGTTGCAGCGGGCGCGGGGTCGGGTGGGGCGGGGGCGGGTGGAGTAGTCGCCGGCCGCGACGTTGGCGCGCTCGCGGGAGGCACGTTCTCTGTGCTGGCCGTCGTTTCCGGTGCGAGCGCGTCCGGGGTGGCGGTTGCGCCCACGTCTTGAGCCAAGGTGGTATCTGCACTGGGCTGGCTGAGCAGCCGGCTGAGGTCGGGACGCGGAGTGGCCGGCGGCGGATCCGCCAGCGGTCCTGCGCTCCCGGCCTCACTGCGGCCGCTGCTGTCACCGGAGAAAAAAGCCAGGTTTTCGAGGTTGCCGGCGGGTTCCCCGGCTTCGCCCGCGCGGGCGAGCTGCATTTCCGCAGACGGCAACGGGGGGTTCTTTCGCCCCACCCACACGCCGCTCAGGAAAGCGCCCAGCACGCTGACGAGGATCACCACAAAAGCGGTCAGGACCTGGCGGTTGGTCAGCGCGATTTCGTAATAGCTGGGTTCTTGCGCTTCATTCACGGGCTTTCTCCGAGTCGGTACCTTCGCCCAGTTTTTTGGCGAAAGCGCGCATCAGTTCGAGCGGCAGCGGAAACAAGATCGTCGAATTGCGTTCGGTCGCGATCTCGCTCAAAGTCTGCAAGTAGCGGAGCTGTAGGGTCACCGGGTTGCGGCTGATTTCTTCCGCCGCCTGGCCCAAGGCGGACGCGGCCAGACGTTCGCCCTCGGCGTGGATGATCTTGGCCCGCTTTTCGCGTTCAGCCTCGGCCTGCCGCGCCATGGCGCGCTGCATTTCCTGGGGCAAGTCGACGTGCTTGACTTCGACCATCGAGACCTTGACACCCCAAGGATCGGTCTGCGCGTCGATGATCTCTTGCAAGCGGTCATTGAGTTTGTCGCGCTCGCTTAAGAGTTCGTCCATTTCCGCTTGGCCGAGCACCGAGCGCAAAGTGGTCTGCGCGACTTGACTGGTCGCGTACTGATAGTTTTCGACCTCGACCACGGCTTTGTTCGGTTCGACCACCCGGAAATAGACCACCGCATTCACTTTGACCGAAACGTTGTCGCGGGTGATGATGTCTTGGGGTGGCACGTCGAGCACTTTGGTTTGTAAAGAAACTTTTTCCATGGTCTCAAACGGCCAGAAAATGAAAACCAGGCCCGGACCCTTGGGCGTAGGCGACAGCTTGCCCAGCCAGAAAGTGACTGCGCGTTCATATTCGCGCAGGATGTTGATCCATTTGTTGAGCACGATCAGCCCGGCAAAGACCAGAAAAACGATGAACGGTAACGACATTTCATACACCTCTAGTTCGCCTCATTCGTTCGATTTGTTTCATCTCATTTTGACGGATATTGGCAGATGGTTCAGGTGTCGAAAACTTCCGGCGGCAGGGGCTCGACCCGCAAGGTCAAACCATCGACAGCCACCACTCGCACCCGCGTGCCTGCTGCGATCGGCTGCACGGCCACGGCATTCCACAACTCGCCATGGACGAACACCTTACCCTGCGGCGCCAGCGCACTGCGCGTGATACCCACTTCCATCAGCAGACCTTCTTTGCCGGTCGTCACCTTGCTGCGGAGCGCGCGCAAGGCTTTGATCGTCAAGAACGCGACCAGGGCGAGAATGGTCGTCACCATGCTGGCGATCAGCTGCCAGTCGACGCGCAATTCCGGGTGTGTGTCGCGAAAGAGCATCAGCGAGCCCAAAATCAACGCGATCACCCCGCCGACGGTCAGCAGCCCATAGCTTGGGACCTTGATCTCGGCAATGAACAGCACCAGCGCGAGCAAGATCAAGGCCACGCCCGCGTAGTTGACCGGCAACACCGACAGGGCATAAAAACCGAGCAGCAAGCAGATGGCACCAAACACCCCGGGGAAAATCGCGCCGGGATGCGACAATTCCATGTAGAGACCGATCATTCCCAAAGCCATCAAGATGTAGGCAATGTTGGGATGTGCGATCGCCGACAGCAGTTCTTTGAAGGCCCCCATTTCCCGCGGCACGACTTCGGCTTTGGCCGTGGCTAGGACGATTTTCTGCTCGCCGAGTTTTTGCACGGTGCGGCCGTCGAGCTGGCGCAGGAGTTCGTCGGCGTCCGCCGCGATGAAGTCGATCAGCTGGCTTTTCAGCGCTTCTTCGGCCGAAAACGATCGGCTCTTGACCACCGCCGCCTCCGCCAGTTCGAGGTTGCGTCCGTGCTGGCTGGCGAGCGCACGGATGGTGGCTGCCGCGTCTTGTTCCACCTTCTCGCCCAGGTTGCCTTCGATGTCCTCGCCTTGGCCGCCGACCGGATGCGCTGCCCCGGTGTTGGTCCCTGGCGCCATCACCGCCAAGTCCGCGGCCATCAGCAGGAAAAACCCGGCGGATGCTGCTTGGGCGCCGCGCGGGCCGACAAACACCACGACCGGTATCCGCGCGGCGAGCATGGCTTTGAAGATGTCGCGGGTGGAGGTCAAAAGTCCGCCCGGGGTGTCGAGCTCGATCACCAGGGCCTGGGCGCCCAAATCCTCAGCGCTCGCCAAAGACTCGATCACGTAGTCTGCGGTCATCGGATGGATGATGGCGTGGACTTTGATCCAGACGACCGGTCCAGGCGCTGGATCTGCTGCTGGTGTGGCGTCTGGGGAGCTCGCGGTTTCTGCGAGCAGCAGCCAGAACGGGGCGAGCACCCCGAAAAGTACTCCTGGCAGCCAGCGAACGCCGGGGGAGATTCGCGTCAGTTTCATTTGCGGGCAGTTCATTCTCTGCTAATCTTGCAACTTGAGGAGTCGAGCCTTCACATGTTCAGCAGAACTCAGTTCAGCAGAACCCATTTGGCCAGCAGAACCTGGCCAGCAGAACATCGGGGCAACGGGCATCTCGCCCTGGGTAGCGCATCCTGGGTAGCACATCAGACAAGCCATCCCTGGACCCTGAGTATAACTGGACCATGAGTATAAGTCGAAAGCGCTTTGCCGCGAACTTCAAGGTCCTCGCTCTTGCAGGACTCGTGGTCGGCGGTTCGGCGGGCACTGCACCGCCCGCGGCGGGCGAATCCACTCCGGTCGTGGTTTTGCCACGGCTGGTGAGCGGGACCACCGAGAGCTTTTTTTCGCTCGAACTCAAGACCGGCCAGATCGCTTTCACCGATCGGTTGCGCAAAGACCCGCTGGTGCTGCGCTCGCGGCGCTTGCCGGACAACTTGTTCAGCAAAATCGGCCGTCCAGCAGATCAACCGGCCGCGCCCGGCGAGATCCTGTTCAGCCTGATCCACGACAGTTCGAGCACGGTGCGCGCGGCGCTCTTTGTGGAAGCCAGCACCGGTTATGCCGCCTATTTCGATCAGCCGGGGCGGATCGAGGGCCAGCTCGGCGAGTTCACCAACTTGCTGGGCCGTCCCTTTGGTCCGATCGCCGCGGCGGACAACAACTTCGCTCTGCTCATGCGGCGCGGCAATTCCGGCAAGACCGAGGGCGCCTACCTCTACCACGGGACCAGCGGGCGCGGGCTGTATTTGAGCCAGGTGGACAAACTTTCGTTCGAGCCCACGGTGGTCCCCACCGATCCTTGGCCGCAGCTCAGCGGACCCTTGGCCGCGGTTGAGCTGCAAGGGCCGTCGCGCGAAACCCGAGGCTATCTCTTGCTCGACGGCGCCACCGGCGAGCTCCACTGGCTCACCTTGACGAGTGGCGCCCCGGTGACGATCGGCGTGCAAAAAGGCGCCCTCAACCTGTTCCAGGCTTTTGCCAACCAGGACCCTGCGACCGCCACCGGACGGCTGTTCGTGGCGACCTCGCTGCAAGGGCGAGGTGAAGAAACCCTGCAGGTTTTCGTCCTCGACACGGTTTCAGGGGACATGGCGATCCTCGACGGGGTGCAAGGCGGCAATTCTCAACCCAGCTTCACCAAGCTGAGCCAAAACCTCTTTGCCGGTCTCTCCCCTACCCCGGAGGTTCGTCCTTTCGTCGCCCTTCCCCGCAACTCGAGCGGCACCACCCTCGGGGTATGGATCTACGACAGCTTGACCCGCAATCTGTTCTACATCGACCAGCCTTCAACCCCTGCGGCCACCACCGTCCGCTTGGTGCGCTTCGAAGGCGGTTAGTCCGCGCCCACAGATCCCGTCCCCTTCCTCGGCGTGCTTTTGACCGGCCGTTCAAGAACCATGGCTGCCAGCCCCCTTAACTTGCACCGACGCTGAGAGCCAGTTGTCGACGACTTGGTTAAAGCCATCAGGCTGCTCAGACATGACCCAGTGGCCAGTGTCAAAAACCTCCACACGATTGCTAATGCTCGCCAGTAGACCATCAGCCCATGCCTTGGCGTGAAACATGACCGGCTTGCGACTGCCGTAAATGAACAGGATTGGACACGATGGAATGAACGGCTGAACTTGCCGACGGTAGGACTTTCGGCCGCCGAACCAGTTCATGAAATACGGATACGTCATCTGCGACCCGATGTGGCTTTGCGGTGCGGGGCAGCAAAGTAGGCGCGCCATCGCGCGGCTCATCCAGTCACCGATCCGGCCGCCAATGACCCAAGCCAAAGCCAACCAACCTTGATAGGCGAATACCCCCATCCATTCGGCCAGTGACCGCGATTGCCGCAGCGAGGCTTGGTCGCCAATGTCCACGCCGATGATCTTCGAGACCATTTGCGGATGGCGCATATAGAATTCATAGCCGAATACGCAACCCCAATCGTGCAGCAGCAGAATCACTTGCTGTTCAGGAGCCCCGTGCGTGATCAGTTGCTTAAAAAAATCAGCGAGCTCATCAAGAGAATACGCTTGTCTCGTATCGCCAACTTCAAATCCGGGCAGCGTGAAGCGAACGCAGCGATAACGGTTCTTAAAGAACTGCACCTGTGCATCCCAGAGCCGGTAGGTGTCCGGCCAGCCGTGAATCATCAAGATGGTTTCAGGGCCATCGCCCTCGATGTGAACGTCGACTCCATGGAAGGCAACAATTTTGCTCATAGCACAGCCCGACTCCCTAGTGTGGCACACCGCACTGTCTGCTGCATGCTGTTGCAAGGTCGACCCTAGTTCGATCTTTCCCAGAGCTTCCCTGGCGATCTGAACCACCATTCGGCATCGCAATAACCTTCGGTCTAACGAAATCCTGAGTTTTCCGCGCGCCGTCCTTCCGCCCTTCGAGTGCCTTGCGCGCGCCGCATTGGCTACAATTAATATATGGTAACATATGGTATGCGCATGGAGATCGAGCCCTAGCGGGTCAGCCAGGCATTCGTCATCCCGGTTTGCGGCGCCAGGGTTTTCGCAAGGTGCCAGGAGTTCTTGCGACTCAGCGCGTCAGAATTGCCTGGCGCTTGCTCGTCCCCAATGCCAGAAGGTGGCGCACCTTGGTGCGCACCCAACGCCACTGCTTCCACACAGTCCCGGGTCTTGACCACCCGACTCTTCTGCTCATTGACCACGAGTTTGAGTGTTGCTGAAGGCTAGGGCTTCAAGGTCCAGCCTCAGGGTTGCTGCGGCGCCCCAGGGCAGTGTAGCTTCGGGACGAGTACTGCCGGGTCTGTCTCTGCACTGCCGACATCCCTCCCCTTGCGGGGCCTATACACCTACTTGTATAGTGGTCCCCGTGCCTGATAGGATACTTGTCTGGGTTGGTGCCTCCTTCGTTTGAAGAGGCGATCTACGTGCTGCACGCTTTCGAGAAGAGAAGCCGGCAGACTCGCGGCACAAATCTCACCTTGGCCCGTGAGCGCCTTAAGCAAGTTGAATCCCTCCGCAGAGAGGAAAGGAGAAGGAGATGACTGTCCGAGTTCGACACTCAACCGGAAATGTGTTCAGTGATCTCGGATTTGTCGAAGACGAGGCAGAGAACCTCAAAATCCGAGCCGATCTAATGATTGAGCTGACCAGGTTGATCGAGGCCCAGGGGCTCACACAAGTCGCCGCCGCGAAGCTCCTCGGAGTGACTCAGCCACGGGTCAGCGACCTCATGCGAGGGAAGATTGATCGCTTTAGCATTGACAGCTTAATTGAGATGCTCGGTCATGCAGGCGCTTGCGTGTCCGTTGTGGTCACTCAGCGCAGCCAGGTTGCATAGCCGGGGACAATCTTGTGAAAATTGGTGGATATGCCCGATTCCGATGAGAGCTACTGGATGGGCGTACCCCGCTGCTGCAGCAGACGGTCCGCAACGCGGCCCGCCGCTGAACCGGAGCGTTACCCGAGGATGGCACTGGGACCCAAGCACATGCCGCAGCGCGCTCCCTTTCTAACGGCCGAGTGGCGTGATCTCGCGATGCTAAATTACGAGATGGATCCAGCGGTTCTTAGGACCCTCGTTCCGTCCGGAACCGAACTCGACAGTTGGCATGGTCGCACTTTCGTTAGCGTCGTGGGTTTCCGTTTTCTCGACACGCGGGTCCGCGGATTTGCCATCCCCTGGCACCGCGATTTCGAGGAGCTGAATCTCCGCTTCTACGTTCGCCGCAAGGCGGACGACGGTTGGCGTCGCGGGGTCGTTTTCGTCAAGGAGATCGTCCCTCGGCGAGCGGTCGCCTGGCTTGCGCGTGCCGTCTACAACGAGAACTACTCCGCACTCCCCATGCGGCATCAAGTCGCACCGACTTCTGCACCTCGGCGCGTGGTCTACGAATGGTTCCACGCCGAGCGGTGGAACGGGCTCACGCTCGATTTCGCCGGTAGCCCGTACGTTCCGGGCGAGAACTCGGAAGAGGCATTCATCACCGAGCACTACTGGGGCTACACGCGCCAGCGGGACGGCGGCACGGTAGAGTATCAAGTCGAGCATCCGCGATGGCCAGTCTTGCCAGCTACCACGGCAACCCTCGATTGTGACGTGTCGACGTTCTATGGGCCCGAGTTCACTCCGTTTCTCTGTGGTCCTCCGAGTTCGGCTTTCATCGCCGAAGGTTCGGCCGTAACCGTTCGCCGCGGGATCCGGTTGTGAATTGGGCGACGCACCCACTGCTAACACGAACCGATCGGTGTCGCCGAAGATCATCCGCCGCACCCACGACGCCAAGCCCTCTGCCGCACCGCATCCTGACGGCTGCTGCGACAGCAAATGCCGATTGACACGCCAGAAGATCTACACCTAGAGTAGCTTGACCGGAGACATAATTCACCCGAGACATAATTCACCCGAGACATAATTCACCCGAGAATTGTCTGACGCAGAATCGAATCACACACGCACTCTTATGGATGAATCTAGAACGGCAATTAGCGTCACCTTCGAGGTTGCGCGATTTCTGTCCGCAGCGTCACTCGGACTCTTCGCTGGCGGTATGCTGACAGAAGGATGCGTCCTCGTCTCGTACTGGCGCTCGCTCGCGCCAGCCGAGTTCCTTGCGTGGTATGCGGCGAACGGTCAGCGTTTGCAGGGCTTCTTCGGGCCGCTCACCACCGTAGCCGCGCTGCTTTCGCTCGCTGCCGCACTCTTCACACTATGGGAGGGCCATCCCGGCCGATGGCTTACCTTGCTCGCGGCCGTCCTCATGGTCGCGGCGGTTACCACGTTCTTCCTCTATTTTGGGAAAGCGAACGCGAGCTTTGCAAAGGCCAGCCTTCCCGTGGATGAGGTCGCGGCGGAATTGACTCGCTGGGCCAGGTGGCATTGGTGGCGCACTGGTCTGAGCTTTGTCGCCTTGGCCGCAGCCATGATGGCATTGTGGCGACCCAAATAGGGAGCGAGTATGACCATACCGCTTGACCAGTGCGCTGCAGCGAACCGTCGCCCCGCTTTGCAGTCGGACGGTTCGGGAGAATTGGCGCGCGCCTGTTACCGCCGACCTGCATTAGCCCTGATCATCGCTCTGCTGCTGCCGGCGGCCGGTTGGCCAGCACCGGGTGACGGTATCGGCGGTGTCAACGACTGAGGGGAGGCAGAGGAGTGCTCATGCGTCATCTTATTGACGGCTATGTATAATTGGCCGGAGAATTGGCTGACGCAGAATCATAGGTTAGGCATCAGAACACATATGCCCGCTATCCTACCGCCTCTCGCACGCGTGGAGACTCGCGTCATGATGTTCGTTGACGGGGAGAACCTCGCAATCCGGTACAAGGATGAGCTCGGCAATCGCGCTCCCGCCGATCACGTCTACTACGTTCCCGATGTCT
>CAZCOV010000150.1:0-11813 GCA_964499975.1 uncultured Thermoanaerobaculia bacterium
TGAACCACCAGGTTACGGGCGCGCTGGAACTTGGCGAACTCGGGGTCCGCCAGTCGATCCTCGAACTGCTGCGCACGTCCGGGGTCGAGTTCGACCCGCGGCTGATCTCGACGCTGGTCGAGCGCCTTGCCGAGGTGAGTTTTGACCCGGCAGTGCTGCAAGTGGTGGGCTCGGAGATGTGGGAGCAAGCCCGTGCCCGCACGGGTGAGGGTGAGGTGCGCCTGGAGCTGCGCGACCTGGAAAAGGTCGGCACGGTACAGCGGATCTTTGCTGACTATCTCGACCGGGTTGCAACCGAGATCCAGCCTGCGGGTTTGCGGCGCAGCCTGCAGACCAGGGCCGTGCTCGACGCGCTGATCAGCGAGCAGCGCACCAAGCTAGCGCTCACCCACGAAGATCTGCTGCAGCAGCCGTTCATGATCACGCGCGAGGAGCTGACGGAGATCCTCGAACACTTGCAGAGCCACCGACTCTTGCGGCGCGACCCTTTGGTCAGCGCTGGCTGGATCGAACTTGTCCACGAGCGGCTGATCGCGGTCCTCAGGCCCTGGCTCGACAGCGACCCCGAGTTCGCCAAGTTCCAGCGCGCCCGTAACCTGGTGGTTCACCTGTGCCGTAACCCCGGCTGGCAGGAGGACCCCGATCTGCTGCTGGGCCGTGGTGCGCTCGATGGCACGGTGGGTCCGGTCAAGGAGTTGTTGCGCGCCAGCGACGAAGAACGCGTGTTTTTGGTCGCGAGCGCGATTCAAGCGGCGGCGCGTGATTTCGAATTCTGGGCTGAACGCGCTGGCCCTCACACCACCGCCGAGCTGATCGAGCGGTTTCTAGCGCGTGACGACCGCGACCTAGTGCGGCAGCGCGCCGCCGAAGCCGCTGGCCGGATCGCCGCGCAACCCGAGCGCCTGGCGCAGCGCTGCCTCGACCTGGCACTGGCGGACCCCAGTCCCGGCGTCCGCAGTGCCGCCGCGCGCTCCTTTGCCCGCCTGGCCACACCCGCGCAGCTGCAAGCGCTGGCAAAGCCCCTGGCCGACGGCAAGCAGCGCCAGCCAGCGCTTATGGTCCTGAGCGAAATCGTCGATCAGGGGGACCTGCCTGCGGGGGTGAAACTGGGGCGCTGGCGTCTGGCCAAGGCGCGCCAGCTGCTCTATCGGCGCAAGCTCAAAGCAGCCGAGGAAACAGTCCGCAAGCGCAGTTTTTTGGGGGCGGTGGCAGGCTTTAAGGCTGGTCTTATCTGGATGGCGACTGCGGGAGCTCTGCTGCTGCGGATCGCTCTTTATGAACTTATTCCCGCGGTCGGGGTTGCGGGTGCACCTTGGGTGTGGCTGATCTGGGTTGGATTTGGGGTGTTGATCGGTGGCTCACTCGGCGCCCTGATCGGTTGGTTGGTTGCCCGGCGGGCGGCCAGGGATGCCTTGCGGCTGGGCCGCGAAGGCAGCTTCTTTCGCGCCCTTTTCGGTCGCGTCCGACCCTGGGTAAGTGCGATTGTTCTGATCTATGGGCTGAGTGCAATCGTATTTAGTCCATCTACGACAGTCCAGGCAATGGGCGGCCCCTCCGGCGGCGAGGGAGAAGCCTTTGTCCGATGGCTTCCAGGCACTTTGTGGAGGGGTTTTTCCGTTTTTACCGTTGTCTTGGGACTGCTCTTGCCTGGTTTTTCCGCTTTGATCGCGCACTTGGCCCGACCTTCGATCTGGCAAGCCAGGCGCCGGGATTTCTGGCTCTGGCCGTGGTTTTGGGCGTTCGGCGGGTCGATGGTGTTACCGTATTGGCTTTGGATTCAGGGCGATGATGACCTGAGCCGTGTCGCCATAGTCCTTTTCGCTTCTGGCTCCCTGGTGGGGCTAGTGACCTATGCCGGCATTCTGAGTGTACTGTTCTCTTCCCCAAACCCCGGTAGCCCTCACAATTTGAACGTTCGGCTCGGTACGCTCCCCGATCCGCCAGGACGGAAGTGGCAGCATCTGTCCCGTGCCACAGGGCTGCTGCTGGCCATCGGCGCGGGAGGTCTTTTGCTCCTGGCACACCGTTGGGACGGCTTGCCCCTGATGGCGTCTCGCCAGGTTGTGGAAGAAAAGCCGTTTACCGTCACGGCTAAAATTGGCCTTTCCTCGAATGATACTTTTCACTTCCAACTGGACGCACAGCCACTGACGGATATCAGGCAACCGCGGATGGTCCAGGTCGACTCCTCTGTTCAATTCCAGCTCGACGAGAGATATGCCCCTAGTTATGACGTCTTCACACCAGGAATACTGGTGCCAGAGATTTCTCCAGCAAGCTTTACCCTTGCTCTTGAACCCAAACAACGTCGCCACCTCGCGTTCAGAAGGCTGCCTTCAATTTTTGACCTTCCCGTTTCAGGCGATATTCGGATCCAGCCGGATCAGCGGCTCGACAGCGCCGAACCGTTCCTACCTGGTGAACAGCGACTGCTGGTGGTTCGGCTTCTCAAAGGTCCGCAAGGCTGGACAGCACAGCTTCCACGGCTTGCGTCAGCGGGTGGACCGGATCACGGGTATGCGGTGGAAATCGGCAAGGTCTTTCAAGGTGGCGGCTGGTGCCGAGACAGAATCTTCGAAATTCACTTCGTGATCGATGAGGAAAAATCCTTGTTATCAAGCTCGGTTTGCGAGCCACGCCCAGTGCTCTTAAGGTTTCCTGCAGCCATTTACCTCGAAGCGAACGCACCTGTGAAGGTTGAGGGTGAGAGCCTGAGCCTACCCATCGTTTTAACTCGGGAGAAGGCGCTGGACGCGACTTTTAGCCCCGACGGCACGCACGTGGCCACCGCTTCGTTTGACGACACGGCGCGGATCTGGCCAGTCGGCGGAGGAGACCCCATCATTCTTCAACATCAAGACGACGTATTCAGTGCTGCCTTTAGCCCCGATGGCAGCCGGGTGATTACCGCTTCTGCGGACCACACTGCGCGAATCTGGACTGCGGACGGCTCCGGAGAACCCATCGTTTTAAAGCATGGCGAAAAGGTGCTCAGCGCCGCCTTCAGCCCCGACGGGACTCGCGTGGCCACCGCTTCGGCAGACCGCACCGCGCGGATCTGGGCCGCGGACGGCTCCGGAGAACCCATCGTTTTGCAGCACGACGATAAGGTATTCAGCGCAGCTTTCAGCCCCGACGGCGCTCGCGTGGTCACCGCCTCGGCGGACAACACCGCGCGGATTTGGGCAACAGATGGCTCAGGCCAGCCGATTGTCCTGCAACATGACGGCTCGGTGCGCAGTGCTGCCTTCAGCCCCGACGGCGCTCGCGTGGTCACGGCGTTGATCCGGAAGGAGGCGCGAGTCTGGGCTGCAGATGGCTCAGGCCAACTCACCGTCTTGCAGCATGAAGCCCCGGTACTGACTGCTACCTTCAGCCCCGACGGACAACGCATCCTCACCAGCTCGATCGACGGGGTGCGAATCTGGTCTGCGGATGGCTCAGGACAGCCCATCGTCCTGAAACGCCCAGCCGCAGTACAAAGCGCAGCCTTCAGCCCCGACGACACACGGGTTGTCGTTGCGTCAGATGACGGAGTGTGGATCTGGGATCTCGAACCAGAACCCCCACCAGCCGAGGCTGGAGACGTCTTTCTGTTCTTGCGCGTGCAACGTCTGACCGAAGAACAGCGTCTGGCCGCAGAAAAAACCAAAAAACTACTGCCTGCAACGCAGGAGCAGTAAGGGATCCTGCCGGCTGATCGGTCGGCTCGGGCAGGGTTTCGCTTTTGCAAGGAAGCCAGACACGCTACCTAAACAAGTACTTTCCTGGTAACGGGAAAAGCGGGAGGTCGATCAGCTCGCGGCTGTTCATCCCACGTTCATCCCATCTTCCTTAAAATCGCAGTATGGATACATGGTCGATCTCCGATAGTCCGCGGTCGCGGGTTTTTGCCCCGTGGGTGGCTCACCGTCACGGCGGCAGCCTGCTGTTCGTCCTCGGGTTCGTCGCGATTGCCGCGATCGTCCGCGTGACGCTGCTCGTCGCGTCGTTGGGCGAAGTCAGCTGGGACGCTAGCCTGGCCGCAGCCTTTGGCTGGGGACTGCTTTATGACTTGGGGGCGGGATTGCTCGCCTCGCTCCCCGTCACCTTGATCCTCACCTGCTTGCCCGGCAGCTGGTTTGTCCGCCAGTGGCAGCGCGTGCTGGCTCACGCCGCCGGCCTAGCGCTGACTTTTGGGTTGCTGTTTTGCGCGGTGGCCGAGTGGGTGTTCTGGGACGAGTTCAGTGCGCGCTTCAATTTCATTGCGGTGGATTACCTCGTCTACACCCAAGAGGTGACCCGCAATATCCGCGAATCCTACCCGCTGCCGCTGATTTTCAGCGGTATGCTGCTGGGTGCTTTGACCGTCTACTGGCTGGGGCTGAAAACCCGCCTTCCCAGCCTGTGGCTGGCGGCGCCGCCACAATCAGCCCGGCGGCGCTGGCTCGCCGGCACGCTGTGGACCCTGGCCGCGGTGATCGCCGGGCTGACGCTCGACTCCGATCAGCTCCCAGGCTTTGCCAACAGCTACAACCGCGAGCTGGCAAAAAACGGTGTGTGGTCCTTTTTTGCCGCTTTCCGCGACAACGAACTCGGGTATGACCAGTTTTACCCGACGCTGCCGCTCGACGACGCTTTTCGCTTTCTCCACACCGAGCTGGCTGCCGACGGCGCTGTTCCGCTGACCAGCGAGCTGCACGACACCTTGCGCTGGGTCCATCGCCCTGGCCCTGAGATCCACCCCAACGTCATCCAGATCACCGTTGAAAGCCTGAGCGCGAGCTTCCTCGGCGCTTACAATCCAAACTCCAACTTGACCCCCAATCTCGATGCGTTGGTCCCCCAAAGCCTGGTCTTTGACCACTGTTATGCCACAGGCACGCGCACCGATCGCGGGATGGAAGCGCTGACCCTGTCGTTGCCGCCAACGCCAGGCCGTTCGCTGATCAAGCGACCGCGCAACGAGGGCCTCTTCACCCTCGGCAGCGTGTTCAGGAGCCGCGGCTACGATACTGCCTTCATCTATGGCGGCTACGGGTATTTCGACAACATGAACTACTTCTTCGCCAACAACGGTTACCGGGTCGTCGACCGTGCTGCCGTCGGGGAGGGCGACATCACCTTTGCCAACGCCTGGGGTGCCTGCGACGAAGACCTCTACCGCTGGACGCTGCGCGAAGCGGACGTTGCGCACGCCGCGGGCAAGCCGTTTCATTTCTTCGTGATGACGACCTCGAACCACCGTCCTTACACCTATCCGGCAGGGCGCATCGACTTGCCACCGAAAGTCTCTGGCCGCAATGGCGCAGTCAAGTACACGGACTATGCGATCGGCAAATTTCTCCGCGATGCGTCCGCGAAGCCATGGTTCAAGAACACGGTTTTCGTGATCGTCGCTGACCACTGTGCTTCCGTCGCTGGCAAGACCGATTTGCCGGTGGAGAAGTATCACATCCCGCTCCTGATCTACGCTCCCGGCGGGCAGATCGCTGCGGGTCGAGTCACGGACTTGATGAGCCAGATTGATTATCCGCCCACCCTGCTCGGCCTGTTCCAGTGGAGCTACGCGAGCCGCTTCTTCGGCTGGGACGTGCGTCAGGCCAGGGGGGATCGCCGCGCGTTGATCGGCAACTACCAGAACCTCGGTCTCTTCGAGCCGGGCTGGCTGGGGGTGCTCAAGCCGCTTCGCGTTTTCACCGCCTACCGTCATGATCCGATCACTTTCTCCTTGACCCCGCAGGCGATTGCAGAGAACTACGTGAACGAGACGATTGCCTACTATCAGACGGCGAGCAACTTGTACAAAACCGGGCGCTATCGCGCGCTCTCAGTCGCCGACCAGACCCGCTATGCCAGACTGCAGCCCGCGACCGCGGCAGCCGGCCCGGAAAGCTGGCCCGTAGACTGATCCGGAAAACGGCTGATCGCGGTGACTGCCGGTCCGGTACCCGGACGACGATCGTCCTAGCCGCCGCGGGCACTGCTTTCCGGCCGGCCATGCGAGTGGAGGGCACAGCACCACCGCGTCAGGTCAGCCGGACGCAGTTCGGCGAGCCGGCAGTTGTGGTCCAGCAGCTGCCAGGGCGACTACGGGCAGGTAGCAAAGGCGCGGGTATCCTGAATCGGAGCAAAGGGTTGCCCGAGCGGGCTTTCGTAGCGTTTGAGCTGACGGGATGTGGTGTCGGCCACTGTCAAGGAGACCTGGACGTTGGTCATTCCCGCGGCAAACACCCAGTAGTGGTTGAAGGGGTCGAAACAGCCAGCCAGGACCTTGATCGTCACCTCGACGTTGTCGGCATTGAAGAACCAAAAATAGCCCGTTTCGCGGGTCAGAGCTTGGGCCTGGCCGAGCCCCCGCCGGCCGTCAGGGGTTTGCCAGCGCGCCTCGACCCGGAAACGGCCGTTGTGCAGGCACAAAGAGGTCGGGCCGGGAACGCAAGGCCCGGGCGTCAGCTCGTTATCGGCGATCGTCAAGTCGGCCGTCGCAGGTGAGCCCAGCGCGGCTCCGCGCAAGTTGCGGAATTCGAGCCGGAAGTGCTCGTTGCCTTCGAGCTCACGGTCTTCAAGAATGGGGATGGTCACGGTTTGCGGCCCATCGTCGCCATCCCTGAAGCTCAATGGGGTGGTCACCGCGGTGAAGTCGAGGCCCGGAATCGCGGTTTCCCCAACCGCCACCACCTCAGCGCTGATGGCTCCCGCGGTCCCGCCCTGACGCAAGACCGTGATGACGGCCTGGCCAGCGTCCTCGTCAACCGTCAGCTGGGCGTCAGCAAAGGCGAGGGTACCGCCTGGCGCCAGCGGGGTGAGGCGGTAGAAGGTGGTGCCAGCGAGCGCGTAAAGCTCACCGTCGGGCCCCTCAGCAAAGCTCACGAGCTCGGGCAAGGAAGGCGACAGCGGGCTGACGGTCCACCGGTTTCCACTGGCGGCTGCCGTCATCAAGGAGCCGCAGAAATCGCCGAAGACGTACTGACCCACAAGCGCTGGCACGGCGCTACCGCGGTAGATGTGGCCGCCGATCACGGCGCAGTGCTCGCTGTCGTGCCCGTAGTCGAAAATCGGCGTGGTGTAGCCTGCATCACCGCACGGCGGTAGTGGCGCCGGGCAGTTGGCCGAGCTGCCGCGACAGCTCGTCCCTTCCATCATTTTGAAGCCATAGTTGTGGCCGCCTGGACTGCCTGCGGGCTGCCGATTGACTTCTTCGCGCAGGTCCTGCCCGACATCCGCCACGTAAAGGTCACCCGTTTGCTGATCAAACGACAAGCGCCAGGGGTTACGCAAACCCAAAGCCCAGATCTCGTCGAGCGGCAAGTCCGGCCCGACAAATGGGTTGTCCGCCGGGATGCCGTAGTAAGGAGCAGTGTCCAGGTTCAAATCGACGTCCAGGCGCAGGATCTTGCCCCGCAGATGATCCGTCTCCTGGCCAGCACAGCGCGGTTCACGTTGGTAACCGCCGTCGCCTACAGCCACATAGAGATAGCCGTCCGGCCCGAACGCCAGGTGGTTGATATTGTGGCTGGGGCCAGGCTGGGGAATCGTGAGCAAGACCCGCTCCGTGCTGCGCAGAGCCAGGTCTGGGTTGTTGGCAGAAACCTGATAGCGCGCGATCACTGCGTCGCCTTCCTCCGCAGTGAAACTGACAAAGAAGTAGCCGTTCTCGGCATAATCGGGGTGAAAAGCAAGGGCTAAAAGACCCTGCTCGCTTTGCGGCTCACCGGTGTAGAGCACCCGTGAAGTGAGGTCGAGGAACGGGCGAGTCAGCAGCTCGCCGTCAGCCCAGATCGAGATCAGGCCGCGTTTGTTGACGATGAACCAGCGCTCATCACCCGCCTGCGCCACCGCCACAGGTTCCTCTAATCCGGTGGCGAGGACCTCAGGCGTCAAGGTCAGGGCAAAAGCAGGGGGAAGGGCAATCAGGAACGCCAGGAGCGTGAGTCCGACGAACCCCTGAAGCACAGAGGATCGGAGAGCGCGCTCCTGAGAACGCTGGGATGGCTGGGTCAGTGGCTGGGCGGGTGACTGGGCTGGCAGCATGAGATCTCCTTCAGGTCGCCTGCTGGCCCATGATGGCACACTGTTTAATGCTTGTAAAGCATATCGACGACCCCGATGCCCTCCTGCCCCAATCATGATTGGTCAGGGATGGGCGGGAGGAGTGACGCGGTTGCATTAGCCATTTCAACTGGCAGAGCCTGCAAAAGCGGCGAGGGGATGTAGGCGAGGGGATGTAACGGTCACGTCCTTGATGTGACTAATCAATATACCGGTTGAGCCTGTGGGTTCAGCGCAGTGCTGAGCGGCAAAAACGTCGCAAGGGACTGTTCTCGCCCTCACCGAATGTGAACCATTAGCCACCGCGGGACGTGTAGCGCCCGCTTTCCAAGGAGTAACTCATGCAGCGAACAACCCTCCTCCCAGCACTCGTATCCACATTTCTGCTCACCTTGGCCACTGCGGGTGCGGCAAAGTCCCTGGCGCCCGGAGATGGGCCTGTTTCGGTCGACCATGCGAACCGCATCGGGGTTATCGTCAAGCTCTCACTCGACCCTGCAGCCGAAGGACTCGGCTTCGTGCCCGAAGGCAATCTGCCGCACAAGGCCGCGGTGGCCGCACAACGCGCCGCGATTGAGCACGCCCAGACGGCACTACTGAATCGACTGAAAGGCAAAGACATAGCAGGGGTGCATCGCTTCCAGTACATTCCCTACGTTTCCATGTATGCCAGCGATGCGGCGCTTGAAGCCCTCGAGAAGACTCCCGGCGTCGCTGCCGTCCACCTGGATCGCTGGAGCGAGCCGGCGCTCGCCGAGAGCATCCCGTTGATCGGGGCCAACATGAGCGGGAATGATGGTTCGACGGCCGCCGTCGCCGTTCTGGATTCAGGAGTCGAATCCGGTCATTTACACTTATGGGGGCTCGTCCTTTCGGAGGCCTGCTACTCTACCAACGAAGACCTTGCGTCGACTCCAGGGGTTGATTTCACCTCAATTTGTCCGGGAGAAGTTCCTTCGGCTACCGGTGTCGGAACAGGCGAACCCTGCACCGGGATGAGCATCTGCTCCCATGGAACCCACGTGGCCGGTATTGCTGCAGGCGGTCAATTTACCGGCGGTACCTATCAGGGAGTCGCGCGCCTCGCGCGTCTCATCTCGATCAAGATCTACTCGCAGGGCAACACGGCCTACGCCTGCTACCCTGGCGCTCCTCCCTGTTTGCGAGGCAAAGATTCGGACATCATGAAGGGTTTGGAGAGGGTTCTGTACCTCCACTACAACGATCCTGCCTTCTCCTACTACCACATTGCCGCAGTCAACATGAGCTTTGGAAGCGGCCAGTACACGACGTACTGTGACGTTAATCCGCTCAAAACAGCGATCGACAACCTGCGGGCCGTGGGGATCGCAAGCGTCGTGGCGTCCGGCAACGCGGGCTATACCAATGCCCTCAGCGCTCCTGCGTGTATCTCCACTGCGATTAGTGTGGGCAACAGCACGAAAACCGACACGATCTGGAGCACATCCAACAGCGCCTCTTTCCTCAACCTTCTCGCTCCGGGGACTTCGATTTACTCTCCCGATTTTCCGGGAGGTGCCTACAGTTACGTCACCGGTACCTCGTTTGCCGCACCCCACGTGGCCGGTGCCATGGCTCAGCTAAAGCACAAGAACCCCAACGCAACGGTTTCCCAGATGCTCGACGCCCTCACCTCGACCGGGGTGCCGATTCTGGACACGCGTAACAACATCACAAAGCCCAGAATTCAGGTCGACGCAGCGTGTGCCCTGGTGCAGCCCGCCGGTCAGATCAGCGCCAGCCCGACGGTTCTGGTCTTGAATGCCGGGCAGGTGGCTAGCAGCCAGATCAGCTGGAACACCAGTAATCTCAGCAACGCCCAGGTCTGGGTTTCCAAGGACGGCGAGCCAGAAAAGCTCATGTCCGGAGGCCCATCAGGCTCCGTGCCAGCTGGTTTTATAACCTCGAATCGGGTCTTCCAGTTCAACCTCTACGCGGACACCAGCCACAGTGTGTTGCTCGATTATGAGCTCGTCTTCGGTATCCGGCCCAACAGCGGCCAGATCTGGGCGCATCCCAGAACCCTGTCGCTCGGCCCTGGGCAAATCGGCACCACCAAAGTAGTTTGGGCGACCGATGGTCTCTCGGGAGCGGAGGTCTGGGTTGCGAAGAATGGGGGTGCGGAAACGTTGATGGCCAGCTTACCGCCCGGGCTCCAATCCGCGGACGCCGCCTTTATCACGCGGAACAATACCTACGAGTTTCGCCTCTACGCTGGAACCAGTCACACGACGCTGCTGGACACAGTGACCGTGGTGGGAGTTCCTTTACCGTGAGTGCATGCACTTCTTCTGCGCGGTGGCTGAAGTGAGCTAATCACCATCCCCGTCTGGACGCACGTCCGGACGGGGTTTTACTTACTAACTTGATCGCTGAATAACCTTCTTCTGGGATCCCCGCTGCCAAGGGGAGGTCCCCTTTTCGACTTGAAACTTCGGAGGACGTCCTTTATGCGTTGGCGTGGGCTATTTTCGACCATGTCCGCCATTAGCCAGCAGTGGGGTGTAACAACCACGCCTTTTTTGTGACTAACCCTAACGTCAACACGAGGTCTCGCCCTGATCTCAGATCTCAACCTCACGGCTGATGACCGCTCGCGATGGACGCGATGCGGAAGCGAAAGGAGAAGTCATGTTTTACCTCAACTCGAGGACAGTCCTGGTTTTTGCTCTGGCTCTGGCGCTCCTGCCAGCCATGGCCTCAGCCTCATGCGTGACGGGCTGCACGATCCCCGGCACCGATGGCAACGACATCCTTTACGGCACCTCAGGCGCTGACATTTTCTGTGCCGGCCTGGGGAACGACACGCTCTACGGAGGTGCTGGTAACGACACCATGTGCGGCGGTGCCGGCGACGACCAAGTCAATGGTGAAGGGGGTTATGACACCCTGGAAGGCAACGACGGCTACGACACCCTGAATGGGGGGAGCGAGGGCGACGTTCTAATCGGTTGGAAGCATGATGACAACCTTCACGGCTTTGGTGGCGATGACCAGCTCTTTGGTTCCGGGAACAACGACTTCTTGTCTGGCGGGACCGGCTACGACGACCTCTACGGCGAGGGTGAGACAGATTCTTGTCAAGGAGGTCTCCCGGTTGGTGGCGATTACTGCGACTGCGAGACTGAGTCTGGTTGCGAAGAAGGCTAGGCTTGGTGAGGCACGCCAAGCTGCTTTTGATCGCTTGACCTTACTTCTGGGATCTCCTCTGCTCAAGAGGGGATCCCTATTTCCGACTTGAACACACCGGAGGACAACGTCATGAATTGGCGCGGTTTTCTGTTCGTTGGACTGTTGTGCTGGATGACCCCGGCCCACATTGTCGGGCAGCCCCTGGTGCAAGTGCAAGGTGCTACGCCCAAAGTTACGGGTACGGTGCTGGATACGGCCGGCCGGCCACTGGCCCGGGCCGCCGTGGAGCTCAGCCCGATGCAGCCGGGTCACGCGGAGGGTTTGCGGATCTTGGATGGAGGGGCAGAGCCGGCGCCGATTGCGCGCGCGGCAACCGACGAGCAAGGACGCTTTGCCTTGAGCACTCCGCGGATCGGGCTTTATCGCCTGGTCGTGCGCGCGGCGGGCAAGGTCCCGGTCGAATGGCCAGCGCTCCCCGTGGTCGAAGATCTCGAGTTGCCGGCGGCTCAGCTGGCCACCGATGCCGGTCTTGACGTCCAGGCGGTGGACGAGCAAGGCCAAGGGATACCTGCAGTCTGGGTTGTTGCGACCGAAGACCTGCTGCCGGTGAATGGTTGGCGGAGCGCAGC
>CAZCOV010000150.1:11823-13923 GCA_964499975.1 uncultured Thermoanaerobaculia bacterium
TTGGCCCGCCGCGAGGGCAAACGCCTGGCGGTCTCGGCGTTTGCGCCAGGCCTTGCCGAGGTCTCGCTGCAATCGGACGGAAAACTCCAAGCTTCACCCGCGGTCACAGGGGGCTCGGTTGCGGTGACCCTCGGACCGGCCCAGGTCGGGCATGAGGTCCGCTTGCGGGTCCTTGCGGAAGGACAACCCGTGCCCGGAGCGCTGTTGCGGGTGGGTCGCTGGGCCTGGCCGGTCGCATGCACGGACGCCCTGGGCCGGGCCTACTTCCGCGTCCCAGCTGGCGAGGTGACGTCGCTGCGGGTGACCATGGCTGATGGGCGAAGCGAGGCCCGCAGGCTCCGGCCTCAATCCCAAGAAGTGGAAATAATCTTGCCGGCGCAGCCGCTTGCGCTCGCCGGGCGGGTGCGCGCTGCTTTGACCGGGGCGCCGCTGGCGGAAGCGCTGGTGTGGTTGCCGGCTGAACCTGGTCAAGCCGTGCCCACCGGCACGGACGGTTCCTACCGCCTGGTGGTGCCCGAAGGCCGGGCTTTCCAGGTGCGCGCGGTGGCCGCGGGCTTTCTGGGGGGAGGGGTGCAAGCTGGCGAGCCAGAGGTCCGGGCTCGCCGCCTCCCGGCGCTGGCGCTCCGGGCGGCAGTGCCGCTGACCGGCATCACGTTCGGGCCAGACGGCGCGCCCCTGGGCAATGTCCAGGTCGAGGCCCTGGCGGCCAGTTCCGGACGTCGCGAGCCCGCTGTTGCGGATCGACGGCAGAGCGCGGCAGACGGGCGTTTTGAGTTGCGCCAGCTGGGCGGTGGCCAGCGCTACGAAATTCGCGCTGCGCGTTCAGGTTTTCTCTCGGCAAACCTTACCGTCACCACTCCGACCACGGCAAGGCCGTTGCCGCCAGCCCGGCTGGTCCTGCAGTCGGTTCGTGCAGCCAAGGGCGTGGTGGTGGATGAACGCCAGCGGCCGATCGCCGGCGCACAAGTGGTCCTGCGCCGCCCTGCCAACGTCGGCAGCGCGAACGTCGAAGAAGCTCGGCCGCAACTCCTGGAGCCTGGCGTGGCAGCCGCCACTACGGATGCCCGCGGCAAGTTCACGTTTCCCGAGGTGCCCGCGAGCGCGGTCGACGTCCTCGCTTTCCATGACGGGTATGTCTTGAGCCGGCAACGGAATCGCCAGCTCCCCCCGGGCACGGACGCCTGGGATCTGGGCACTCTGGTCTTGCAACCGGGGGTCCAGCTTTCGGGCCGGGTAGTCGACCCCGGTGGTCGGCCGGTGGCTGCGGCGCGAGTTTACCGCCTCACCAGAATCGCAGTGCCGGAGCTGCTCGAAAGCTCGCTCAAAGACGAGAAGCCCGAAATCAGCACCGGCCCGGACGGCCGCTTCACCCTGACCAACCTGCCCGCTGGCCGTCCGGTTCACCTGCTGGTGATGGCTGCGGGCTACCTCCCGGCGTCGGCGCAGGGAATCCGTTTGCCGACGACCAGCCCACTGAACGTCCGGCTCGAACCAGGAACACGTCTGGCGGGTCGAGTGCTCGACGAAGACGGTACGCCGATCGCGACTGCAGACGTGCATCTGACCTGGCGCGCGCTGCTCGACGACTTGCCCGTGGGACCACCGGTCTACCGCCAAGCGAGCACGGACCGTGAAGGCTATTTTGAAATTCGCAACTCTCCGGCGGGCAAGGTTCAGGTCGGAGTGAACGCCCGCGGATTCATCCCTCTGGAACCCATCTCGGTGATGGCTCCACCTGCAGACGGTGCCGAGCTCGAATTCCGTCTCGAACGGGGAGCGCTGCTCGAAGGCGAGATCCGGACCAGTGCTGGTGCGCCGGTCGCCGAAGGCCGAGTGGCGGTAGGTGACGCTGCCGGGCGGTCGGACGCGGAGGGGATCTATCGGGTCGAAGGTATCAAGGTAGGATTGGTCGAAGTCGATCTTTTCCATCCGCACTATCATCGACAGCAGCGTCAGGTGACGATCGAGCCGGGCACGAATGCTTTGAATTTTGAGCTCGAAGCGGGTCAGCGCATCGCGGGACGGGTGGTCGACCCGCAGGGCGATCCGGTCACCAATGCGGAGATATCGTTCGCGACGCCAAATCCCGGGCGAGACTAT
>CAZCOV010000151.1:0-13774 GCA_964499975.1 uncultured Thermoanaerobaculia bacterium
CAGCGTGGTGCTGACCTCGCTGACCACCTTGGCCGCGTTCGCCACCCTGAGCCTGGCGGCCCACCGCGGCCTGGCCTCCTTCGCGCTGGTCATGAGCTTGGGGGTCACCCTCGCCCTGATTTTGTCCGTCCTGGTCCTGCCGCAAATGCTCCGCCTGGCTGCGCCGTGGCTCTTGCGGGATCCGCCCGCGGCTGCGTCCCGTGCGCAAACCATTCCCTGGGTGCTGGTCGGCTGGCTCACGTTCAGCGGGTTGCTGCCCGCAACCCCAACGTTTGCTCAAAGCGGTCCGGCAGAACCCCCGGAAACTCTCTCCTGGTCAACTGAAACCCCTGCAGGCGCCCCAAAACCGGCTCATCCAAAAAGCGATGAGGCTCGTGGGGACGCTGCTTGGCAGCACCGCGCCCATGGTTTCGGCACCGCCAGCGGGCTCGATCCGCAACCCACAGCCACCGCTGTTGCCGCCTACACTGCCGCGCTCGAACAGGATCCCGACAACCTGCGCCTGCACTTCAAGTTGCTCGAAGCGCTCTATTTCCAGGCCTACTTTGTGGTGCAAGACCCGCAGATCAAAAAACACATCTACGAACGTGAGGTCGAGCTGAGCCACGCGACCCTGGCGCGGGTTGCCGCGCGCACCGGCCACGGCCAGGACCTCGCAGGCTTGCCGGCCGCCGAGCAGATCGCTGCGTTGCGCCAGGTCCCGGAAGCCCCGGCAGCGCACTTTTGGGCGGCGATCAGCTGGGGCTTGTGGGGGATGAGCCATAGCCACCTGGCGGCAGCCACCCAGGGAGTTGCCCGCAAGATCCGCGATCATGCCCAGATGGTCATCGCGCTCGACGAGCAGTTCGCAGACGCCGGCGGGCTCCGTCTGCTCGGCCGCCTGCACACTGTCACCCCGAAAGTGCCGTTCGTCACCGGCTGGATCCAGCGGCAGCAAGGGCTGACCCTGCTGCGGCAGGCATTGGTGATTTCGCGGCGAGATCCGCGCAACCTGCTCTTTCTCGCGGAGGCGATCCTCGCCGAAGCGCCGGAACAGCGCGAACAAGCGCTCGCCCTGCTGCGCGAACTGGCCGCCCGCCGTCCTGACCCAGACGCCCTGGTGGAGACCAGCGAAACGCTGTCCCGGGCCCAACAACTCCTCGCTGAACTCGCAGCAGGCCAGGGACGAGGGAACCCGCCATGACCCACGATGCCTATCTCGCTTACACCCACCGCTTTTTTCGCAAATGGGCGCCGCTGTACGATGCTTTTGCTGCCCCGATCGGCTTTGCTTACCGCGCGGCCGTGCGCGCCATTGCGCCGGACCCTGGCCTTACCGTGCTCGACCTCTGCACCGGCACCGGCAAGATCGCCCTGCGTTGTGCCCGCGCGGGCGCGCTGGTCACGGCGATTGACATCACCCCCGAAATGCTGGCGAAAGCCCGTCACAAAGCCGGGGCACTGCCCATCGGTTTCGCGCTCATGGACGCCCGCCACCTCCCCTTTCCTGACCACCACTTCGCCGTCACGTCCCTCTCTTTCGCGCTCCACGACATGCCCCGACGCGTGCGCCTCGAAGTCCTGCGCGAAGCCGCCCGCGTCACCCGCAATCGGCTGGTGATCCTCGACTACGCCCTGCCCCACAATCCCTTGCTGCACCGCACGTTCACCCGTGCGATCAGTCTCTTCGAGTCCGCCTACTTCCCGCAGTTCGCGCACGAGGGTCTCTCTCCCCTGCTCCTGGCCGCTGGCCTCCCTCAGGCGGCAACCACCACCCGCCTGCCCTGTTTCGCGGTCTCGACCGTCAACCTCGCTTGAAGCGGGGCTCTCGACCCCCAAGCGGCAATTCGGCGGTCACGGACGAGCTGGAGCGCCTTCCCGTTGGGGAACCAGTTCGAGCTCCAGGCTCTTGCCCGCGCGCTCGATCGTCAGCTGGATGGGCGCAGGCGAACCGAACAGGTTGCGCAGTTCACTCGCTGGGACCTCGAGGGCAGGATGGCCGTTGATCTTGACCACCAGGTCATCTTTGCGGAGGCCGGCTTTTTCCCCCGCGCTACCGGGGAAAACCTCAGCCGCGATCAGCCCTTGAACCCCTGGCGCTTGGGCGAAAGCCACCCCGACACGATATCGAGGTTGTTCCTCGATCGCTCCCTCGGCTTTTCGCGCGAAGCGCACCCGACCGTTGCGCTGGTCGAAGGTGATAGCAAAATGACGCAAGAAACCCGACCCCAGCACTAGCGGTCCCGGCACGGCTGCAATCGTCACCCGCGGGTTGCTCAGCTGGTGACGGCCGACCTTCAGGGTACCTGCAATCGGCGCTTCTTTGATCTCGAACTCACCCGTGACCGTGCGCGCTCGACCGACCACGACCGGCTCTCCCGCAAGCAGCGGCTGGGCGATTTCAGCCGGAAGCTGGATCATCCCTTGAAACCCGGAGTCGATCTCGGCTTCGACCGTCTTGCCGCCGATCCCCAGCGAGATTCTCGGACCGCGTCCCCCTGCGGTCAGCGCCAAGATCTCTTGGCCGTCGACCGGCGGCAACTCTCCGCGGGCGATCTGCAGCCGCTTGCCAACATAGTCGATGGTGAACAACGTGTCCGTGAACAGATGGAAACCGAGGATGCCGTCGATGTGCGCAAAACCCGACGGCAACTGCCGGTTGTAATCGCGGGTTGCCGCTTCAAGGCCAATGAACTCGGCACTGCCGACGCGCAGCGAATCGATGCGCACCAGCTGCATCGGCGGCCCCGCCTGCCCCAGCCCATCTTGCACCTGGACCTCACCCACAGCCTTGAGGCTGAGTTTTTCCACCAAAGAAACGTCGGCCCGGGCTGAACCCGTTGCCCCGGTGTCGACCCAGAACAGGAAAGGCCCCTGGCCGTTGACCTCGACTTCGACCGCGGGCAGTGGTCCCCCATCGCGCAGAGGCACTTCTACTGGCTGCGCCGGGAGGTGAATTTCCTGGGGGCTGCGGGGTGGGTTGGGGGCTGGCGTCTGGCCGCGGGCCATCCGGGCAGCCACCCCGACAACGACGAGCAAAATCAGAGCCACGATGATCAAGAGCTGAAATCGTGTCAACATCAAAGATTCTCCTCTTCTTTGGCGCAATTCTATCGGATTTAGAAGCTATCTCTCGCGGTCGGCGATCCGCGACCGGCGATTCGACCCACCCGCACTTGCCATCGCGGGGGCTCGAGTATTATAATTTTTTGGTTGCAGCAAAGCCGAAGGTCCTGCATTGGATGCTCCGTATGCCGAGACCTTGAGAGGGGATTTCATGAGCACCAGCAAAACCGCCCTGGGCAGTTTCGGTGGACGTAAGCCTGTTCGGATTTCTGAAGAAAGCTTGGTTCGATTCTCTTTCCTGGATGAGGAGCGACGCTTTCCCCGCGTGGTTCTGCCCAACCTGGAACATGTCAACCTGATCAGTTATGCCGAAGTTCACCGCGAGTTGCTCAATTCCGAGTTGGCCAAATACGGCGCGCTCCTGTTCCGCGGCTTTCGCGTGGGGGGCCTGGCCGAATTCGAGTCGCTGGTCACCGCGGTTTCGAGCGGTGCCCTGCGCTACACCGAACGCTCCTCACCCCGCAGTCAAGTTCAGGGCAACATCTACACCTCGACGGACTATCCGCCAGAGCACGAGATCTTTCTGCACAATGAACAGTCCTACAACCAGGTTTTCCCCCGTAAGATTTTTTTCTACTGTGTGATCCCGGCAGCAGCAGGCGGTGAGACACCGATCGCCGACTGTCGACGGATCTTTACCCAGATTGATCCCGCGATCCGCGACCGCTTCGCCCGCAACGGCTACCTCTACCGGCGCAACTTCGGTGACGGCTTTGGCCTCACTTGGGAGAACGCTTTTCAGACCACTGACCGGACCGCTGTCGAGCAGTACTGTCGGGAGCACCGGATCCGCTGGGAGTGGAAGGACGGCAACCGCTTGCGCACCGAACAAGTGCGGCGCTGTACCGCACGCCAGCCCGACACCGCAGAATCGATCTGGTTTAACCATCTGACCTTCTTCCACGTTTCGACCTTGCCCGCTGTGATTCGCGAAGCCATGCTCGCCGAGTTCGACGAAGCAGATCTGCCGAACAACACTTACTACGGCGATGGCACGCCGATCGAACCGGAAGTGCTGGAGACTCTGCGCGCTATTTACCGGCGTGAAACCATCGCTTTTCCTTGGCAGCAAGACGACGTGTTGATGCTTGACAACATGATGGTGGCGCATGGCCGCAGGCCGTTTTCTGGCTCGCGAAAAATCGTGGCTGCGATGGCGGACCCCCTGGATTGGGATGCCGTCCTGCCAGCTTGACCGTCCATCGACAGTGGGTCAAGGAATTCCAGAGGAGAATATCGTGGCGACTCAACCGAACCCCAGTTTCGGCTCCGGCGGCTTTGGCGCAGTCCGGCGCAAGACCGTGACAGTGGCCGCGGAAAACCTGGTCCGTCGCAGCTTCGTCGACGCTCTAAAAAGCTTTCCCCGACTGATTGAACCCAATGCCGAGCAGCTCAACTTGATTGACTGGGCGCGCCGCCACCGCGAAGAGCTCGCACAGGAATTGCTTCAATTTGGCGTGATCCTGTTTCGCGGCTTTGCCTTGGAGACAGCGGACCGCTTCCGCGAGCTGGCGCAAGTTTTTGCGCCGCTCCTCGACTACCGCGAGCGTGCCGCGCCGCGCACCGAGGTCAGTCGCAGCATCTACACGTCGACGGAATTTCCACCCGATCAGATCATCCCGATGCATCATGAGATGTCGTACTCACACAACTGGCCCACCAAGCTGTGGTTCTTTTGTGAGCAATCTCCCGCAAGCGGCGGACGCACTCCGGTAGTCGACGATCGCAGGATTTTTAGTTTGATTCCCACGGCGATCAAAAACCGGTTCATGGAAAAAAAAGTGATGTACGTCCGCAACTACGGGGAAGGCGTGGACATGCCCTGGCAGGTGGTGTTCCAAACCGAAGACCGGGCCGTGGTCGAAGCCTACTGCCGCAAATCGCACACGGTGGCGGAGTGGAAGGACGGCGATCGGTTGCGCACCCGGGCGGTGCGTCAGGCGGTTGCCACCCACCCGACGACCGGCGACACGGTCTGGTTCAACCACGCCTACATGTTCCACCACTCCAACCTCGAACCGTCGGTGCGCGCTGCCCTCTTGGCCGAGTTTGCTGAAGATGAACTGCCGCGCAATGCTTTTTACGGTGACGGCACACCGATCGAACCATCCATCCTCGAAGAGCTCAAAGCTCTCTATGAGCGGGAAGCGTGCCGTTTCGACTGGCAGCAAGGGGATGTCATGATGGTCGACAATTTCCTCGCTTCGCACGGTCGCGAGGCCTTCTCGGGTCCGCGCAAGATCCTGGTGGCGATGTCTGAGCTCTACACCCACCCCGATTTTGCCGACCCGGAAGCGTCCGCCGCGGACAACCCGGAAAACCTGCACCCGGAAAATCTGCACAGCCCTTGACCCGCGCAACCCATGACTGCCAACCCCAAACCGCGAGAGGTCCAGGCGATGTTCAAGATCACGTTGATCAGCATGCCTTTTGCTAGCCTCAACCTGCCATCCCTTGCCCTGACCCAGCTCAAATCCGTTGCCGAAAGCCAATTCGGCGACCAGATTCGGGCCCGGATCCTCTACGTGGGACACGACTTTGCGCATTATCTCGGACTGGAGCTCTATCAGATCATGACCAGTTCGCTCGCGGCCAACAACTCCGGTCTCGGCGATTGGTTCTTTCGCCAGGCCGCGTTTCCGCAGCAAGGCGACAACTCTGAGGAGTACTTCCGCCGCTACTTTCCTCAACGCAGCCCCGAAATCGAAGCGCGACGACTTGAGGTCGAAGGCAAGCGCAAGACCCTCGACCGCTTCCTGGAACGGCTGGTCTTGAAGTATCGCCTCGATCATGAAAACCTGGTGGGGTTCACTTCGATGTTTGCGCAGAACGCCGCTTCGTTTGCGCTGGCGCGCCAGATCAAGGTCAAAAACCCCAAAACGGTCACGGTGATCGGCGGCGCCAACTGCGAAGCGCCGATGGGCCGCGAGCTGGCGCTCCATGTCGACGCGCTCGATTACGTGGTGTCAGGACCTGGGTTGGTCACCTTCCCGCAGCTGCTCCGCTGCCTGATCGCCGGTGAAGCCGAAGGCATCGACGCGATCCGCGGTATCTTCACCCGCCGCAATGCCGCCGACCTGGCCGGGCAGATGTGGATGGGGCCTGAGCTGCCGATCGAAATCCCGGTGCCGCTCGATTACGGGCCGTTCCTCGACGAGTTGGCGCGCAACTTCCCGCACAACATGGTCAAACCCAGCCTCACTTTCGAGACCTCCCGCGGCTGCTGGTGGGGGGAGCGCTCGCACTGCACGTTCTGCGGTCTCAACGGGACCACCATGGCTTATCGGGCGATGCCCGCGGACCAAGCGGTCGAGTTGTTCCAAGGCCTGTTCGACCGGTACAGCGACCGCTGTGAGCGCTTCGAATCGGTAGATAACATCCTCCCGCGCAGCTATCTGAAAGAAGTGCTGCCCAGGCTCAAACCGCCGGAACACGTCCGCGTGTTTTATGAGGTCAAGGCCGACCTCAAAGCCCACGAGATGGAAATCTTGGCGCAGGCCAAAATCAGTGAGCTGCAGCCCGGCATCGAATCGATCAACTCTTCGACGCTCAAGCTGATGGGCAAGGGCACCACCGCGTTTGGTAACCTCCGTTTCCTCAAGTATTGCGTCAAGAACAAGATCGCACCGGTGTGGAATCTGCTGATCGGCTTCCCGCGGGAAGAGGAGGAGGTCTACAAGAAGTACCTCGCGGACATCCCGCTGCTCAAGCACTTGCCGCCACCTTCGGGCGCGCATCCCGTGCGCTTTGATCGCTACAGCCCGTACTATGTCAAAGCGGCAGAGTACGGACTCAAACTCAAGCCTTACGATTTTTACAGCTTTATTTACCCGTTCCCCGCAGTCGCTATCGCCAACCTGGCTTACTACTTCGAAGATACCAACTACAGCGCGGACTACATCCGCAAGATGGTGGTTTGGGCAGACAAGCTGAACGCTGCTGTGCGGGACTGGCAGAAGCATTACTACGGCCACGAAGGTTTGCCCAAAGCGGAGCTCTTCCTCGCTGCCCGCGACCATGGCCAAGTGGTCCATGACACCCGTTCGGGGCAGCGGGTCGAGCACGAAATCAGCGCCCTCGGCCTGCAGCTGCTCGAGCTGCTGGGCGAAAGCGGGCTCAACCATGAGCACTTGGTCCGCGCCACCGGTGCCACGGCCGCAGCCGTCGCCGCGGAAGTCGACCGACTGCGCGAGCTCGGCTTGTTGTTTGAGGAAAGCAACCGTTACATCAGCGTCGTTTTGGCGCTCGGCGTGGGCGCTGCCGAGTCGCGTAGCGCGGACTGGAGTACCTCCATGGCTTCGTCGAGCGCCACGCCGCGGATGGTCCAGGTGGCTTGAGCGGATGCGCAGTTTCGAGCTCTTGAGCGCAGCTGTTTTGGGCATAACCCTGCTGTCCGGCTGCGGCAGCAGCGACCCTGCGGCCGCCGACTTGCAGCCGGCCGATTTGCGCCTCGATCAGCTGGTCGAAAAGTACACCCTGGCCCGCGGTGGGCGAGGGCCAGTGCAAGCCGTGCGCACCGTGGTGATGAAAGGGCGATTGACGACTCGGGGTCCGCAACCGAGTGACAACGCACCGATCGAAGTGGCGATCGCACCACCCCAACACTACGCGCGGCGCCTCGAGCTGGAACCTGGGGTGATCACCATCCAAGCGATCGACGGCGAACTCGCTTGGCAGGTTTTTCCGCAAGTGGGCATCCTCGAGCCGACGGTGATGCCCGCGACCGAAGCGCATCGCTTCCGTCGGCGCATTGATCTCGCCGGGGAGTTGGTCGACTGGCAGACCAAAGGGCACCAAGCCGAACTGCTGGGCAAAGGCCAAACCGACGGTCGCGCGGTTTACGCGATCGCGCTCCGCTACGCTGATGGCGAACTCACCACCCTCTACCTCGACGCGCTGACTTTTCTGCCCTTTCGTGAGTACGAGCGGACTTTGACCGCGCGCGGCTGGCTCGAAGCCGAGATCACCTACGCTGACTATCGGGAAGTGGGCGGCGTTCGCTGGCCCTTTTCCGTCGTGACCCGGCTGCCCATCGCCAATGTCGTGCAGAACCTGATTTGGGAAGACATCGCGATCAATGTTGAGCTAGCTGCAACCACTTTCGCCATGCCCTGAACCACCCGGCCACAGCCCGCGCGCTGTGGCATTACCAAGGCGTTCGCGTTCGCTGAGACGGAGTGATGAACGGATTGTTCAAAGACTTGCTGGTCGCCTGCCGCAGCTTGTGGAAAAAACCCGGCTTGGCGCTGGTCGTGATCCTCACCCTCGGGCTGGGTATCGGGGCCAACTCCGCGGTATTCAGCGTGGTCAACGCAGTGCTGCTCTTTCCCCTGCCGCTGGGCGCTCCCGAGCAACTGGTGGCGATTTACCAGACGATCCCCGAGCGCAACGTCGACCGCGCTCCCACTTCTCCCCGCAACTTCCTCGACTGGCAGCAGCGCAACCAGGTGTTCGCCGGTATGGCCGCGTATGTGCCGGCGGTTTACGGCCTGGTCAGCGATGGGCCGCCCGAGCAGGTGTGGGGGGCCGAGGTTTCGGCCGAACTTTTTTCGGTCCTGCAGGTGACGGCTTGGCGCGGACGGACGCTGTTGGCCAAAGACGGCGCGGCTGATGCGGAACCCGTGGTGGTGATCTCGCAGGGGCTCTGGCAGCGTGTGTTCGGCGCAGATCCCGCGATTTTGGGCCAGCTGGTGCGGTTGGACGATCGGCAGTACCGGGTGGTCGGAATCATGCCCGCGGGCTTTTCTTTCGTCGAACGCGCGGAAGTCTGGACCCCGCTGATCTTCACTCCCCAAGACCTCGCCCACCGCGGCCGGCTCTTTCTGGAAACCGTGGCACGCCTCGCGCCCGGACAGACTCTGGCGCGAGCCCGCGCGGAGATGACCGCGCTCACCGCGGCCATGGCAGAGGAAGATCGGGGCAACCCGCAAGCTTTTGGCATTCGGCTGATCCCCCTGCAGCAAGCAACAGCCGGCGATCTGCGCTCGGCCTTGCTGCTCCTCCTCGCGGTGGTGGCGTTTGTTTTGTTGGTGGCCTGTGCCAATGTCGCTAACCTGCTGCTGGCGCGCGGAGTCGAGCGGCAAGGCGAGATGGCTTTGCGCGCCGCCTTGGGCGCGAACCGCGGCCGGATCGTCCGCCAGCTGCTGGGCGAAAACCTGGTCATCGCGGTTTTGGGCGGCGCCGCTGGCCTGCTCCTCGCCACGGGTCTGACCGCATTGATCCAGGCCGCGCCGAGCGATGTCCCGCGGCTCGCTGCAGCGCAAATCGACGGCCGGGTGCTGCTCTTTACCTTGGCCATCTCGCTGCTCACCGGCGGGGTCTTCGGCCTGCTCCCCGCGCTCTACGCCGCGCGGCCCAACCTGAGCCAGTTGATCCAAGGCGGAAGCAACCCTGTCGTTGGGGGATCGGGCGGCAATTTGTTGCGCAATCTGCTGGTGACCGGCGAAGTTGCACTCGCTTTGGTCGTGCTGATCAACGCTGGTTTGCTCGTCCGCAGCCTAGAACGAGCCCAGATGCTCGCCCCGGGTTTTGCCCCTGACCGGGTGCTCGCCCTGTCGCTGATCGAGCCGGATGGCAAGTTCCAGGCCGACGACGAACGGCTGGTGTTTTACCAACGACTGCTCGAACAGCTGACGCGACTGCCGCGGGTGCAAGCGGTCGGAGCGTCGACCTCGCTGCCCCTGGCGGAGGGCCAGCGGAGCCGGACCTCCTTCATTCCCGAAGGGCTCCACTTACCGCCGGGAGAACCGCCGCCGTTTGCCGCGGTCGATGGGGTGACCCCCGATTTCTTCCGCGCCCTCGGATTGCCGCTGCTGCAGGGCCGACCGTTCACCCCAGCTGATCTCGAGGCTGGCCCCCTGGTAGCGATCGTCGACCGCCGACTGGCGGACACTTTTTGGCCGGGTGAGGATCCGCTCGGCAAGCGGGTGACGATCCCCGGCCGGGGTAACCAGCCCCACCAAGTGATCGGCGTGGTCGGGTCGATCGGTTTGCCAGGACTGGGCGTTTCACCCGATCCCCAAATTTACTTGCCGCTTCAAGCAGCAGTGGCCCGCCGCATCAGCTTCGTGCTCCGCGTCCAAGACGACCCGGATCCGCTCGCCGTGGCCGCGCGCAGCGCGATCTGGGATGTCGACCGCACCCAGGCCATTGCGGTCGTGGCCACTTTGGCGGATTTGCTCGCTGACGCGCTCGCCAACCGTCGCTGGGTCACCCAGATGGTCGGGCTCTTCGCTCTGGCGGCACTACTCCTCGCGGTTTTGGGTATCCACGGGGTCACCACCTGGTCGGTCAGCCAGCGCATCCGTGAGATCGGCATCCGCCGCGCTTTGGGTGCCAGCCGTCAGCAAATTCTGCGCTGGCTGGTCGCGCAAGGCATGCGCTGGACTTTGCTCGGGCTGGTCCTCGGGCTGGCCGGGGCGCTGGCCTTGACGCGCTTGCTCGCGAGCCTCCTGCTCGACGTCGGCAGCACCGACGCCTGGGCGTTTTCGGCCGTGTCGCTGACGTTTTTGCTCGTGGCCCTGGTCGCCACGTTGATCCCTGCCTGGCGCGGGATCGGGGTAGACCCGATCGCTGCCCTGCGCAACGGATGAAGGGGTTGGCGCGATGACGGCGGATGCTCCTCGGGCGCCCTCTCTTGCAGCCCAGCCGGTCGTCTCGACCTTGGTGGAGCTCTTGCGCTACCGGGCGCACACCGCCGGGGAGCGGCTGGCCTACACTTTCCTCGCCGACGGCGAGCGCGAACAAGCGAGCTGGACCTGGGCCGAACTCGACGGCCAAGCGCGCGCGATCGCCGCCCTGTTGCAGCGGGAAGCCCGACCTGGGGACCGGGCGTTGCTCCTTTATCCGCCGGGCCTCGAGTTCATTGCGGCCTTTTTTGGTTGCCTTTACGCCGGCGTTGTGGCCGTGCCCGCTTACCCTCCCCACGGCCGCCAGCCGCTCGTCCGGTTAAAAGCGATTTTAGAGAACGCCCAACCGCGTTGGGTGCTCACCGTGGACAAGCAGGCGGACCGCCTTCGGCAGCTGCTAAGCCAGGCAACCGAGATCACAGTACCGGCGACCCTGGCCACGGACTCGCTGCCGTGCAGCAGGATTGCCGAGTGGCACGATCCGGGCGTGGGTCCTGAGCACCTGGCGATGCTCCAGTACACTTCAGGCTCGACTGGAACCCCCCGCGGGGTGGCGGTCAGCCACGCTAACTTGCTGCACAACCAAGAACAAATCGGGCGGGCGTTCGGCCATCTTGGCTCCTCGGGGGAGCTCTGCGGTGAGGTCCGGGTGGTCGGCTGGTTGCCGCTGTACCACGACATGGGTCTGATCGGGAACGTGCTGCACCCGCTCGCCCTCGGCTGTACCTGCGTGTTGATGTCACCCGTGGCTTTCCTGCAGCGCCCGCTGCGCTGGCTGCAAGCGATCCATCGCTACCGCGGGACCACCAGCGGCGGCCCCAACTTCGCTTACGAGCTGTGCTGCCGCAAAATCAGTCCGGCTGAACGCAGCGCGCTCGACCTGACTTGCTGGCGCACCGCTTTCAACGGGGCTGAACCTGTACGCGTCGACACGCTGGAGCGCTTTGCCGCTGCTTTTGCTGCCTGCGGGTTTGCGTCCCACGCTTTTTTCCCCTGTTACGGCTTGGCCGAGGCCACGCTCCTGGTCAGCGGCGGTCCCCCCGATGCTGCGCCGAACGTGCTCACGCTGGCGGCGAGTGAACTCGAACAGCATCGGGTGGTCGCAAGCGATGGCTCTGGCCGCAGCCAGCGGGTGGTGAGCTGTGGCCGGGTCGGAACCGGTCAGGAAGTGGTGGTGGTCGACCCCACGACCCGGGTTCGCTTGCCAGCAGGCCGGATCGGCGAGATCTGGGTGCGCGGCCCGAGCGTGGCCCGCGGCTACTGGCAGCAATCGGAAGCTGCGCCAGCGACCTTCGGCGCCCGCCTAGCTGGTCGCAAGCAGGTTCCCGACAGCGCGCCGTCGGGCTTCTTGCGCACCGGCGACCTCGGCTTTGTCCTGGCTGACGAACTCTTTATCACCGGACGCTGCAAAGAGCTGATCATCCTGCGCGGGCGCAACCACTACCCGCAAGACCTGGAACGTACTGCCGAACTGGCGCATCCTGCGCTCCGCTCCGGGAGTGGCGCTGCTTTTGCCCTGGAGGTTGCGGATGAAGAGCAGCTGGTCATCGTGTTCGAACTCGATCGACGGCGCCCAGCCGAAGCCGCGGCAGCGGCCCAGGCGATCCGTCAGGCCGTGGCGGAAGAGCACGAGGTGCAAGTTCACACCGTGGTCCTCCTCAGCCAAGGCGGTCTGCCCAAAACCACGAGCGGCAAGATCCGCCGCCGCGCTTGCCGTGATGCCTTCAACGCCGGAACGTTGCCGATCGTGTTCAGCAGTGGGTGCAGAGCGGCGGGTGCAGAGCTGAGCGCAGCGGGGTTTGCGATGGCACCAGCAACCGACCCCGCAGAGCCCCTCTCGCGTGCCCACCTGCCGGCTGGGAGCGCAGACGAACAGCAGCAGTGGCTCACGGCACACCTTACAGCACAAGTCGCCCAGGCCGTGCGCCGGCCCGCTTCAGCCCTCGACCCCGCAGCACCGCTGGTCGCCGCCGGACTCGATTCGCTGGGCGCGATCACTCTGCAGTATGAACTGGAAACCCAGTTTGCAGTCCGGCTGCCGCTCGCCGACCTTCTGGGCGGGTTGCGGATCACCGAACTCGCAGCCCTGGTGGCTCGGCAGACCCAGGCGAGCTGGCCCACACCCACCGATGCCTCCGCGCCGGACGCCTCTTCGCCGGGCGCCTCCTCGCCGGGCGCTGCCTTGGCCGAAACTGGGTCGGCGGACAGCCCCGAGGTGGGCGATCACCCGTTGTCGCATGGCCAGCGCGCCCTGTGGTTCCTCGAACGGCTGAGCGCGGGGAGCGGGGCCTACCACATCGCAGCGCTCGCCCGCGTCCCAGATCTCGAGATCACTGCCTTAAAACGGGCGCTGCGCGCGCTGCAAGACCGCCACCCGGCCTTGCGTACCAGCTTCCCCACCGCAGCGGGACAGCCGGTGCAGCGGATTGCGCCGCCCGGTGCCGACGTGGAGGTCTCCTGCGAACGCGGCTGCCCTGCGCCACCCCAGCTCACGCTCGCCGCGCGCCGGCCTTTCGACCTGGAAACCGGGCCGCTGCTGCGGGTCACGATCTACCCCGAGCCGGGCGGCGCGAGCGTGGTGTTGGTGGTAGTCCATCATCTGATCGCTGACTTCACGTCGCTCGTCACGCTAGCGCGCGAACTCGGGGAGCTCTACGCGCGGGCGGTTGCGGGTCTCGACCTCAGCTTGCCCCCTTTGCCCGCCGCCTACCCGAACTTTGTCCGCCGCCAAGCTGAACTGCTGGCCAGTCCTGCGGGCGAAGGGCTTTGGGCTTTCTGGCGACAGCAGCTCAACGGGGTGCTACCGCTGCTCGACCTCCCCACCGACCGTCCTCGGCCGCCGCTCCAGCGTTTTAGCGGCGCCACCCATCGCCAGCACCTCCCGGCCGCGCTGTGCGACCCGCTGGCAAGCCTCGCCCGTGGCTTTGGCACCACCCCGTTCACCGTCTTGCTCACCGCTTTCGGCGCCTTGCTCAACCGGCACACCGGTCAGTGCGAGCTGCTGCTCGGCACGCCCACGGCTGGACACCCCCCTGGAACTT
>CAZCOV010000152.1:0-13769 GCA_964499975.1 uncultured Thermoanaerobaculia bacterium
TTTACCAACATGCTGCTGCTCACCACCGACTTGAGCGGCAACCCCACCTTGGACGAGGTCCTGGCGCGGGTTGGGGAGACGGTATTGGGCGCTTTCAGCCACCAGGAATTGCCTTTCATGCTGGCGCTGGCCAATTTCCCTCCCGCAGATTTTGCTTTCGATCGTTCGCCGTTCCAGGCGATGTTCACTTTCCTCAACGTGCCGGCGCACAGCGCGGGTGAACCCCGTCCCGCGGCCGATTCGGTGGCGGGGATTGCGGCCAGCTTGCGCACAGTCCACCGCGGGACGACCGACCAGGACCTAGCGCTCTGGCTGAACCACGGGGAGCGGATTTTTGGCACGTTGATTTACGACAATGAGCTGTTTGACCGCACGACCGCGGAGGCCATGGTGATGGACTTCGAGCGTTGGCTCGAAGCGCTCGCCCGGCGTCCAGAGGTGCGGCTCGCCGAAGTGCTCCATTGAGCAGCAGGCAGTGACCGCGTTGACCACGGCCCGCCGCACCGTGGGATGCGCAATGAGGACGGCTTCGATCTCCCCCAACTCGAGGCGGCCGGCTTATATGGTGCCATCTGCGCTGGTTTTCCTCCCCAGCTTGCCACTCACCGCCACCGGCAAGATCCACCGCGCAGCCCTCGACCGCCGCTTGCTCGCGGGGCAGGAGAGCACCGACCGCGCTTTTTGCGCTCCCAACACGGCCACGGAAGAAGTGGTGGCAAGCATCTGGACGAGCGTACTCGAGATGGAGCGGATCAGCGCGGACGACAACTTCTTTGCCCTCGGCGGCCACTCCTTGGCGGCGATCCGGGTGGTTTACCGGCTGCAGGAATTCCTCGGCATCGACCTCGAAGCGCGCACGCTGTTTGCCGCGCAGACGCTCAGCGAGTTGGCCCTGGAAGTGGAAGCCAAGCTACTCGAACGGCTTGCAGCGCTGGGCGAGGACGGCGCCCAGGCTGAACTGGCACGGCGTTCCGGAGTCGTCCTCGGCCCGATGGCCCTGGCCGACGGCCCGGCTGAGACCTGGACCCTCGCGCTCAAGTCGCGGTACTTAGCGCTCCGCCCGGCACAGCTCGAATTGCGTCAGGAGTGGCTGCGCCGCGCGCTCGGCCAGAGCGGTGGCGAGCGCGCAATCCCCCGGCGCGAGGACCGCCGACGCGCCCCTTTGTCGTGGATGCGGCGATCCCACCCTTGACGAAGTCCTGGCCCGAGTCGGCGAGACCGTGCTCGGCGCGTTCAGCCACCAGGAGTTGCCGTTCATGCTGGCGCTGGCCAATTTTCCGCCGCCGGACTTCGCTTTCGACCGCTCGCCGTTCCAGGCGATGTTCACCTTCCTCAACGCGCCGCCGCAGCGGGTCAACCCTGCCGCGGACTCAGCGTTGGGGATCGCGGCCAGCTTGCGCGCCATGCACCGCGGGACCACCGATCAAGATTTAGCCTTGTGGCTGAGCCACAGCGACCGGATCTACGGGACGTTGATTTACGACAACGACCTCTTCGACCGCGCGACGGTCGAGGCCATGCTGGCGGATTTCGAACGCTTACTCGCTGCACTCAGTCAACGTCCAGAGGCACGGTTGTCCGAAGTGCTCAACTGACCGCGCAGGACAACTCGGTGGTTCAGGGGATTTGTCTTGTGGAATTGCCTCTTGACTCTCTGAGGAAAGGGGTAGCTACTATCCGAACAGGTATTTAAAAGATTTTGTGAAGAAAGCTAGAATCAGGAACACTGCACAAAGAACAGAAAGTGAGGAGAGCGATGAGGAACCGACCGGCAGAAAAGCGTTTTTGGCTCGTTGTTTGTCTGCTCGGGGTCACGGCAGGGCTGAGCTGCAGCCTGCCTGCGGTTGCGGAGACTTGCTCTTGCTCCCTGGGTGAATGTTCTGCTTCGATTACCTGCGCCGGGGGTTGCAGTGCGATCTGCTCTGCAAGCCGGTGCGAAGCTTATTGCAGTGGCGGCGGGTTTGGCGAAGAGTACAAGACGGCTCCGGTCGCAGGAGCGCTCGATCAACGCATTTCCGTGGACGCCGCGGGTGTTACCGCCACAGAACTGGCGACGATGATCACCCGCAATACCGGAATTGTGCTCGCCATCGTACCGCAAAACCCAGCAGAACAGCTCTGGCTCGAGGTCAAAGACATGCCCCTGCGGGAAGTGCTCTTGACGCTGGCTCCTAGCGGCCTCGCGGGCATTCTCGCCGGACCGGGTCAGACCGCGCACAAAGGGCAGGACGACCGCCTGGGAGCCCATCTCCTCAGCCTGGCGGCGCAAACTGCTAAAAGCGAATCCCTCGCTGCCTTTGTCCAGCAGATCTCCGCCGGTCGCGCGACGTTTGTTCCGCGCCAGCCGGGAGAGATAATCAGCAGCCAAGTGAAGGACTTCCCCTTCGCCGAGTGGCTCCAGCGCTTGGCCAAGTTCGGTGAAGTGGCGCTCGATGGGAAGCGCATTCTCGCCCTCCAGCCCTGAGCCAGCCTCTCACCCCAGAATTTTTCAACGCAGACTCATTGGGTTCGGCCCAAAAGCTGGACCCACTGCGCGAAAGCCCGCGACCAGGGCTTCCAGCCATTCCGGACGGTTTGCCAGTTGAGCCAGAGCCCGGCTGTGGGGCACGGCGCGCCGGGCGACTTTCTGTTGGGCGCGGACGCGCTGCTGCCAGGCAGACTTGGCCAGCGCTGGACGTGGCAGCCGGCAAGGGACGTGCTGGCCGAGGAGGATCAGGTCAATGCCTTGCGGCCCCCAGAGCGGATCGGGGTAAGCGAAGTTCTGGGTGATCAGCCGGTCGTAAGAAAGCGGTCCGCGTTCGGCAAAAGTGGTGAGCAGCTCGCCGTGGCGGGCCACTTCCACGGCGGTCCGGCAGTGGCGCCAAAAGGGGGTGTTTTGCCAGGGGTTGAACTTGTAGTGGAGAGCTAGAAACCAAGCCAGGTAGTCCCACAGCCGGCCGACTTCAAGGTTCAAAACGCCGGCCATGCCGCGCTCGCCGCGCTGCCAGGGAAAGGCCCGGACGAGCAGGCCGATCTGGCGGATCAGCATGTGCAGCGCGGTCGATTCCAGGGGCTCGACAAATCCGTAGGCATTGCCCAAGGCGACCACGTTGCCGTGAATGAAGTGCGCATGGCGTCCGGCTTGAAACTTGACCAGCCGCCACTCGCCCATGCCCGGGTTACGCTGCTGCATCTCGGCTGCCGCTTGCTCGGGGCTGGCAAACGCCGAGCAGAACACGTAACCCCGATGGTCTGCTTCGACTTGCGGGGTGTTCCAGCACCAGCCCGCGTCCATGGCCTCGGCCACGGTGTAAGGGCGGATGTGACCGTGGTGCGGCACGGCGGCCACGATCGCGCGGTCCGTGGGCAGGCTGGCCGCGAAGCTGATGAAGGGTGAGCCGAGGGCGCGGTCGAGCAGGAGCGAGCGAAAGCCTGAACAGTCGAGGTAGAGGTCGAAACTGAAGCGACGACCATCTGCGGCGATCAGGGTCTGAACTTCCTGACGATCCGCGGTGAGCTCGGCGTCTTGGATCACTGCGTCGACGGTCTTGACCCCAAAGGCTTTGGCTTGCTCTTGCAAGTAGCGGACGAAGCGCTGGTTGTCGAGGTGGTAAGCGATCTCCGGACCAAAGCCCGGGCGCCAGTCAGCTGCTTCGCCGCCAAATAGCGGGACGGCGTCTGCTGACATCAGGAGCGACTGAAAGGAGCAGCGCCGGAGGTTGCCGTCGTGTGCATAGGCGGCGAGCGGTTCGAGCGGGCCAAACGGATATTGGAAGTAGCCGTGGTCGGGCTCACCCCAAAGGAAGCGAATCCCCAGCTTGAACGTCGGTTGGACCGCGCGGAACAATTCGTGGATCGACAGCCCCAAATCCAGGTGAAGGAATTGCGGCATGAGCGGCGTGGTGGCTTCGCCAACCCCGATCACCGGAATCGCGCTCGACTCGATCAGCGTCACTTCCAGGTGGGGTAGCTGGCGGCGGAGGGCGAGCGCCGCAAGGTAGCCGGCCGTCCCCCCGCCCACAATGCCAACCCGCGCGACCCAGCCGTCGGGGTGCCCCGCGCGGACCACGAGCGGAGGGTTGTGCTGGCGCAGCTCCCGGGTGGCAGCTTGTCGCTCGGCAAGGGCGCGGAGCTCGCGCGTCCGGACCGCGATCCGCGGCGCGTGCGCTTTGAAATTGGCGCAGACGGGGCAGTCGGGGTGGCGCGCGAGCGGGATGCGCCGCACCCCTGATGGCGCCCAGTGGAGGACTTCGTGGAGCAGCAGGGGTGCGCCGCCCGGGGTCAAGCAGGCGTGCACTTCACGGCCTAAAACTTGCGCGGGGTGCCACAACCCCGCGTCTGCGCGCTGGGTGCCCAGGGCTTGGAGGTGGGCGAGCAGGGCTTGGGGGTCGAGCCCGAGCCAGCGGAAATGGGTCAGCTGTGCGCAAACCCAACAGGGCGTCACTCCCCGGATGACGGTGGGCCCGAGGCGCAGGCCGTCGGGGTCCACGGTGAGAAAGAGGCTGGGGACGCCTGCGCTGAGGGCGGCTTGTTGGAGGGTCAGCAGTTCGCGGTAGCTGACGTCTTCCCCGATCGCCACGATGAGCGGGACGTCGGGCGTGAGCGTCGAGGGCGCTGGACCCCAGTCGACGACCACTCCTTGAATGCCGGTTGCGGTCAGTGCGTCTCGCCAGCGCTCGACCGCCTGGCCTTGACCGACCCACCACGGCGACCCGGCTTGCCGAAGAGCTGGTTTGGGGCTGAGGCTCAACCCTTCGGGCAAAAGCCGCGTCAACAGGCGCAGCAGCTTCTGCTCGGGAATGCGCGCGGCAAAATCCGCAACCAGCTCGCGGATCGTCCGCTGACCGTCGATGGCAGCGAGAACATCCGCCAAAAGCTCGGGATCCAGGCCACCCACGAGCGTCACGCCCGCCCGGTGACGGATCACCGCTCGGCCATCCGGCAGGGTGAGGATTTGCGCTGCAGAGTTGATCGCGAGGACGTCGTCGGGCGCCAGAGTTGGCATTGCTGTTTCGGGTCAGAGATTGGGGTGACTTGACGGCTCGGGTGGCTCGGGTTGGGCGTAGTTCGAGTTGGCATCTTAACTCACCTTGTGCAACACTTTCGGTCCTCAAGACCGGTCGGAGCTGGGCGAGCGGATTGCCGATTCCCATCCGGCCAAGCTGGAACCCCAGGAGCCCAGGAGGTTAAGATGCGGTTGGTAACCCGAGCAGATCTCGACGGACTCGCTTGCGCCTTGATCTTGCGCCGCCATGAGCCGATCGACGAGATCGTCTTGGTCCATCCCCAGCAGATCACCGACAAAGGTGTCGCCATAAAGAGGGATGACATCCTCGCCAACTTGCCTTACCACCCCCACTGCGGCACTTGGTTCGACCACCACTTGTTGACCGAGTCCAACGAAAAGCCGCCGACCAGCTTCCGCGGGCTTTACCGGCAAGCGCCCAGCGCGGCCCAGCTGGTGTGGGAGTACTACGGTCAGGAGCCGCAGTACCAGACCTTGATCGATGAGACCAACCGCCTGGACTCGGCGCAACTCACCGAGGATGATGTGCTCAAGCCCCAGGATTTCATCCTCCTCGGCTTCACCATCGACTCGCGCACTGGCCTCGGCGACGACGACGCCTACTTCTTCAAGTGTTTGCACTGGCTCGAAGAAAAACCCATCCGCGAGGTTCTGCTCGAGCCCGAGGTGCGGCAGCGGGTGATCCGCATGTTCGAGCAGAACGAGGAGTTCTGCTGGACCTTGGCCGAACTGTCCCGGCTCGACGGCAACGTGGTTTTCACCGACTTTCGCCGTATTTCTGACCCACCTGCTGGCAATCGCTTCTTGATCTACACCCTCTATCCGGAAGCCAATGTCTCGATTCTGGCGCGGTTCAGCCGCAACAAAGACCATGTCATGGTCAATGTGGGGCATTCGATTTTCAACCGCTCCTGCACGGTCAGCATTGGCGAATTGATGTCGGAGTACGGCGGTGGCGGCCACCTGGGCGCGGGCTCGACCCCGCTGCAGCTGCTGGAGGCCGACCAAAAAATCCTCGAAATGATCGACCGCCTGCGGGTTTGAGGGGCCGCCGCCGAGGGTCGACCCTACGAGCACAGATCAGCGGGGCAGAGGGTCAGAAATGCCACAACCCGTGGTTACGGCCGCGCAGCGCCAGGAGGCAGCGGACCGCCGCCAAGCGAACCTCTTTGCGTTCGTCTTGCGCCCAGCGCTTGAGCGCATTTTCCAGATCGGTCAGACCTTCGGGCGGCCGCACCAGGCCCTCGAGCATCTCGGCCAGCCGCAAAAGCGTCACCTGCACGTCCGCTTCGGCCCCTCGTTCCAACCAATGCCGTGCCAGCGCTTTGACCGCTTGCAGGCCACCGATTTTGGCCAGCGCTTCTTCGACCATGGGCGCGACCACTGGATTGGGCAACAAACGGTCGAGTTCGGGAACTGCCTCAGAGCTGCCGATCCGTCCCAAGGCTTCGATGGTCGCGATCTGCAGCCAGGACTCGCGCGCTAAAAACGGCAGCAAGTGCGGTAGCGCGCGCCCGTCGCGCAGCTGGCCCAGCGCCACGATCGCTTCTTGCAGCACGTTGGTATCCGGGTGTTCCAGCACCTTGATCAGAGGCTCGACCGAGCTCAGGTCGCGCAAATGGCTCAGCACTTGGATGGCCTGGAGGATCACCCGCGGGTCACGGTCTTCAAGCAGCAGGGTGGCCAGCCGCAGCGAGCGTTGACGCCGCAGCTTGAGCATCTCGACCGCAGCATTGCGCCGCACGTCGTCTTCGTCCTGGCGCAAGTAGGCGAGCAAGCTGTGCTCGGTCAAAATTGCAGCGCCGATCCCCAAAGCCTTCTGCCGCACTTGCGGGCGTGGGCTCTTGAGGACCTGCTCGAAAACTTCGAGCTGCTCGTCCGGGCTCATCGACGGCAACAAGTCGAGCAGACGCAAGTTGCGGATCATCGAAGCCGTGGGGGGCGGTTCCGGGGGCGAGGTGGGACGTCTCGGGCCAGGGTTCGAGTTTGACATGAGCCTGCGTCAAAGTGGTTGCAGTCGTGGTTGCCAGATAGTGGTTGCCAGATAGTCGTTTCCAGATAGTGGTTTCCAGATCCACTCCCTGATAAATTTCCGCGCGCAGATCTGGTCTCTCCCTTCTTATACCATAGCCGCACCCTTGAGCCATACACCAGAGCAAGTCTATGAACACTTCACCCAACGGATCGCCGAACTCCCCCAGCAATGTCCCGTTCATCGACCTCCGGCGCTTCGAGTCCGACTTCTTGTCGCGCTGGACCGAAAAGTGTCAGCAGATCAGCGCCCAGACCCAATTCATCGGCGGCCCCGAAGCCGCGCAGCTCGAGGCCGCGCTGGCCAAGAAAAGCGGAGTCTTGAGCGTGGTGGGCTGCGCCAATGGCACGGACGCCTTGCAGCTGGCGCTGCGCGCCGTCGGGGTCGGTGCGGGCGACTTGGTCTTGATTCCCGACGCCACTTTCTGGGCAACTTTTGAAGCGGTGGTAAACTGCGGGGCGCAAGTGGTCACCGTCGACATCGACCCCAAGGATTTGCAACTAGACTTCGAGCTGTTCCGCCATGCGGTGGAGGAACTCCGGCCCAAAGCGGCGATTCTCGCCCACCTCTATGGCTGGGGTTCTGCTCGGCTCGACGACTTCCGCGAGTTCTGTCGCAAGAGCCGATTGCCCCTGATCGAAGATGGTGCCCAAGCCTTTGGCGTCACCTACCGCGGGGCCTCGATTTATCGCGATGCCTACCTCGCGACCGTATCGTTTTACCCGGCCAAGGTGCTGGGCAGCTGCGGCGATGCCGGCGCGGTTTATTGTTCGAGCCAGGAACTGGGTGAGCGCGTCCGCTGCCTGGGAAACCATGGCCGAGCCGGGCACTACGAGCACACGGTCGTGGGTTGGAATAGCCGCCTGGCTGGTTTTGACGCGGCCTACCTCAACTTGAGTCTCGAATACCTGGAAGCCCGTCTCGCCTCGCGCCGGCAGCTGGCCGAACGCTACCGGGAGCGCCTTGACGCCCTCGGCATCCGGGTGGTGGGGCCACCCCCAGGTTACGGCGAAAACGGCTATCTCAACGTCACTTTGCAAGATCCTGCACGGCGCAGCGCCATCCAGGCCGTGCTCCAGCGCGAAGGGATCGGGTTTGGCAATGTCTATCCCGGAGCGATGTCCAAACAGCCGGGCGCGGCGCCGTTTCTCGCCGGATCGGTCGGGGGCGAACGCGCGGCGTGGCTGGCCCAGAGCGTGCTCAACCTGCCGCTTTTCGCTTACATGACCGACGAGGAATTCGAACGGGTTCTGGCCGTGATGGCCGAAGCCGTCGCCACTGTCCATTGAAAGCGCCATGAGCCCGACCCCAACCGCAGCCCCCACCCCGCGACCGATGACCCGGATGGACTTGTCCTGGTTGCGCATGGACCAACCCACCAACCGGATGATCATCACCGGGCTGCTGTTGTTCACGGAACCGCTCCGGGTCGCGCGGCTCAAGACCGAAATCCAAGCGCGGTTGCTGCTGGTGGAACGCTTCCATGAGCGAATCCGCCGCCGGTCCGGCCGCATTTTCTGGGAACGTGACCCTGACTTCGACCTCGATTTTCATGTGCGCAAGATCGCCTTGCCCCCTCCCGGGGATGAGGCTGCTCTGCAGCAACTGGTCGGCGCGCTGATGGCAGAACCGCTCGCCGAAGATCGCCCGCTGTGGAGCCTCTACTTGGTCGAGGATTATGGTGCGGGCAGCGCTTTGATCGTCCGCTTGCACCACTGCATCGGGGATGGCATCGCCCTGATGATGCTGCTCCTCTCACTCACCGACCTGTCCCCCGAACCCGACGCCCAGGCGCCCAATCCGCTGGCGGTGCTGTTTCACCGCCGCGGGCAGCTCACCGACGAAGCGCTCGCGCGCTGCCACCGCTTTTTGCCCGAAGGCATGAAAGTGATGGTGCGTCCGAGCGGCGGGGTGGTGGGGCGGACGAGCAAGACGCGGCTCGTGGCCAGCGCGCTCGCAGCGCTCACTCGCCTGACCTTTTCGGCAGGGGATCCACCGACCCGGTTCAAAGGTCAGCTCGGGGTCAAAAAGCAGGCGGCCTGGTCGCAATCGATTCCCTTAGGGCACGTCAGGGAACTGAAAAACGCCCTGGGGACGACGATCAACGATGTGCTGCTTGCGGCCACGGCCGGTGGTCTGCGGCGCTACCTCGAAGCCAAAGGAGACCGCGTCCACCAGCAGCTCAATGTGCGCGCGGCCGTGCCGGTCAGTTTGCGCCGGGTCGAGCAGCTGGCCGACTTGGGCAATCAGTTCGGGCTGGTCTTCTTGCCGCTGCCCGTGGGTCTGGCCGAGCCGCACGCCCGGCTCAGCGAGCTCAAGCAGCGGATGGAACGCCTCAAAGGCGCCTTTGAAGCCGGCGCGATCTATGCCGTACTCCACGTCATGGGTATCGTCCCCCACCTGGTCCACCGCCTCATCGTGAAAATCTTCGGCACCAAAGCCACGACCGTCATGACCAACGTGCCCGGACCCCGGGAACCGCTGTGGTTTGCCGGCAGTCCGATCAGCGACTTGCTGTTTTGGGTGCCGCGCTCCGGGCAAGTGAGCATGGGTATCAGCATCATCAGCTATGCCGACAAAGTTCGCTTTGGCGTTGTGACCGACGCGGGTCTGGTACCCGACCCAGAACTCATCATCGCAGGCTTTGAGCGCGAGCTCGCTGCCATGCAGGAGCACGCTGGCCTGCGCTAGCCGTGGACCGATCACCTCATGAAAACCATCCTCATGGTCGACGATGACCCGGTAGTGCGCGCGGAGATCCGCAGCGGTCTGACCAGCGCAGCCGTGCCGCTGCGCGTTTTTGAAGCGGAAAATGGACGCCAGGCGCTCGAGATCCTCGACCGCGAAGCGATCGACCTGCTGATCACCGACCTCGACATGCCGGTCCTCGACGGCTTCGAGCTGCTGGTTTTGGTGCAGCAACAGAACCCGGCTTTGCCGGTCATCGTGATGAGCAGTTTCGGGGTTTCGGCGATCGACGACGAGCTGGAAAAAATCGGGGTCATTTCCTACATCGAAAAGCCTTTTGACAAAGCCACGGTCGCCAGCCAGATCCAGCAAGCCCTGACCCGTCTCGCTCAAGGTCATATGAGCGGGGTGTCGATTCTCGGGTTCCTGCAACTGCTCCACTTTGAAAAAAAATCGTGTTCCCTGGCGATCAAATCCGGCGAGCGGCTCGGCCGAATTTTCCTCTCGGACGGCGAACTGATCGACGCGGCTTGCGACAAGCTCAAAGGCGAGAAAGCGGTGCTCGAGATCCTGTCGTGGGACGACTGCGAGATGGTGCTCAGCATGCCCCGGCATTTCCGCCGGGCGATCCACCGTCCGCTCCAGGGCTTGCTGCTCGAAGCCGCCCGCCTGCTCGATGAACATCGCCGTTCCGGGTTCGAGCACATCATCGAATCAGCTGCGCTCAGCTCCGACCCGGAAATTTTCGACGAAGTGGTGCTGCGCGAAGTGCCGGCCGCAATCACCAGCTTTGCCGCGACCGTCCAGGACTCCGCCGGGCAGGGCCTTGCACCCTGGGACGGGCTGCAAGAACTGCTGACCGGTCCGATGGGGATCCCCGGCGTGCTCGGGGTGGCAGTGGTGGCGCTCGACCCCCCGCAGGTGTTGGTCGCGCGCCATGCCAGCGAGCGCACGGATTTTCTGGCCGCGGCATTGGCCCATGCCGATCTCGTCGGACAGGGCCTGGGGCGCAGGCGCGGCGAAGACGCGCTGCGGGAACTCCTGCTCACCCACCAAGGGATCCAAGAATTCTGGGTCCCCCTCGATGCCGCGCGCGAGCATGCGCTGTTCCTGCTGCTCAACCCCAAGCTGAGCAGCTTGCGCGAAGTCCGCCGCGAAGCTGCTTTGATCCAGCCGACGTTGGGCGCCCGTCTCACCGCCCTTGACCCATCGCCAACCCCACCTTAGGGCCGACACAGCAATAAGAATTTAGCAATAAGAATTTATTGATGCGTCGACCCTTAATCCGATCGGAGCTTGCTCATGAAACGACGCGCCAAGATCGTCGCCACCCTGGGGCCGGCGAGTGCTGCCGAGCCTACCCTTGGCCAGCTCCTCGACGCTGGCGTCGATGTCGTGCGCCTCAACCTGTCGCACGGCACCCAAGATGCGCACCGCCAAGTGATTCAGCGAGTGCGGCAGTTAGCCGCTGCGCGCGGGCTTTTCGTCCCGATTTTGATCGACCTCATGGGCCCGCGTTTTCGCCTGGGCACCCTCCCCGCACCGCGGACCCTGCGGTCCGGCGAAACCGTCCGACTCGGGGCGAGCGCTGCTGGGGTCGACTTGCCGGTCGAGGAGCCCGAGTTTCTCACCCACCTGCGTCCGGGCGAACGTTTGCTGATCGACAACGGATTGATCGAGCTCGAAATCCTCGAGTCGAGCCCCGGCATGGTCACCGCGCGGGTCTTGTCCGGGGGCACGGCGGCGACCCGCAAAGGCATCAACTTGCCGGACACCGAGTTGCCTTTCGTGATCACCGAAAAAGATCAAAGCGATATCGCTTTTGCGGTCAGCGAAGCAGTGGATTATTTGGCGGTGAGCTTCGTCGGCGGTCCTGACGATCTGCATGGGGTGCGCGCGGTCGTGGCTGCGGCTGGCGGTGACATCCCCCTGATCGCGAAGCTCGAACGGGCCACCGTGCTGCGCCGACTCGAAGCCACGGTCCAGGCAGCGGACGCGGTGATGGTGGCGCGTGGGGACCTCGGGGTCGAAGTGCCGTTGCCCGAGGTCCCGGTGCTGCAAAAGCGGATCATCGCTGCGGGCCGGCAGCACGGCAAGCCGGTGATCGTCGCGACCCAGATGCTCGAATCGATGATGGAGCACCCGCGACCCACCCGGGCGGAGGCTACCGACGTGGCGAACGCGGTCCTGGACGGCGCAGATGCCCTGATGCTCTCGGGGGAAACCGCGGCGGGCGCCTATCCGGAACGCGCGGTTTTGACCATGAACGAGATCATTTGCGTCACCGAAGCCTACCGTCCGCCGCAGCTCCAACCGCCCTTGCCGGACGGCATGGGCATCGCGGTCGATCCGTTGTTGCCCAAACTACCCACTGTTGACGTGGGTTCAGACCTTGGCTTTGCGATCCCGGACGTGGTGGCGGCAGCTGCGGTCTACGCCGCTCGCCGGCTCCCCGTGCGCCACATCGTGGCCTTCAGCCAGAGCGGTTTCACCGCCCACATGATCGCGCGCTATCGGCCGCAGCCGGAGATCTTGGTCTTCACCCCCGACCCCAAAGTCGCGCATCGGGTACAACTCGTGTGGGGCAGCCGTCCGCTGCTCATGGACGGCGAAGTCCGCCATCACGACGAAGTCGTGGCGGTCGTCGATCAGATGCTTCGCGCTGCTGAACTCGTCCAGCCCGGCGACTGCATCATCATCTTGATGGGCGATCCCATCGGTCAACGTTCCCTGACCAACCTGATGCGCATCCACCGCGTCCGGCCGGTCACTTGAAACCCAACAACCCAAACCAAGAAATCAACCCAAAATAAATCAGGTAGCGGACGTCGATTTCCGGCACATGGCCCACCGTCTTGCCGGTCTCCACCACCAGGCGGTAAATAGCATCGCCGCGAGCAGCCTGGGGAAGGCTGCTGCGCCTACGCAGCGCTGGGAGCGCCGACCTTGATGTTGAACCGCTCGCCGTCTAAGGTGGTAACCTCAAGCTCATTGCCTGTCAGTTTGTAGTCCTGGATGAGATCTCTGCTGAACTTCCAAATCTCCTCTCCGTGCAGCGAGAGAAGGACAAAACCGATCTCGTCCTGCAGGAGGACCCCGTTCTCATCGACACGGACAAACTCATGAAAGACCGTTGGCACCCGATAGCGGAAAGCAAGAGCGCCACTTGATAGCTCGATCCCTACAACAAGCTCTGTGATGCCGAGCAGTAGCAAGCCGTTCACGAGGACGGCCGCGGGCACCAAGCCCACATCTACAAAGCCCACAGGCAGGACGAGTGGCTCCTCACCTGGCACTGTGAGAAAGCCCCACGTGTTTGCGTCCTCTATTTGGACAAGCCGAAGAATCTTCACACCGCGGAGAGCGGCAAGGCGCCCCTCAAGATCACTTAGCGAGTCGCACGGAACCCAAGACAAGTCGCCGCCCCCCATGACTACTTGACAATGATGGTGATGACTTTCCCGTTCAGCTCTACAAACTGGACTTTCGAGCCTGTAGCTGTGACTCCAGGGAGGAAGAATTCCCTCAGAGTGCTCCCCGGAGCACTCCCGGGGCCGACGATGGTGCTGGGATCATTGAAAGCCTCATTGAAGCGCCTCGTCACCTCAGCTCGATTCGCGGGGGTGTCCGCAACCCCGATCCGGCTGGCGTTTCCGCGCGCCCGCGCCATGTTGGCGGCTTTGGAGGCATCGATGCTCCTGTTGAACATGAAGTCCAGCTTGCGGCCGAACTCCAGCTCGCTTGGGGCAGCGCCCAGTTTTCCCACGACACTGCTGCCAGCAGCCGTAGCTACCCTAAAGTAGCCCACCAGCCCAGCAAAGCGCAAAGCATCCTGCCCGACCGCCAGCGCAACGCCGCCCGCCGACGCCCCGCTCCCTATTGCCGTGCCAGTGGCCTCGCCCATTCGCAACGGATCAACCACCAGGAGCAGCGTATCTCCTCCACTCCCGACCACAAAGTTGAGCAAGATCCCCAGCGGATCCCCAGCAGTATTCGCGTTGGTAGTTTCTTTGAGGTCCTGGACATAGTTCCTGGCGCTTTGGG
>CAZCOV010000153.1:0-13737 GCA_964499975.1 uncultured Thermoanaerobaculia bacterium
CGTCCGCGCACCGCGGTCAGCCGGGAGCACCGGGCAGCCCAGCGGGTGCAAGTCTTGCCGCGCGAGCTCAGCGCGGGCTTGCACCAGCTCTCGTTGCGCGCCGGGGTAACGCCGTTCATGGCGCTGCTCGCTACCCTCGGGGTCCTGCTCGGCCGCCTGACCGGCGAGCGCGAGGTCGCAGTCGGCACCCCGATCGCCGGACGCGAGCAGCGCGAGCTGGAAGCCTTGATCGGCCTTTTTCTCAACACCTTGGTGCTCCGCTTGTCGCTCGGCCGGGCGCGGACTTTTGGCGAGCTTTTAACCCAGGCCCGCGAGGTCGCGATCGGCGCTTATGCCCAGCAAGAAGTGCCGTTCGAGAAGCTGCTCGAAGAGTTGCGTCCCGAACGCGACTTGACCCGGACGCCCTACTTCCAGGTCTTTCTCAACCTGCTCAACCTGCCGACGCAGGCGCAAGCGTTCGACGGATTAGAGCTCGTCCCAGAGACCACGCAAGCGCTCTACGCCAAATTCGACTGGACGCTTTACGTGACCGCGGTCGACGGTACCTTTGAGATCGCCTGGGTCTACGCCACCGACCTCTACACCGACTCCCGCATGGAAGAAGTGGCCCGCCAGTTCGAAAACCTGCTGGTCCAGGCCGTGCGGGCGCCCGAAACCCCGCTCGAACGCCTATCGCTGGTCAGCCCGGCCGCGCAAGCGCTCCTCCCCGATCCCACCCGCGTCCTGCCCGCGCCATGGGACGGCCCGGCCCACGCGCGCATCGTCCACTGCGCAGCTTTAGCCCCTGAGCGTCTGGCGGTGAGCGATGAGCGCGAGACCTGGACGTATGGCGAGCTCGAACGCCAATCCCGCTGGCTGGCCCATCAATTGGTGGCCGCCGGAATCGGTCGCGGCGACACGGTCGCGCTGTGGGCCCACCGCAGTGCGCCGCTGGTCTGGGGCGTGCTCGGAGTGCTGCGCGCTGGGGCGGCGTTCGTGATGCTCGACCCCGCCTATCCCGCGGATCGCCTGCTCGCCATGCTGGAGCTGGCCCGACCCCGCGCGGTCTTGCGGGTGCGCGCTGCGGGCGCGATCCCCGAAACGGTCCTCGACCTGCTCCGCACCCGCGGCGGTTGCGTTGAGCTCGACCTCGCCGCGCGCGCCAACTTGCCCGAGCTGGCGGATCCCGGTCCGCTCCAGCTCGCCTTCGACCTCGATCCGCACGACCTCGCCTACCTTTCGTTCACTTCGGGGTCGACGGGAAAGCCCAAGGGAATCCTCGGGTTGCAGGGTGCGTTGGGCCGCTACGTCGCCCGGCTTGTGGCAGCTTTCGACCTGCGTCCGGACGACCGCTTTGCCATGCTCTCGGCACTCGCTCACGATCCGCTCCAGCGCGATCTCCTGACCCCCTTGCAGCTCGGGGCAGCGATCGTGATCCCCGATCCCGAACGCATCGGCGAAGCGGGCTACCTCGCCGGCTGGATGAACGCGCAGCAGATCACCGCCACCCACCTGACGCCGGCCATGGGCAAGATCTTGACCACCAGCGCTGCCCACGACCCAACCCCCGCCCGCGCGGTGCCGACGCTCCGTTTCGTGTCGCTGGTCGGCGAAGCCCTAACCCGGCGCGATGCCGAGCGTTTGCAGTCCTTGAATCCGGCCGCGGTGGTGGTCAACTCCTACGGTTCGACGGAAACTTCGCGCGCGGTCGGTTACCACCGCTTCCGGGCGGACGATCCCTCCGGGCTCGAAGTCTTGCCCCTGGGGCAGGGCTTGGTCGACGTCCAACTGCTGGTGGTGCGCGGCGCCCAGCTCGCGGGGATCGGCGAGCTGGGCGAAATCTTGATGCGCAGTCCGCACCTCACCCGCGGCTATCTCCTCGACCCAGCAGCCACCGCTGACAAGTTCGTGCCCAACCCCTGCCCAGGAGCGCCTGCGGGCGAACGGGTTTACCGCACCGGTGACCTCGGACGCTTCTTGCCTGACGGCCAAGTGGTCTTTGCCGGACGCGCGGACCAGCAAGTCAAAATCCGCGGCTTTCGCGTTGAGCTCGGTGAAATCGAAGCCGCGCTCAAACGTCACCCCGACCTGCGCGAAGCCGCGGTCGCGGCCCGCCGCCTGGCTGGTCGCGGCAACGAGCAAGGTCTCGTCGCCTACCTCGTGCCCGCGGGCAGTGCAACGCCGCAACCAGCGGAACTGCGCCGCTTCTTGCTCCAACGCCTGCCCGATTACATGGTGCCAACCGCCTTCATGACCCTGCCTGAGCTGCCCCTCACCGCCAACCGCAAGGTCGACCGCAAAGCCCTGCCCGAGCCGCAACTTGCGGCCGCGGTGGCGTTGCCGCGGACCCCGCTCGAAAGCCTGCTCGCTGAGCTGTGGCGCGAGTTGATCGGCAGGGCAGAAGTCAGCATCCACGACAACTTTTTCGACCTCGGCGGCCACTCGCTGCATGCCACCCGGCACATGTATCGCCTGCACGAGTTGTTGGGGGTGGACTTGCCGGTGCGGGCCTTGTTCGAAGCGCAGACCATCGCCGAGCTGGCCGGAGTGGTCGAAGACCAGCTGTTCGTCGGCCTGGAACGCCTGAGCGACGAAGCCGCTTGGCAACAGTTAGCCGCCTGCGGCGGGGACAGCGGCCCCAGCCAGGGCGAGGCGACGGGCGCCATCGACACGTCGGTCGACGACCCGACCGCGTCCGCTTCACCGGAGTTGGCGCGCCGCCGCGCGCGACTCTCGCCGGGGCAACAGCGGCTCCTGGCTTGGCGTTTCGAGCAGCTGCGGAATCGCGGTTTGCGCGCGTTGACGATCCCCCGGCAGGGGACTAAGCGCGCCCCCTTGTCCTGGTTCCAAGAGACTTTTTGGTTCATCGAACAGCAAGAGTCGCACAGCGTCTACCGTCTGGGCGGTGAAGAAATGCTCCGCGGGTGGCTCGACTACCCCGCGCTGCGGCGGGCGATTCACGGTTTGCTCACCCGGCATGAGATCTTGCGCGCCCGTTTCGGCGTGGACGAGGCCGGGTTGAACTACCAGGAAATCGTGCCGACGCTTGCCGTGGAACTGCCCCACGCGGACCTCAGCGCCCTTCCCCGAGCGGCGCAAGAGCTCGCGCACCAGCGGCTGATCCTCGACCTCCAGCGGCTGCCTTTCGACCTCGGACAGCCGCCGCTCTTCCAATTTGTGCTGGTACGGCTCGGTCCAGAACTCCATGGCCTGCTCTTCATCGTCCACCACATCATCGCCGACGTCTGGTCGCTCAACTTGATGCTGCGCGATCTCGCCGGCTGCTACAGCGCCGAGCTGCAGAGTCGTGCCGGGTCCGGCCGTCCGACCCCCGAGTTGCCCGAGCTGTCGATCCAGTTCAGCGACTATGCGCTGTGGGAGCGCGAGCGCCTGCAAGGGAAAGTGCTCGATGGGCTCATGGCCTACTGGGGCAAACAGGTCCGCGGTGGGATCCCCCAACTCCACTTGCGCACCGATCAACCGCGGCCGGCGCGTCCGCGCTACCGGGGGACCACCGAGTCACTCACCCTCTCGTCCGAACTGACCCGCGCGCTCAAGCAGCGCAGCCGGACGCACGAAGTCAGCTTGTTCATGACCCTGCTCGCGGCCTACCAAATGCTGCTGCAGCGCTACTCCGGCCAAGACCAAATCCTGGTCGCCACCCCGGTGGCCAACCGCACGCGGCAACAGGTCGAGGACCTGATCGGTTGCTTTGCCAGCATGGTGCTGCTCTTGACCGACTTGTCCGCAGATCCCACCCTCGAAGCGGTTTTGCGTCGGGTGCGCGAGACCACGCTGGGCGCTTTTGCCCACCAAGAGATGCCGTTTTTTCTCCTGTTCGCGAATTTTCCGCCGCCCGACTTCACCTTCGATCGTTCGCCCTTTCAGGCGTCCTTCACCATGATCAATGCCCCGGCCTACGCCCTGCCTTTTGCCGGGCTGGAAGTGAGTGCGGGAAAGTGGGTCGACCGCGGCACCACCGACCTTGACCTCGGGCTTTCCGTCCTGGAACACGAAGGCCACTTAGAGCTCATCCTGCGCTACGACGTCGACCTCTTCTGGCCGTCGACGATCGTGCGCATGCTGGCCGAGCTGCGCGATCTGCTGACCGCCATAGCTGAACGCCCGCAGCTGCGCGTGAGCGAGTTGGCCCTGCTGTCGCGCTAGAGGAATTCGGTTATTTCAGGTCTCAATCGCAACTCTGACGGCGGCCCGCACCGCGGTATAGAGATCTACCTCGATCTCGGGAGCATGGATGGACACCACCAAAGCGTACCGGGCTTTTCTCCGCCACCTCTCCAGACCAGGCCCTTCCTTCCACCAGCCCGTTACTGGGTAAACAGCAATATGCTGGCGGCTGGCGAGATCTTCGGCAGACCCCTTCCAGATGTCAGAATGGAGCGAACCTCGGTGCCGCTGGTTCGTTCCAAGTAACCAGCCCGACGCGTCGCTAGAAGCCGGAGAGCGCTCTCCTTCGTCCCGTGCAGCCTTGTTCAATCGTTTGCGGAAGTCCTCCAGGCTCTCGGTGGCCCCCCGCACATCGAAGCGAAAACCATGTGACGAATAGCGATATCGATACTGAATGTCCGCGCTCCGAGGGATTCGGTTCAATGAAATAAGAGAGCGTGATGCGTAGCTCCACGCCGACTTCCCCCAACTCACGGAGCTGCTGCAACGGCCACGGGAGAGACAAGATCTGCAGTTCCTTGAAGGTGGTCCTTCTCGCGCCGGATTCAGCGTTCTCCTTGTGAACAAACGGCTGGAGCTCTTCCTGTGCTACCAGCGTCAGTCGGTTGTCGGCGCTCCAGAGAGCTCGTTCCCAGCTTGGCACGCCAAAGCCACAGCGCCGGACAAGCTGCTCGTAATCCCGTTTGTTGTTGAGAGGTCCATAGCGCTCTCGCATGGCAGAGGTCCAGGTAGCAGAGTGAACGATGAGCCCGCGAATCGTTTCAGGCCAGAACTGCGGGTATCGCTTCTGGAGCGATGCAGCCATCCGAGCACAGAGTGCTGAGGCCGCACTGGTGTCGCCGAAGGTGGTGAAAAGCCGCTCGCTGGGTCTGAGGTGGGTCGTAAGAAGGCTCAATGAGTCTGGCTGATCCATCTCGCCCGCCGGGGAACGCGCGGAGTTGCCGCCTTCGAAGACCACGTCAGGCTTGAGCGGCCACGAAGGCTTCCAGATGGCAGAAGTAGTTGTGCTGGGGCTGAGCTCCCCGGGTCGAGCAACAGGCTCCCAATCTGTGAAGTCGCTGTCTTCGATCTGCCATCGGTCCGTATAGGCGCCGACGGTCAAAGCATTCCACGCTTGCGCAGGGTCGTGGACCTCTTCTGTCTCAAGGTTGTGAGGATAGGTGGATCGCGCGTTCTTGTCGCTGTTGCCTGCCGAGATCACAAACAGTCTCTGCGGATTGCCATCGCCACCATACGCGAGTTGATCGACAGCAGCCGACCAGGACGATGGCTTCCCGCGATCTCGCCCGTCGGTCATCGTGATTGCCAAGGCATGCGTTCTCGTCTGGTTGGGGCGCTCGACTTCGATCCGATACACCGCCTGCTTGGTAATTTCGCCATAGAGATCAGGATCGTTGGCGTCGGGGGGGCGCGGCAGAATCTTGACCGATTCCAGTTTTGCAGCAAGCTCTATCCGGTGGCTCCCGCTCAAAGCCTCCGAAAGGTCGCCGTAAAGAGCGAGTCCCGCCATGCAGGTGCCGTGGCCATCGTGATCGTCGCTACGCCATCTGGGATCTACCGCGTGAAGATCGGACTCCTCGATTGCCAGTCGCAGCAGGGGATGGCCAGCGTTGACGCCGGTATCCAAAAGACAGATGCTCGGAGCCTCCTTGGATGGCTCCTGGGTGCGATCGAGCAAGTCAGCAACCCAGGCACCCATCTCCGTGCGGCGCATCTCCATAAAAACCGACGGCACCTCCTTCGCTCGCCTCAGCTCGGCGATCGCGTCCACAATTTCTATCGATGCCGTCAACTGATCAACGGTCCCATGCGCAAGGACTACCTGTGTGGAAGGAAAGGCCAGGCTTCTCTCACCGACTTTGATCCCGAAGTGCTCCACGGTTCTCTTGAACTTCTCAAGCATTTCCGGCGCTGGGGTTCGGAGCCAAACTTCCCACCAGAGCCCTTCATCCGTCGCCGGAAAGGAAGCTTCATCGGTCCAGAAAGAGCGCAGCGTTGCCAACCTCAGGTGAGAGATCTTCTGGACCAGCTCTGCATGGCATGGCTGGCCCTTCCGAGTGTCGGTTTCAGCAAACTTGCGGATTTTCTTTTCCAGGTTTTTCAGCTTGCCTTCGGGCACAAACACGGTGGCAATCGTCACTCCGGTCAGCGGGGACTCGCGGACGGCAACCAGCTGGATGCCCTTCGGGTTTTGGCTGTCGAGGCTTTTGAGCTCCAGGTCGAAGCCAGGCTCGCTCTCGAAGTCGAGGTGAATGCCTCCTTTCGCTGGCGCGGGTACAGCCCAGGCACCGACCTGCTGCCTGCGCGCCTCAGCCTCGTCTTTTGCGCAATCCAGGCTGGCAAGCAGTTGCAAGGCATGCGATGTGCGCTCCCGTTCTGGAAGCACACGGGTTTCGATGGACCTTGGGGGAAAGCGATAAGCCTCAGTCCGTGCTGCGCCCTGCACCAAAATGTGCGGCTGCCGCTTCTTGTCCGAAAGCTGGTTGGAGTCTTCTGTCCTCGGGGTTTTGTACTCGGTCACGCGGCAAAGCTCTCGGGAAGTGCTTAAACAAGCTGCTCAGGGCGACGGTCCTGCGCAGCTCTGCGGTCTTTCAGAGCCTGAATCAGAGCCGCAGTCTTGACCACACTTGTGTCTTCGAGGATCGCTTCCTTGGCGGCATCCTCGCAAGCTTTGACGATCTCGGCATAGCTCAATTCCTTCGCGGCTTCCACCACCAAAGGCCAGTCCACGTCACCCTTCTGCACGTTCTGAAGGCGGCTCTCGAAGGTGCGCCGCGCAAGCTCAGCGCTGGGCAGCGCATACTCCACCACGTCATCGAAGCGCCGAAACAGTGCAGGGTCCAAGAGGTCGGGATGGTTCGTTGCCGCGACGATGAGCGAAGTCGGATCCGCTTCCTCCAGGAAGTGAAGAAAGGAGTTCAGCACTCGCCGAATCGCGCCGACATCATTGGTGAGGCCGCGTTGACCGCCAATAGCGTCAAATTCGTCGAAGAGGTAGACACCTCGTGTGTCCCGGATTGCGTCGAAGATCAATCTCAATTTGGCGGCTGTCTCTCCCATGAACTTGGTGATCACTCCGTCAAGAAGAATAGTGAAGAGGGGAAGCTTCATCTCCCCAGCCAGTGCTCTGGCTGTCATGGTCTTGCCAGACCCAGGCGGCCCTACGAGCAGCAGCTTGGAACGGGGAAGAAGCCCGTGAGAAAGAAGCTTCGCTTGCTGGCGCTGCTCGCGGAGTACCCGCCGCAGTCGGCGCTGAACCCCTTCAGGCAAGATCATGTCCTGTAGACGAGCGTCTGGGTAGCTGACGGATAGCAAGCCTGCCAGCTCGCCACGGGGAAGTGCGAGCGGTACGGGCTCGGGAGCACGTCGAGAATTTGGCCGAATGGATCGCGCTTCATCGATCAGAGCCCGCAGCTCTCTGGCCAGCTTGCCGTGACCAAGACGTGCTTCGTGCGCCGCCAGTTGCATGGCGACTGTGTAGAACTGCTCTTCGTCACTCTTCCCGTAGCTCCTCAAGAGAGCTCGTAGTTGTTTTGCTGTGGCCATGTTCCGCGACCTCGTGCAAATTATAGACCTGCAGTCGCCCCATGGGTATCACTGAAGTCTTCCCGCCCCAGTATTTCTGCAACCCATTGACCTTTGCTCCTCCCTCTCGGGCGTCGGATCAGCTTTCTTCTCGGCAGAGCTCAACGATTGGGCTCGATCGCTGCGTCTCAATTCTCAACCTAGCCGCACGCGCCCTTCGCGAACGATGCAGAGGCCCTGGCCTCCGACTGGCGCATGGTCGGGGAAGATCTTCGTGTTGCTATGAATGAGTTCCGAAAGTCTTCGAAGGTCTGAAATGGCGCGACGGCCATTTCTCTCACCCTTGCACTCTAGGCGATCTCACTCCGGCTCACCGAGCCTCAGCGTGGGCACGTGCTCGGCGAGGTAAAGCGGCAGGGAGAGCAGCCGGTAAGCTAGCTCACCGTCCGGCATCTTGACCTTGAGGCGCTCATCGGCCAGCGGTCCGGAGGAGAGCCGGATGCCGGTTTGCAAATGCGCCCGCCAGAGGAATTGGTGGAGCGACTTGAGCGCGCCGGCGGCGCTGGATTTGACCTCGACGGGTACTGGCTGGCCAGCGATCGGCACCAGGTAGTCGATTTCGGCGTTGGCGTTGGCCGACTCGCTGACCCAAAAGAACAGATCTCCAGGGAACCCGGCTGCTGTCGCCAACAGCTGCTGGCCCACGAAGATTTCTGCGATCCGACCGTCGAGCAGCAGCCGGTCGAGCGGGAGACGGCCACCCAAGGCTGCGAAGCCTGAACCGAGGGAGTAAAGCGCCAAACCCACGTCGAGCGGCAAGAGTTTAGGGGCCGAACGCGCGCGTTCGCGCAGGGGCAGGCTCAACGAACTGGTCGGCCGCGCGCGCTGGATGAGCAGCGCCGCTTCGAGCTTGCCGAGCTAGAGGTGCCAGCCAACCGTGAGCTGGGTGGGGTCAATTTCATTCAGTCGTTTCAGCATTCTAAGTCCAATATCGACGAATGATGGGCGATGTTGGTTTTCTTGGTTTTTCAATTGATGGCGATGTTGGTTTTTTCAATGATGGGCGATATTGGATTTTCGTGGATACGGTTTGACATCATCTATAATACGGTTAAGCGTAGCCTGTTACCTGGCTAACGCTTGTATTCGGGACGCTATTGGGAACACTGAATTAGCGAGGCTGACAATGGCAATCTACGATCGGTATTCCAGACCGAGCTTCTTGACCGGGGTCGCGCGACTTTTCGACTTCTGGGGACTCTTTGACGCTGATAAGCCGCGCGCCTTCGCGAACGATGCAGAGGCCCTGGCCTCCGACTGGCGCATGGTCGGGGAAGATCTTCGTGTTGCTATGAATGAGTTCCGAAAGTCTTCGAAGGTCTGAAATGGCGCGACGGCCATCCCTCTCGCCGCAACAACCCACTGGAATTGCGGTCGACCAAGCCGAAGCGACCGAAGCGAGATCGACGCAAGCTGAATCGAACCAGGCCCTCGTCGCGATCGAGACAGCGGTCCACTTTAGCGGACCGCTTCCCCATCCCAAAATCCTCGCTCAATATGAACGGGTGTTTCCGGGCTCTGCTGAACGGATTCTCACCATGGCCGAGCAGGAGGCAGCGCACCGACAAAAGATCGAGGCCAGGATAATGGAGTCCGCTTGCCGGAGCCAAGACCGCGGACCGGTGTTAGGTTTTACGCTGGCACTTGTGGTGATTGGGATCGGTGCTCTGCTGGTTTTCAACGGGAAGGAAACCACTGGGCTGGTTGCGCTGGTCTCAGCTCTTGCTGCGATGGTGATTCCATTCGTGATCGGCCGACGTCGACAAGAGCGCGAGTCAGCCAAGGATCATGGGAAAAAAGACCCCTCGGCTTGACCTACCCGCTCGGTCCTGGCCTCAGCTACGGCCCCAAGGAGACGCCGGAGGGTCCTGAGCCGGTGTGCTCTTCGAACGACGTGCTCTGGCAAAACGACTTCTCGGCCAAAACCGTGTTGTGGTACTTCGACTTCAACCGGCAAAAAACCGGCGGCGAATACACCCTCCCGGATGGACCTGGGCTGGCTCCGCGCTGGAACGTGGTCGGGCCGCGCTGAGCCATTCAGCTGAAATAGCGGTTACAAGGTGCTGGACCCGCAAGCAGACAGGGTCCAGCGCCTGCTGATTTCAATTTGATCTCACTCCACCTCACCGGCACCTCGACATCAAAAACACCATCGTATTTTTTGTCAATCAGATACAAAACACGATGGTGTTTTGTTGGAACCCCGGCGAAACTCGACCGTGTCTTTCTTTCCTAGGGCAGACGTCGTAGGCTGCCCCCGCGTTCGCTCATCCCGGACGCCCCCACGTCATGCGCAACCCACTCGCCCCAACCTTGCGCCACAACATCTGGAAGATGCAGGCGATACGTCTGCTCTTTTGGACGCATTTCGTGAGTTCGGTTCTGGTGCCTTTTTTCCAGGAGTGGGGTGGACTCAGCTTGACCCAGATCCTGCTCCTCAACGCCTGGTTCATGTTGTGGAATTTCTTGCTCGAGATCCCGACCGGGACGGTCGCGGATTTTCTCGGGCGCAAGACGTCGGTGGCGCTGGGTTGTGCGGTCGGGGTCGTGGGCGTGCTGGTTTACGTCAGCCGGCCGCAAATCGAAGTGTTCTTGCTCGCCGAGATCCTCCTCGCTGCGGCCCAGACGCTGCTCTCTGGCGCGGACGAAGCCCTGGTCTACGACTCGTTGGACGAACTCGGGGAAAGTCAGCGGGCCAAAAAGATCCTAGCCTCCTTGGAGTCGTTCAAGCTGGGAGGGATCGTCGGCGGGGCGCTCCTCGGCAGTGTGATTGCCAAGCAGTGGGGTCTGGAGAAGCCCTTGTTATTTCAAGTTGCCCCGCTGGGCCTGGCTGGGATTTTGGCTTTGTGCTTGCGGGAACCCACGGTGTCAACCCAGTCCCATCGCGCCAAGTCTTATCGCCACTTGCTGTTCAGCGGGGTCCGCTATTTTTGGGGGCACCGAATTCTCCGCATTTTGACTCTCGACATGGTCCTGGTCACCACGTTTTCCTGGCTGATCATCTGGTTTTACCAACCCTTGCTCGCTCGGGCGGGCATTGACTTGCTCTATTTCGGGGTGGTGCATTCCCTGATGTGCGGCGGCCAAATCTTGGTTTTGAGCCAAGTTGAACGCTGGGAACGCTGGTGCGGCTCACCTCGCCGTTTCCTGGTCCTGACCGCCACTGCGGTAGGCTTGGCCTACCTAGCGCTAGCGAACACGACCTGGGCGCCGCTGGTGATCTGCGGCATTCTCGGGGTGGCCAGTTTTGGGCTTTGCCGTCCCGTGCTCTTTGCAGCTACTTTGAACCACCACATCCCGTCCGACAAGCGCGCGACCGTGCTCTCGACGATCTCGATGTTTCGCACTTTGGGCACCGCGCTGTTCAATCCCTTGGCGGGTTACTTGGCAGACCGCTCGCTCAACACCAGTCTGACCGCGCTCGGCATAGCGGTCCTGCTGGTGGCTTGGACTTCGCGGATCGAGGAGCAGCACCTGCTGGAGACTGCTATCATCGACCAGAACTCGGGTTTCGAGAGGAGGTGACGCATGCGCCACGTTTGTGAGTCGATTGCCGTCATGGTTGCGGCACTTGGAATGGTGTTCGTTCCGAACGATTGGGCGGCGCCCGGTGACGGTATCGGTGGCGTCAACGTGGGGATTCGCAAGAAGCCCGGCGGCGGGTTGATCGCGCAGAGCCCGACCGGGGTGGCTTTCGATCGCGTGACATTGGCGGGAGATCGCGATTTTCTCGACCGGCTGAGCCCCGAAAAACTGCCCGCTGGCTGGACCATGAGCCGACCGGACCGCAAGACCGTGGTGGTCAGCGGCCCCGCAGTCGATCAACCGGTGCGCATCATCCTGGCGCTCGAGGGCGAGCTGCCGAAACAGATCTCCTACGAGGTCGCGCACGCCGGGCAGGTAATCGGACGGGGGCAGAACGTGGTCCCGTCGACGATCGAGATTCCCGAGGTCAGGAACTCGCTGCAGGGGCTGGTCTATCTCCCGGACGACACGCGACCTGGCGACACCCTGACTTTCAAAACGGCGACCGACGAGCTACCGCGCGGTACCTGGAGCCTCGCCGGCCAAGTGGTTGAGGAGTTCGAGGAATCCGAGTGGGCGAGCGCCATGGCGGGGGTCAACAAGACGCGGTCGAACATCAAGGGCATCACCGCCCCGCTGCCGGGTGTGACCCTGGTGCCCACCGACGGTTCGAGTTGCAACGACCTCGCCCCGCTCGCTGCGATGATGGCCGCCCAGTCGCGTCTCGTCAAAGATTCCGGAAAGTCGGGAACGTTGGGAATGCAGCGCTACGACGTCGCGCGCGTCCCTGGTCCGACCTCAGAGGCGACCGTCGACGCCTTCGCCGTCGAGCCGCTGCCCGAGTTCGCACGCAGGCCCGAGTTCACACGCAGGCACGAAACACAGAAGGCCGTGCTGCAGAACATCCGCGCCTTCTACGCAGTCGCGCCGGCGGAGCAAGGCAGCGGCATCTCGATCAAGGAGGAGGGGATCGAGGTTTTCGCGGTTTCACCCTCCGGAGAGGCGTCGGCAAAAAGGAGTTTCTACGAATCTCGTTCGAACACTGCCAGGCGAGCTGGCAGCGCGGAACCGGTGGGGAGCGAACCAGACTCTGGTGAAGCCACCCACAAGAGCTACTTCGAGTCCCGTTCGAACACTGCCAACCGCGCGGTCGGCAGCGCGGAACCGGTGGGGAGCGAACCAGGCTCTGGTGAAGCCACCCACAAGAGCTTCTACGAATCCCGTTCGAACACTGCCAGGTCCGACCCGATGCGGTTCGTTGCGATCCGCGGTGAGGCAACCCCGGACGGCTGCCTCTTCACCGACCGCGAGCCGTCCGATCTCGAACTTGCGCGCGCGATCATCAACACCAACGACGAACCGCGCCCGTCCTCGAGCACCGCGGGCCTGTCGGGCACCGTGTACGCGGTGGACATCCCAGAAGAGCTCTCCAACGCCGTCGGCCTCGCGCTTCAGTTCCACGACGTCTACGGCGACTTGGTCGTCGACGTGCCGCGCGCTCCGGTCGAGATCTTGCCGCCGCGTCCGCCCGCCGAGCCACCACCGCAACCCTGCATCGAAACGGCGACCGCGTTCGTCCAGGCCAAGAGCGCTTTTTGCGTCTGCGGAACGTTTCCAGGCCCCTCGGCAGCGTGGAATCTCCTCCTCAACGAGCGCGCCTTGCCGCCGGGCGCGACGCTTTCGACCTCGGCAACCGCAGTGTGGTTGCGCTTCCCGGAAGGCTCTTCGCTCGGGCGCTACGTCCTCTCCGGACCCCTCGACGCCGGTTTTACGCCCTCCTGCCGGGCGATCACGCACTTGATCGAGATCCGCGGCGAGATCGACAGCACGCGGCTCCTGCGCGGGGAGACGGTGCCGATGCGGCTGACGATCCTCGGCACTTCCGAACGGGTCCCGATCCGCCTGCGCAACGTGACGCCAGCGATCATCGAAATCGAAGGCGGGGTAGAGCAGACGGTCGAGTCGAGCGGTGGCGGCGCGAACACCATCACCCGCTCGGTGCGCGCGCTCCAGCGCGGCGACTTCAACGTCGAGTGGACGCTCGCCACCCCGCCTTGCCCGTGCTCTTCGCCGTAGTTGGCACTGCCATGAAAAATGCGAGCTGGACGCCTTCGCGGGTCAAAAACAATCGGCAGTACCGCATCACAAAAGCGGCGGCCGCGAAGTTTGCTGCGGCCTTCAGGCAACTCGAATCCGGCAGAAAAAGAGCAACAGATCCAGCGCTATGAAGCAACCGACTATCAGAAAGCGAATTTTGCGCGGCTGCTCGAAGTCGCCAGAGCTCTGAACGTCAATGTGCAAAAGGATTTGCTTCTGCGGCTCTCTCAGAGGTTCCGGCTCATTCTTCGACGACTTTTTCGGGAGCCGAGACGGTTCCTGCCTTGAGCAGCCAACGCTCCAGGGTAACGAGATCCGTCGTGCCCAGGATGCGACGCCGGAGCGCGGCGCTGGGGGACAGGC
>CAZCOV010000154.1:0-13666 GCA_964499975.1 uncultured Thermoanaerobaculia bacterium
GGTCAGCTAGCCGGCGGCGAAGCTTCTGCTCCAGGTCACGGGTGCCCGAGCCGCGCCTAACGGGCAAAGCGCCCGAAAATGCGGTGGTTGATCCACTGCTCATCCCACCACTCGAGCGGATTCACTGGCAAGCCTTGGAGCAAGACGGTGTAGTGGAGGTGGTCGCCCGCGGCCAGGCCGGTGTCGCCGGTGCGGCCCAGCTCTTGACCTTTCTCGACCGGCTCGCCGGGCGTCACCGCAATCGTCGAGAGGTGGCTGTAGAGGGTCATCAAACCCCCACCGTGGTCGACCACTACTGAGTTGCCGAAAATGCCGAAATAGCGCGCGAGGCGGACGGTGCCGCGGTTGGAAGCGGGGACAGCGGCATGGCGGAGCGATGCGAGATCAAACCCGAGGTGGTCTTGCTGGTCGACGGTCTGGCTGTTCCAACGATAGGTGCGCCGGTCGGCAAAAGCCGACGTCACCTTGCTGTTGGGCAGCTGGAGGAAAGCGCCAGACCACTGCCACGTCGGGGTCGAGGCCAATGCGAGTTCGCGCAACGTCGCAGCATTGGCCTTGCGGAGATCGCGGTTGATGGTCAAGTAATCGGCGAGCAAATCCCCCTGGCTCTTGAGTTCGGGAGTTTGCCCCAAGATTTCGGGGACCGCTTTCTGCAGGAACTCTTGATTCAGTTCGATCGTGTCGCGGCTCATCGGCTGGGGGAAAAAACGATCGAGGAAGGCTTTGTGCGTCTCATTGCCGAAAGCGTCCTGGAAAGTCAGCTGGACCCCGCTCGCTTGCTCCAGGTCATAGGGGATGGCAAACAGGGAAAAGCGTTCGCCCGCCCGGGCTTGGGGCACGGGGTAGCCCGGGAAGAACCAGTCGCCGGCGACCACGCCGTCGCGCGCTCCGGCTTCGAGCCGGGCTGGGTCGACCCGATAGACCACCAGCCCGCTGCCCCCTTGGGTCGCATAGTGCTGGGTCGACACCACCGTGAGCTGGGGTGCAACCAACCGCACCGGCAAAGTGAGGGCCTCGGCCGCAGTCTGGGCATGCCGCAGCGGGGATCCGGATCCTGCCGCGCTCACCTGGACTCGGACCTCGCCGCCCCGCAGTCCGGGCAGAGTCTCGCGACCGATGCTCAGCTCCAGACTTTTTTCGCGGGTACCCGCCTGCCAGATGGCCCACAGCGGAGGCACCGGATAGGTTTCAGCGAGGACGACCGCGCTGGTCTCGCCTTGTTGCACCTCGACCCGCAAGCTCGAGATCCCGCGTTGCGGTTCGGTCACGTGCAACTGGAGCAGCGCGGGCTGCTGGCCGATGCCCGGAGTTTTGGCCGTTAGCGCGATTTTGGGCGGGGGTCCGGTGCGCAGCAGCAACAAACCCAACAGCAACAAGCCGACCACGGCCGTGACCGGGACGAAACGCCAGCTGCGCGAACGAGAGGAAGAAGGATTCAACATCTGAGAGCATTCCATTCAGTTATGCAGTCTTGACTCTGCGGTCTTGACTCTGCGGTCTTGACTCTGCAGTCTTGGCTCTGCAGTCTTGGCTCTGCAGTCTTGACTCTCTTCCAGCCATTGGCCAGGGGAGAGAGGCTTGAGGCTTGATCCTAGTGGATCACCCGGTAGAGTCGCCAGCGTCCGGTGTCCGTCATCGCCTGCAGTTGCGGATCCGCGAGAAAATGCGCCTGCAACGCCTCGTCCGCGTGGACGATCACCCACTCGAAATGACCGATGTCGGATTTGCGCAGCTGCTGCGGTTTCCAATCCAAGTCCGCAGTCCAGGGTTGCTGCCGCGGTAAGTCGCGGTAGACCACGAGGCTCGAAGCTTCGTTGGCAAAGGAACGGTTGAGCTCTCCACCGTGCGCGACTTGGGCGTAAGCATAGAGGTGATAGAACGGGTAGCCCTGGATCCGCGAGCTGGTGCGCACGAAGTCGAGCCCCAAGACCTTGGGCTGCGCCGGGAGCTGGCGCAGGACCGCGGTGAGTCCAGTCAGCTCGGCCCGCTCGAACTCCCGCCAAGTGGTGGTGGTAGCCAGGCTCAAAGCCGCGACCAGCAGGGCCGGCAGGGTCCAGTTGAGCGCGGGTCGCCACCTGGGTGCTGGCCAGCCGAGGATGAGCAGGACCCCGGCGACTGGAATCCAGCGCGAAGCAAAGAAAATCGTGTGCTGTGCCACCCCGGGCAAGGTGAGCGCAGCGGTCAAGAGCAAGGCGCTCGCGGTCAGCAGCCGACGGTCTGCGGCCGCCCAGAAAGCCTGGCGATGTTGCCACCCGCCGAGCAGCAACCACAGGACCACCGAGCCCGCGAGTAGCGGCTCGACCGGCCCTTTGAGGCCACCCCAGGCAGAATTCCAGAGATAGCTCGGATGCAACCTGGTGAGCAGGGATTGCCCCCAAAAAACCTCCGAGTCGAAGCCTTGACGGGAAAGCTGCGGATACCAGCAGAGCACGGCGACCGCCCACGGCGTGGTCCAGGCCAGACGTCGGGCGGTGGTGCTCAGCGGTAGACGTTCGCGCCAAGCGGAGAGACCCAGCCACAGCCAGCCCGCGAGCAACCACAGCACGTGGGCGGAGTAGAGCAGCCCCGCAATCCCGGTGAGCACCCCGCCGCGGTGGGATTTCCGGGCCACGGGCGGGTGCGCCAGCCACCCCAACCAGAGCAAGAACACCGGAAGACCGCTCAAGAAATTGAGCAAGCCCCAGTAAGTGAGATGGTTCATGAACAACAGCGTGGCCAGCGTCGCAGCTCCGACGCTCCGCTCTTCGCGGTAGGCCCAAAAGTGGATCGCAGCGACCCACAAAAGGCCGATCGCTGCCAGCGCCACCCGCCCGACGGCGAGCGGCGGGACAACCGTCCACGCCAGGAGCAAAGGCAAGTAGCCGAGCTTGTTGGGGTGCCAGAACTGAACCTGATACGGCGAATCTGCAGCAGCGAGTGCGGTGAGCAGCAAGCGCACTTGTGCGGTCTGTTGCGGCAGGTCGGTAATTGGCGGGATTTCCACCGCGAGGAAGGGCAAAATCACGGCCAGAGCGCAAAAAGCAGCTGCACCCATTCGGGTCATGATGCGGCTGGAGGAAGAGCCGGCCAAGGAAGTGGCCAAGGAAGTGGCCAAGGAAGTGCCAGGGCGGGGGTCAGAACTACCTACCATAGATCTTCAAGGTGTGCTAAAGTACTACGGTCTGGTTCATGAGCAACGTTCCAAGGGGGATCGGACGTTGGTAACACTACAAGCTTTTCACCAAGAAGTCTCGCGTCAACAAGAAGCTTCGCGAACGCACTACAGAGCACTTGGAGCATTTGGTCCAGCTGCAAGGTTGAACCGTGATATTGCTCCCCAACACCTCTACGAACCGCGCCTGGCGCCGTCGCTGGCGGAGGGCAAGTCGCACCCCGAGGAAGCGAACTCGGCCCAGCCGGTGCGAGTCCTCATCCTCGGCCGCTATAAACTGTTTCGCGAGTGCTTGGCCAAGATGCTGGCTGAGTTCCCTAACTTCGTCGTCCATGAGAGCTCGCTGTGGGCTTCTGGGTTGGGGCAAGCTCTCGCGGAGCTCCATCCGGACGTGCTGTTGATCGACCTCGCAGGCCACGAAGATGACGGCCAAGACAGCCTTGAGTTGATCCGCAGCGTGCGCGCGGGAAGTCCCGGAACCAAGATGGTCCTGCTCGGCGTGGGTGAGCTCGAGCCGGAAACTTTGCGCTGGATCGAAATCGGGGTCAGTGGCTATGTGGCCAAGAGTTGCTCTGCCGACGAGCTGCGCACGGCCATCGAGCGAGTCCTCCAAGACGAAGCGGTGTGCCCACCGCGCCTCGCCTTCACCATGTTCTCGCGGCTGACCGAGCTCTCGCGCGAATACCAGCGCAGCCACCGCGCCGAGGCCCTGGCCTTGACCCCACGCGAGCTCGAAGTACTGCAACTCATCGCTGAGGGGTTCTCCAATCAGCGGATCGCGGAGCGGCTGGCGTTGTCCATCTACACGGTCAAAAACCACGTCCATCACGTGCTCGACAAGCTGCAAGTGAGAAGACGGGTGGAAGCGGTCGAACATGCGCAGGAGCGGCGCTGGTTGCGCTGAGCAGCGCTCGATCTGAGAGCAGAGTGAGCAGCAAGCATGGACCCTCAGATTCGCGTGTTCTTGATCCACAGCTACCGGCTGTTGACCGATTCGGTGGCGGCTTGTCTCAAACGGAGTCCAGATTTCGCCCTGGTCGGAGCAGCGAGTGATGGGCAAGAAGTCGTTGAACAACTGAAATCGTTGGCCGCGGATGTCATCCTCGTCGACGCCAGCTTGGATCACCGACGAGCCTGCCATCAGGTCAAGGTTTTAAACGACGCTTTCCCCGGAATCAAAATCCTGCCGTTGGGTGTGGATGACCAGGCAGAGATCGTCAAGTTCATCGAAGCTGGCGCGGTCGGTTATGTCAGTTCTGAGTCATCTTTTGACGAGTTGCTCGACCGGATCCAGGCGGCGCAGAAGGGCGAAGCCTTTTGCTCGCCGCAGGTGGCGGCAACCGTGTTTGCGCGCGTGGCCGAGCTGTCGCGATCCCGCCGCCGCTTTCCCCGCCGCTTGCCGCGGGACATGCAGCTGACGCCGCGCGAGCAGGAAGTTCTGCAGTTGCTCGCCGCGGGCTTGCAGAACAAAGAAATTGCGCGGCGTCTCGCCATTACCTTGGCCACCGTCAAGAATCATGTCCACAAGATTCTCGACAAGCTGCAAGTGAAGCGCCGACGAGAAGCGATCCAGCTGGCCTACGAAGGAGGGCTGGTAGCCGACCCGCTCCCGTGGTCAGGGATTGCTGGCTCGCGTCAGGTTTGAGCGCAGCCTTCTGCGCACCCCATGGCGCATCCCACGGTGCATCCCAATCCATGCACCCCATGCACTCCATGCATCCCATGGATCGAGAACAGGATCGCAGTCAATCTAGGGCAGCCAATCTATGGTAGAATGAGGAGATCGTTTGCGCGGAGGCATGCTTGAACCCCAACTGGACTGCAACCCCATCGAGTGCAACCTGCGGTAACTGCCAGCACCCCTACGGGCCTGCAGATCGCGGCGCAGGTTTCTGCTGGCGGTGGGCTCCGCGCAGCGCCCGGCCCAACATTTTCGGACCTCCCAATCGTTGAGGCGTCCAACCAGCCGTTGCCGACAGAACAATCGGCAGAAGATCAGCGAAAGAAAATCAGCGAAAACTCGCGCGCAGCGCTCAAGAGCGCAGCACCGCGCGGTTGCCTCAACCCAGGGAGTACGTCATGACCCAAGAGCTGACCCAAACGCGTTTCCAAGTGGAGCCCGCGCAGATTCAAGCGGTGCTCGGGCAACACATTCTGGTCGATGGCTTTCACCTCGTCATCGACCTCGATAAGTCCCACGGATCGTGGATCCACGATGCGGTTTCCGATCGCAAGATCCTCGACTTTTACTCTTACTTTGCGACCTTGCCGATCGGCCACAACCATCCCAAGCTGCTCGGCGACCAGGCCTTCCTGCAAGCTTTAAACCGTGCCGCCATCGCCAATCCAGCCAACTCCGACATCTACTCTGCTGAATATGCAGCCTTCGTTCAGACCTTCGCGGAGATCGCCAAGCCCCCAGAAATGAAATACCTGTTCTTCGTCGCCGGGGGCGCGTTGGCGGTCGAGAATGCCCTCAAGACCGCCTTTGACTGGAAACGCAAGCACAACCGTGCGGTTCGCGGGCTCGACCGCGGCACCCAAGTCATCCATTTCCGCGAAGCTTTCCACGGTCGGAGCGGCTACACCCTGTCGCTGACCAACACCGACCCGACCAAGACCGACGAGTTCCCGCAGTTCAACTGGCCGCGGATCACCAATCCCAAATTGGAATTTCCGGTCACGCCGGAAGTTCTGGCTAGGACCGCCGAACACGAAAGGCAAGCGGTCGCGGAGATCGAACGCGCTTTCGCGGAAAATCCGCACGACATTGCCGCAATCCTCATTGAGCCGATCCAGGGCGAGGGCGGTGACAACCATTTCCGCGGCGAATTCCTCCGCGAGCTGCGCCGGCTCGCTGACGAGCACGAAGCCTTGCTCATTTTCGACGAAGTGCAAACCGGCCTTGGCTTGACCGGCAAGCTGTGGGCTTACCAGCACTTCGGGGTGCAGCCCGATATTCTGGTTTTCGGCAAGAAGACGCAGGTTTGCGGCATCATGGTCAATGATCGGATCGACGACGTCCCCGACCACGTTTTCCGGCTGTCGAGCCGGATCAACTCCACTTGGGGCGGCAACCTGGTCGATATGGTGCGTGCGGCCAAGTATCTAGAGGTGATCCGCGAAGATCGGCTGGTCGAGCAAGCGGCTGAGGTGGGTACCCATTTTCTCACCGGGCTCGAACAGCTGGCTACACGGCATGCGATCGTGTCGAACGTGCGCGGGCGCGGGCTGTTCACTGCGTTCACCTTGCCGTCGGTCGAGCAGCGCAATCGGCTGCGCTTGCGGTTGTGGGACTGCGGGCTCGCCACCCTCGCATCTTGGCCGCGGTCGATCCGTTTCCGGCCCTGCCTTACCCTGACTCGCGCCGAAGCGGACCAGGCCCTCGATCTGCTCGACCAGGGTTTGGCGGAGCTGAGGTAGTGTTCGACCCTGCAATTGGCAATTGACCGGGTAGATCCATATCGGGTAGATCCATGCAGTCTTTCCACATGACCCCGGACGAATTTCGTCGCCGGGGCAAAGAAGTCATCGACTGGATTGCGGACTATCTCGAACGGGTCGAGGACTTTCCCGTCAAGGCGCGAGTCGAGCCGGGTGCGATTCGCGCCCAGCTGCCGTCCGCGCCGCCGGAGCACGGTGAGCCATGGTCTGCCGTGCTCCGCGACCTGGACGAGATCTTGCTGCCGGGGATCACGCACTGGCAATCGCCCAACTTCTTTGCTTTTTTCCCCGCCAACAGCTCGGGTCCGGCGGTTTTGGGTGAGCTGCTGTCCGCTGGACTGGGGGTCCAGGGCATGCTGTGGGCGACCAGCCCCGCAGCGACCGAGCTGGAAACCCACGTGCTCGACTGGTTGGTCGCAATGCTCGCTTTGCCGCCTGCCTTTCTTTCTTCCGGCCGCGGTGGCGGGGTGATCCAAGACACCGCTTCAAGCGCGACCTTGTGCGCGCTGCTCGCGGCCCGCGAACGCGCGACCAGCTTTCGCTCGAACGTCCATGGCCTGACCCAACCCCTGGTGGCCTACACTTCGACGCAAGCCCACTCGTCGGTGGAAAAGGCGGTCAAGATCGCGGGCCTCGGCAGTGCGCAGCTGCGGCAGATCGAGGTGGACGCGCACTTCGCGCTCCGTCCAGAGCTCCTGGAACAAAAGATCCGGGCGGATCAAGCCGCAGGGCTGGTGCCCTGCTTTGTGACCGCCACTGTGGGCACGACGTCGTCGGGTGCGGTCGACCCCCTGGGGCCGATCGGTGAAATCTGCCAGCGTCATGGGTTGTGGCTGCACGTGGACGCAGCCATGAGCGGCACTGCCGCGCTCTGTCCAGAATTTCGTCACCAGCACGCGGGCCTCGAAAAAGCCGACAGCTACACCTTCAATCCGCACAAGTGGATGTTCACCAACTTTGACTGCAACTGCTTTTGGGTGGCCGACCGGAGCGTTTTGATCCGCACCCTGTCGGTATTGCCGGAGTACTTGCGCAACCAGGCGAGCGAGAGCGGCGCCGTGATCGACTACCGGGACTGGCACATCCAGCTCGGACGGCGCTTCCGCGCCCTCAAGCTGTGGCTGGTGATCCGTCATTACGGGATTGCGGGGCTGCGCTTCCATGTCCGCCAACACGTCGAACTGGCCCAGCAGTTCGCGGCCTGGGTAGCCGCGTCGCCAGACTTCGAGCTGGTCGCCCCGGTGCCGCTCAATCTGGTCTGCTTCCGCCACCGCGGCGGGGATCCGGTCAACCAGGCCATCCTCGATCGCCTCAATGCTTCGGGTGCCTTGTACTTGACCCACACCCGGCTGGCAGATCAACTGGTACTTCGCCTGTCGGTCGGCCAGGCCCAGACCGCAGCGCGCCACGTCGCGCAAGCGTGGCAGCATATCCAGGACGCTGCACAGTGGGCCCGCGAGCAGCTTGGGGGATCAAACCCCCGCGGCGGGGTCGAAAGATGATCCCGTCATTTCATCATTGCAATCCGCATTTATGAGAACGCCGCGTTTTCAAAAATGAGAAACATCAGCCCCGCAGGACCGCATTCTCGCGGGTCTGACCGTGCTGGCGGCCTGGTACGTCCCTTGCTTATCAGGCCCCCAGCGATTTCGCTACCGCAACGTGATCGGCCAACTCGGATCAGTACCGGATCGGCCAGCTCGGATCGCAAAACCGCAGTGCGGACCACGACGACGCAAAAACCGGAGGAGAAATGAAGACCAACACCCGTCTGGCGAGCATAATGCTCGCATTCCTGGTGGCTACCGCCACCTTCGCCCGTACCCCTGAATTCGACTTACGCGCCCAGCTGGACGCGGCCAAGGCCGCGCTCGCGGCAGCGCCTTCGGCCAGCACCCACTTGGCAGTGGCCGACGCCCACCGCGCCTTGTTCCAGCTCGATGCCGCGATCGCCAACTACCAGGCCGCGGCCAACCTCGATAAAACTCCCAAAGCCGTGCGCGCCCAGATCCACTACTTGTTGGCCCTGGGACTCTTCGACCAGGCACAAGCCGCGCTCGACTCCGCACTCAATCGTTTTGTGGGGGACGGCATTCTGCTCGAACAGCGCGCGGTGCTCGCGGCCGGTCGTGGCGAGCATGACGACGCGGTGCTCTGGCTCGAGCGCTCGTGGGACGCTGGCCGGCATCCCCTGGCTTTCCTCGAACAAGGCCGCATTGCCGAGCATCTTTACCGCGAACCCTACCGCTCGCTGGTCGCGCCCGACCTTCTGGTCCACGACCTCGCGAGCCTGGCCAAGCCCGCGCTCGAACAGCGTTTGCGCCTGGTCGCGGGTCGGCTCGATGCCGGCAGCACTGCCCAACTCGTCGGGTTTCTCGCCACCCAAACCGACGCTGGTGTGCTGCGGCTCGGCTTGGACGCGCTGAACCGGCTGGAGGATCCCGCAACCGAGATGCTCACGCTGCTCACAGCTAAACCCGCACAAGTGCGTCGCGCCACCTTGATCGCCCTGTGGGCGCGTGAGGACCTGTCGCGCTATCGCGCGGCCATCGCCGAACGGGAGCAAGACGCGGATCTGGGCAACGCGGATCTCGCGGTAGTGCTCGGTGCTTTGATCGACGCTAACGGCCTCGACCTTCCGCAGGCCGAGCGCGTGCTGCGCGGAGTCGGCGCGGACAACAGCTATCGGCACCTGGCGCTCACCGGGCTCGCCCAGCGGTTCCAAGCAGCCGGCGATGCCGCAGCCGCTGCGGGTGTCAACGAAGAGCTGGCCGCTCTGGATCCCAAGGTCGCAGCTGCCCGTAGCCATCAGGGTGAAGCCCTCGCCCGTTACTGGGAGTGCATGGAGCGCAGCGATCTCAGCCAGATGCGCGAGCTCTTGTACCACCACCAGTTCATCGAGCGGATTGATGCTCGGGTCTACGGCTTGCCCAGGAACGACTTCGACGATCAGAAGAACTTGACCATCCCCGAGCGCCTGTTCCTGCGCGCCTACTACCGGCAACTGGGCAACCGCCTGCCGGTCGAGGGACCGATCCAGTACCCGCGCGAAATTCGCCACACCCTGCGCAAGTTTGAAATAGAGCAGGGCAAGGCCGTGGATTGCTCCGGTCACCTGGCCGACATCGGCTCGATCGGCGCCAAGGCTCTGCAAGAAGACGGCACGGAAGTTAAGGTCGAAGAAGACACCAACGTTGACAACGAGGTCAACATCTCGGTCAACCCCTTTGATCCCCGTTACGTGATCGTCACTTCCAACGACTACGACGGCGTCACCGGCAACGACCTCAACCGTTCGAGCAACTGGGGCGGGACCTGGACCGGCGGCGACGTGGCGGTTACCGGCAACTGCTGCGATCCCGTGACGCAGTACACCCGCACCAACGTCAGCGGCACGCCGACCAACGTGGCCTATCACTCGACCTTGGTGAGCGCCGCCGGTGGCGGGTTTGGTAGCCGGCTGCTCTACTCGACCGACAACGGCGCGACCTGGAGCGACTGCGGCTTCACGATCGGCGCCAACCGCGATCGTCAGGATCACGCGATCGACAGCAACTCGTCGAGTGCTTGCTACAACAAGATCTACCTCGGTCACCACAGCGGCACCCAGTACGTGGCCACCTCGACCGGTGCCACCTTCCCCTACTGCCAGAGCTTCACCGAAGTGTCGACCGGCATCGGTTCGACCATCGGGTCGGCGATCGTGATCTCGACCAACGGCACTGCCCACAACTTCTTCACCCAGTATGGCACCCCGGGCGGCGTCTATCAGACGACGACCACCAACTGCGGCAGCAGCTGGGGCGCGGCCACCAAGCTGGCCAACATCACCAACGCCGGCACCTTCGAGTGGCCGATTCCGTCGACCTGCAGCCGTCAGGTCTACCGCTATCCCCAGGCCGGGACCGACACCCACGCCAGCTCGGCATTCCGCAACAACATCTATGTGACGTGGAACGACCTGTCGAGCAGCTGCACGGCTCCGGGTTGCAACGGCAACACCACCTGCAACAACGACGTCTACCTGCTGATCGGTACTCCGAACAACCGCACCAACCCGACCAGTTGGACCTGGACTTCGCGCAATTTGACCGATGGTTTCTCGGACGACTTCACCGACGAGTTCTATCCCTCGCTGTCGGTCGATCCCGCCAATGGTGACGTCTACATCAGCTACTACCGCACCAACTCGGGCGCCTCTTCGATCACCCCGCGCAAGACCCAGGTCCACTACGTGGTGACCAAATCGATCGACGGCGGTGCCACTTTCTCGACGCCGTACCAGATCACCAACTCGCCGACTGACGAGTCGGGTGCGGGTGCCAATGCCGCCATGCAGTGGGGCGACTACACCTGGAACGATGTGGTCAACGGTGTCACCTACGCGGCCTGGACCGACCGCCGCGAAGGCGCTGACGAAGACGTGTGGGCGTCGAAGGTTTGCTCCGAGCCCACGCATTGGAGCGAGCGCGCGCCCACCTACACCGCGCCGGCCACCAACGCGAGCAACACCGGCGGCCTCAACTACTCGGTCACCTGGACCGCGCCCGACATCTACTGGGGTGACGGCGACGAGAACAACACCGCCCGCAAATACCAGTTGTGGGTCGACGGTGCGCTCTCCCAAGACAACCTCTTGTGGACCTCGACCTCGACCAGCTACACCGCGCCCGACAGCAACAGCCACACCCTGCAGATCCGGGCAGTCAACCAGTGCGGCGTGAGCAAGAGCTACGCTTCGGCCTCGATCGGCTCGGGCGGCGGCAACACCGCGCCGGTGGTGAACATCACCGCACCGGCCAACGGCTCCTCGTTCAACCAGGGGGTTTCGGTCAACTTCACCGGCACGGCGACCGACACCCAGGACGGCACCATTTCCGCCAACCTGGCGTGGACCTCGTCGATCAATGGCTCGATCGGTTCGGGCGCGTCCTTCTCGACCTCGACGCTCTCGGTCGGCTCCCACACGATCACCGCTTCGGTGACCGATTCGGGTGGCTTGCCGGGCTCGGCCCAGATCTCGATCACCATCAACTCGACTGGCACGGTGCTGCAAAACGGCGTGCCCGTCACCGGCCTCTCGGGCGCGACGGGTAGCAATACCTTCTACACCATGAGCGTGCCCTCCGGCGCCACCAACCTGTCGTTCGTGACCTCGGGCGGCACCGGCGACGTGGACCTCTACGTCCGCTTCGGCAGCCCGCCGACCACCTCCACCTTCGACTGCTCGTCGACCAGCGCGACCAACAGCGAAACCTGCTCCTTCGCGACCCCGTCGGCCGGCACCTACCACGTGCTGCTCTACGGCTTTGCGGCCTACTCGGGCGTTCAACTGGTCGGCAGCTACACCGCGCCGGGCGGTCCGGTGACGGTGACGTTCACCTCGACCGCTTCCGAAGACGGTCGTTTGTGGGAGTCGACCGAGACCTCGAACGTCGGTGGCGGCGGCAACTCGACCGACAACACCACGGCCTCGCTCAGGGTCGGCGACTTCAGCGACGATACCCAGTACAAAACGCTGGTTTCGTTCGACACTTCATCGATCCCGGACACCGCCACGATCACGGCAGCGACCTTGCGCCTCAAGCGGGGCACGGTCTCGGGCACCAGCCCGTTCTCGACCCACGGCACCTGCACCGTCGACATCCGCACCGGCGGTTTCGGCGGCGCGAACGCCTTTGCTGGGAGCGATTTCGAGGCAGCGGCCACGGCCACTGGGGTAGCGTCGATGAGCAACGCCACGACCAACGGCACCTTCTCGACCGGCACGCTCAATGCCACCGGCCGCGGAGCCGTCAACAAGACCGGCGTGACCCAGTTCAAGGTCTACTTCACGCTGGACGACAACGACGACCTGGGCACGGACTACATGGGCTTCTACTCGGGTGAAGCTGCGGCCGGCAACAAACCGGAGCTGGTGATCACCTACACCCCATAAGTCCTTGTTGGGTTCACGCTCACCGTCCGGGTGAGCCAAAAAGGCCGGGCCTCCCCGGCCTTTTTTCCCCACCCTGCTCGCGCTGTCGACGCACGTTGCCCCGGACGGTACAGGCCGGTTCCTGATGCGCGGACACGGTGTCGAACCGGTTGACCAGAGCGCCCGGTTCGACACCGTGTGGCTGCGCCGTCATCGCGACGCCGTCTTGCCTGAGGAGATGCACCCAGGCCCGCGAGATCGCCGCCAGGCAGTGTGAGTCCTTCCTCGAGGCAATACCCCCTTTTCCTGGCGCGCGGGTCTAACTCCAGCGAACGACTTCTATGGAGGAACCCCATGACGCCCTATGCTATACGCCTCGTGATCCAACACCCGACCGCTGATCCCGCTGCTCCGGCCGGGCCGGCCGGGTCTTTTAGTGCCCGTTGGGTGGAGTCCGATGGACAGATGTCGAAACCGTTCGTGCTCCGACCCCCGCTTTCCGACCAGGACGCGGCTGAGCTGCGCTGGTATCTGGAGAAGTACCACGAGTTCGTCGGTGCCGGCACCCGGACGCGGGCGCATGCCGTCGAGACCCGGCTCGACGCTTGGGGCAGCGCGCTCTTCGACGCGGCTTTTGGCACTGTCGAGGGGACGAACGTCTACCGCAATCTGCTCGCGGCAGAAAAGGACGGCCACCCGGTGCTGCTGACCCTGGGCACGGCCGAGCCCAAGGTGCTGGTGCAGCCCTGGGAGCTGATGCGCGACGAGCGGGGTCCGCTGGCTTTCCGCGGGGTGTCGATCCGCCGCCAGCTCGAAGGTACGCGGCCTCTGCAGACGCTGGAGCTGCGCTTGCCCTTGCGCCTGCTGTTGATCGTCAGCCGACCTCTCGACTCCGGCTTCATCGATCCGCGGACCAGCGTTCGGCCGCTGCTCGACCGACGACGGCGCCGAGGAGGGCCGCAACCGCTCGCTGCGGGCGTCCCTCGCTTTTTCAGCGTCGCGGCTGAGTGAGGCAGCGCAGGCCGTGCTGCCGTGGCTGGCCTGGTTCCAGGGCGGGGCCTTCGAGAACCTGATCCGGCGATTCACCGGCCTGGATCCCGACGCCTGGGCGAGCGTCCGCCGGGAGCTGGAGTCCACGGCCCTGGTGCGGGTGG
>CAZCOV010000155.1:0-13597 GCA_964499975.1 uncultured Thermoanaerobaculia bacterium
GCCGGCGCTGCGGGCGCGGAGCTTGGCGGTGGGCTGGCAGCTCGTAGGAGGGAGCGGGGCCAGCGGCACCAGGTGCGTGGAGTTGGTAGGGAGGGCGGTTCTCGTCCATAACTTCAGGATAACACCTTGCGGGACGCCTTGCGCTTCCGTCCAGGAGCGTCCGCGGGAGGAAGCGGTTCCCAAACCAGGGCGGACAGGGGGGGTAAGGTCAGGACCATGGACTGGTGAAAGCCATCGGCGTGCAGGTCTTCGGTCGCAACTTCGGTCAAGATCGGGTAGCTGCTGCCCCCGTAACGGCTGTCATCTGAGGAAAAGAGTAGCCGGTAGCTCCCTGGCCGCGGAGCACCCACGCGATAGCCCGGACGCGGCACGGGCGTCAGGTTGAGGACGATGACCAAGTGTTCGAGACGCTCTTTGAGGTCTTGGGGCTCGCTTTCGCTGGCGGGCGTGGCGAAAGCTGGCGGAGCTCCTGCAGACGAGGGGCAACGCCGCTCATAGCTGACCACTGACCGCTCGCGATCGTGGCAGGCGATCCACTGAAAGCTCTCGGGGTCGGGGTCGCCCCACCACAAAGGACGGCGCTCGAGGTAGAGGTGCCCGAGCGCGCACAGGAAACGAAAAAACGGCGCTCGCTCGGGATCTTCCAGCAGGTACCAAGGCAAGGCGAGTTCGTGGTCCCACTCCCGCGACGGCGCGATCTCAGAACCCATGAAGAGCAGTTTCTTGCCTGGACGGGTGAACTGGTAGGTCAAAAGCGTGCGCAAGCTGGCGAATTGACGCCAACGATCTCCCGGCATTTTCTCCAGCAGCGCGCGCTTGCCGTGGACCACTTCGTCATGGGACAGCGGGTTGACGTAATGCTCGCTGTATTCGTAGACCATGGCAAAGGTCAGGCGGTCATGGCTGCCCGAGCGAAACAGCGGGTCGGTGCCGAAGTAGTTCAAAGTGTCGTGCATCCAACCCATGTTCCACTTGAAGTCAAAGCCCAGCCCGCCGACGGCCACCGGATGGCTGACCAAAGGCCAGGTCGTGGATTCTTCGGCAATCATGAAGCAACCCGGCGCCTGCGCTTTGACCGCGGTGTTGACCGCGCGCAAGAAAGCGAGGGCGTCGAGGTTTTCGCGACCACCCTGCGGATTGGGGATCCACTCGCCTTCTTTGCGGCTGTAGTCGAGGTAGAGCATGGAGGCGACCGCGTCGACCCGCAAGCCGTCGATGTGGAATTCCGCGAACCAGTAAAGGGCATTGGCGATCAGGAAGTTTTTCACTTCAAAGCGCGCCAGGTTGAAGATGTAGGTATCCCAGTCAGGATGGAGCCCAAGGCGGGGATCGAGGTGCTCGTAAAGCGCAGTGCCGTCGAAACGACCCAGCCCGTGCGCGTCCTTCACGAAGTGGCCGGGAACCCAGTCGAGGATCACGCCGATGCCGTTTTGGTGGCAGTAGTCGACGAAAAAGCGGAAATCGTCGGGATCGCCAAAGCGTGCGGTCGGCTTGTAGTAACCGGAGACTTGATAACCCCAGGAGCCGCTGAACGGGTGCTCGCTGATCGGCAACAGCTCCAAGGTGTTCATGCCCAGTTGCTTTAGGTGCAAGACCAGCTGCGGGGCGAGTTGGCGGTAGTTCAAAAACTGGCTGGGATCGTCGGGGTCGCGGCGCCACGACCCGAGGTGGACCTCGTAAATGGAAAGCGGCTCGCGGTGGATGTCGCGGGCGCGACGGGCGGCCAGCCAGGCAGCATCGTTCCAGGTGTAAGTCGAGCAAAAAGTGCGCGACGCCGTGCCCGGCGGCACCTCGCCGAAAGTGCCCACGGGATCCGCTTTGAGCAAGACCGCGCCGTCTGCGGTCAAAATTTCGTACTTGTAGAGCTCGCCGCTTGCAAGGCCCGGCACAAAAAGCTCGAAGATTCCCGACAGCCCCAGCCGTCGCATTGGGAGGAGCCGTCCGTCCCAGTGGCAAAAATCGCCGACCACGCTGACCCGTCGCGCATTGGGCGCCCACACCGCAAAAGCAAAGCCTGCTACCCCGAGCACTTCCAGCGGACGCGCTCCCAAGGCTTGCCACAGCTGCTGGTGGGTGCCTTCGCCGAGCAGGTAGAGATCGAAATCCCCCAACGTCGGGGGAAAGCGGTAAGGGTCGTGGCGGATCCAGCTCGGACCCTCGGCGAAGGAAAACTCGAGCCGATAAGCGAGCGCCGCGGTTTCGCCGGGCAACCACAGCGCGAAAAGCCCTTCGCTGCCGATCGGCTTCAAACGCAAGGTCAAGCCGTCCGCGAGCACCAGGTTGATGCTTTTGGCTTCGGGGTGGAAAACGCGCACCACCACGCCGGTCTCGTCGGCAAAAGTTTCGGCATGGGGGCCGAGAAAGCGGTGCGGATCCGGATGATTTGCCTGGAGTAGCGCAGCAACGTCGGCAGGATCGCCGAACAGAACGGTCAAGTCAGGGGGCGGTTCGGGGGGGTTATCCACGGCTTCCTCGCAGGACCGCATTCTCTGGCTGGCGGATCCACACCGGCTGCTCGGCGAAGTCCGGACGACCCTCCAGGATCTCGTGCGGGCGGTAGCTGGCTTTATATCGCATACTCGGGTTTCGTGCTACCAGGTAGCCGAGGTAAACGTGCGGGCGTTTTAGGGCGCGCGCCAGTTCGATCTGTTTGAGCACTGAGAAGACCCCGATCCCGCGCTGCCGCGCACTGGGGTCGTAGTAGCAGTAAACCGCAGAAATCGCCCGCGGCAAGATGTCGACCAGCGCGACGCCGACCAGGCGTTGCTGTTCCAGGTAGAGCAACTCGTAACCAAAATCCTGCTGCCCTTCGACGAAGTTCAAGTAATAGTCTTCAGCGGAAGCGTGCTTTTCGTCCCACCCCCGACGGTCGACCATATCCGCCTGGTAGCGCGCGTAGAGTTCCAGGTGGGTCTCGCTCATGCTCGGCCGCTCGAGGAAAACTTCGAGGTCGCGGTTGCGTTCGAGGGTGCGGCGCATCGACCGGTTGGGCCGAAACCCCTGAACGTCGATCCGCAAGCTCCGGCAAGCCGCGCAGCGCTGGCACTGTGGACGGAAAAAGATCAGCCCAAAGCGTCGCCAGCCGAGTTCGAGCATTTGCTGGTAGCTGTCCGCGCTGCAGTCGCGGATCACCCGGTAGAGCAGCTGCGAACGCTCCGCCTTGAGGTAAGGACAGCGTTCTTCGTCGCCCAGCTTTTCGTGGATGATCTGCATCAGCTTGCCCGTCGGGCAGTATCATATTGCTGATCAAGCATCGTTCGGCGAAGCGTCGGAGCGGGTAGCTGAGCTAGTGGCGCAGGCGCGGATCGAAGACGAAGGGTTCGGGCGTCCCCAAGCGGAGCTTGGAGAACTCAGGGTGGTGCGGGTTGAGGAGCACGACGTGCTCGCGCGGTACGATGACTGAAGGTACGATCAAGACCGCGGACTCCTGCGCGTGGATCCACTCAGCGCCCAGGGCCTTGAGCCTTTCCGGAGCAGGGTAGTCGCGCCAATTGCTGGGCAAGTCAGCGGGGGTCAAGGTGCGGGCCGCGAGGTCATCGGGGATCTCTGCAGGGATGGCGACGTGGCCCAGGGGCGCTAAGTCGGCATCGACTTGGACCAGGATTTCGAGCGCCGCGAGCGATAGGGTGCTGGCGGAATAGACAACCGAGATCCCGCGAGGGTTCCAGCGTCCGCCGTAGCGCCGAGCCCCCTCTCCATCGAAGGCGCGAGCAGCAAAACGAGCGGCGACAATCCGCCAAACGGTCAGCGCCACTTGCTCACTCTATCGGTATGCTCAGTGCTTTTCCGATCGGTACTGCTCTAACCAGTGCTGCCGTCGCACTCAGCTGTACACACCCGCCTCGATCCGTCCCAGAACTTCTTCCACTTGGCGCGCCCCCAGGTCCGTATCGAGCATCGCCAGCGGGGTCTCTCCCCCCAGCACGCGATTAGGCCTCCGCAGCCACTGCGCGACTTTCTCCTTGGTTCCCAGCACATCTACGGCCTGGGCGAGGATGCGTGCCAGGCGCACCAATCGATCTGACTCGTCTGGGCGCAACCGCCGTTCTTTTTTGCGGCGGGTCAAGGTGCGGAGCGGAAGGTGGAGGGCGGTTGAACACGCTTCGCGGCTCAACTCGAAGCTGGCGACTACTGCCTCGAGGGAGGCATACGGTAATCCTTGCCGGATTTGGGACTGGAGCTGATCCATGCCGAACACCGGTTCTTCGAAGGCCTGCTGACCTCCGAGAACCTCCACGATACTTGCCTTCAAAGTGATCTCCTGCTGCCGTTGCGGTCAGTCATGGCGGTCAGTCGTTGCAGTCGTTGCTGCTGTCGTTGTTGCAGTCGCTGTTGCAGTCTTTGTTGCAGTCGTTGTTGCTGTCAGTCTCTGCTGTGAGAAGTGGAACGCCATCTGGCCTCATTGTAGCGCCATCTGGCGTGCGAGGCAAGGTTTCGGTAAAAACTGCCTCACTATGAATTACGTCAGCTGACCCCCTCAGGATCTTGCCTGGGCTATAACGCTTGCCGCTACGGGTTAAGACTAGCGCAAATCGGGATCGGCTGGCTCTGGCAGTCACTCTGGCTCAGCGGCGCGTTGCCGCGCTGACCCCAGGAACCGCGATGGCGGTCACAAGTTCGGGTCAGTCGGGGGAGCTGCGTCCGCCGGCGGACGCGGACGATCACCGGGCATGCCCGGCTGGATGATCTCGCGTCCTTCCCGCTCTTTGGCCTCGCGCACCATGCGGCGCACGTCGTTGAGGAGTTGTTTAGCGTCGAACACGATCCCGTCCTTGATCGTGAGCAGGACGCCACCCACCCGGATCACCTCGTTGTTTTCATCCACACGCACCGCGCCCGTGCCGTACAGCACCTTGAAGTTGGCCAGCGGGTTTTCCGCGACCACCACCAAGTCCGCCAGCTTGCCGGCTTCGACGCTGCCGAGGTCGGGCTCACGGCCGAGCGCTTCAGCCCCGTGCAAGGTGGCTGCCCGCAGCACTTCCAGGGGATGAAAGCCCGCTTCCCGCAGCAGTTCGAACTCGCGGATGTAGTCGAAGCCATAGAGCTTGTAGATGAAGCCGCTGTCGGACCCGGTGACCACCCGCCCGCCCCGGTTTTTGTATTCGTTGAGAAAGGCCATCCACCGGCGGTAGTTCTCGCGCCACGCGACCTCGTCCTCGCTCGTCCAGTCGAACCAGAAGGACCCGTGCGCCTTGCGGCTGGGACGGAAGAAGTCCCACAGCGTCGGCAAGGTGTACTCGTCATGCCACTCGGCCCGGCGCGCACGCATCCAATCACGGCTCGCTTCATAGATCGTGAGCGTGGGGTCGATGGTGAAGTCGAGGGCGAGCAGCTCATCCATCACTTGGTTGAAGCGCGGACTGCCCGGCGGCGCGGCCTGTTCCCACAAACGTCCAGCTTGGGCGAAACGGTGCTGCTCGTCATTGTAGTTGTAGTCGAGCGGGTAGTTTTGGATCGTGCGCTCGTCGAACAGGGCTTCGGGCAGCCCGTACCAGTGTTCCATGGTGGTCAAACCCCAACGCGCGGTGTCGAGCACGTTGACCCGCGCGACGTCGAGCTGAGCATGGTGGCAAGCGGTGCGCAGTCCCAATTTCTTGGCGGTCTCGAGCGCTGCTTTGAAGATGTCCGGACGGTAGCCGAAGAACTTGATGCCATCTGCCCCGGCCTTGGCCACTTCACGCACCCACTCCCGCGCTTGGTCGGGCGAGGTGAACGGTTCGTCCCGCCCCTGGCCAAAGGTCACATAGGCAAAGATTCGCGGCGCGGTGATCGTGTTGCGTTCACTCTTGGCCTTGTGTTCGAGGCAAAATGCCAACCCATTGCCGCAGGCCGGATCGCGGACGGTGGTGATGCCGTGGCCGAGCCAGAGCTTGAACACATACTCGGCCGGGGTCCCTTGATCCTTGCCGCCGATGTGGCCATGCATGTCGACGAAGCCGGGCAAGACGTACTTCCCGGACAAGTCGATCTCACGCCCGCCGGGAGCCAGCGCTGGCCGGCGCGCCGGATCAATCGGCACCCCGGGATGCCCCACGCTGCGCACCTGGACGATGCGATTCTGCGCGATCACGATGTCGACCGGACCCACCGGCGGTGAGCCGGTGCCGTCGATCACGGTGACCCCGCGGAGGATCAGCTGGGAGTAGGGTCCTTCGCCTTCCGCGCGCACCGGCGCCGCAAGAATCGACTCGGTGACCGCAGGCGTCCACACCCCCGCCGGGACGCGCGCGGCCAGCGCCAGCAGCGTCAACATCAACATCAACATCCAGATCAACATCCGGCTCAGCTGTTGCTTTTTCGCCATCATTTTCGAATTCCCCGCTGAAGTCCGTACCAGGGCATACCCCAACGCTATGGATTGGCGGGTTGGGGCAAGGGCTCGAGCCGCGCGCCTTCAGGCTTGACGAAAGCCTGGGGGTCCGGGGTCACGAAGCGAAGGTCATCGAGCGTCGCTTGACCGAGCGGTTCACCGACCAGGCCGCGTGCGGGATCCCAGTTGAAGAAGCCCCACTTGCGCGCGAACCACACTCCGTTGACCTCGGTCCAGTCTTCATACGCAATCGCGTGGGGTTCCTTTTCTGCTGCGGCGAGGTCGCGCCCAAAAGTGACGATATAGGCCATGGCCGCTACCCGTCGGGTAGTGGGGTCGAGGTAGATCACGTACCAGTCGTCCGGGCTGTCACCGGTGCCCGGAGCAAAAGTCAGGCGCGCTGCCGGCAGTTGCCGCGTCGCGTCGAGCGGTTGTACCCCGAGATTGGCGAGCGCGGCTCCCGGATCGCGCAACTTCATCGGCACCGCGAGGAAATAAGGCCAGGTCAGCACGTGAAAGCGGGCGCCTTGAAATGGGGAATTCGCAGGATGGGTCCAGACGTCATGGCCATCGAACAGCAAGACGGTGCCGTCGGCGAGTTCCATCCGCACCCGTCCGCCCTGCGTCTCGCAGAGCAGCGTGCCCTGCACCATGAGTTGGCCGCCGAAGCGGACCGTGATCTGCGCGGCAACCGCGGACTGGGCGCGCCAGGCCGCAATCCCATGGGCAGTGCCGACCACTGCCGCGAAGTGTTCGGCAAAACCGGAACTGTCTTGGGCGAAGGTCGGTAAACTGCAACAGGTGATGAGGACCAGGGCGCAGCTACCCCAACGCTTAGCGCATAAAACGATCATCGCAAACCTCTCTTTTGGGTCGGGCCAATTGCTCAGCCAGATCGGACGCTGAAGTTGTGATCTTACGCTGGCAGCAAGCGTCAGCGCTACCTGGGTCAGCTGGTTAGCTGGTTTGGTCCACGCGGTTGCTGGCGTTGCAGGTGCTAGACTGCTGCTGCTGTGCCCGCAGCAACCGCGCAGGGCGGCAACCCGCAGGACAACCCCAAGAAGGAACGATTGACCGCGTGACTCGACTCGCAAGGAATTCAGCGCCAGGAAAGGCTGGGGGCGCGCCTTGGTCGCGGGGCGTGCTGATTGGCTGGGTGCTGGGCGCAGGGGTGGCGGCAGCCGCATGGGGCAAGCAGCCACCCCTGCCGAGCGGCGAGCCTCCCTTGCCCCGCATTGCCGACAAAGTCAAGGGGTTGGAAAAGAAATCAGGGCTTTTCGACCTCTATTTCGATCGCGAACGCGGCAAGATCTGGCTGGAGCTGCCGCCCCCCCAAGGGCCGCGCGGCGAAATCCTGCAGGTCATCTATTCCGAAGGCTTGCTGCGCGGGTTGGGATCGAATCCGGTCGGACTCGATCGCGGCCAGCTCGACAGCGGGCGGCTCTTGACCTTGCGCCGCATGGGTCCACGGGTTTTGTTCGAACAGCCCAACTTGGATTTCCGCGCCCGGAGCGACAATCCCGCCGAACGCCAGGCGGTCGATGAGTCCTTTGCCACTTCCGTGCTGTGGGGCGAGGCGGTCGCGGCACTCGATCCCACCGGCCGCGCGCTCGTGGACCTCACTTCCTTTTTGCTCCGCGATGCCCATGGGATCATCTCGACGCTTGAAACCACAGAGCAAGGCGCCTTCACTCTCGACCTCGCGCGGAGCGCCATCGACTTCGCCAGCTGCCTTGCCTTCCCGGACAACCTTGAATTCGAAGCGACGCTCACTTTTGCCAGCCGCAATCCCGGTCCCCTGGTGACCAAGACCGCGCCTTCGGGCGGCTCTGTGACGCTGATTTTGCACCAGTCGTTGGTCCGCTTGCCGCCACCGGGCTTCGAGCCTCGCGAGCTGGATCCGCGGGTCGGGCTTTTGAGCCTGGATTTTCTCGACTATGCCGTCCCGCTCGAGCAACCCTTGCGCCAGCAGTGGCTGTTGCGCCACCGACTGAAAAAGCTCGACCCGCAAGCTCCGCGCTCGCGGGTTGAGAAACCGATCGTCTACTACGTCGACTCAGGTGCGCCAGAGTCCGTGCGGAGCGCTCTGGTCGAGGGTGCAGGCTGGTGGGCCGAAGCCTTTGACCAGGCCGGCTTCATCGATGCCTTCCGGGTCGAACTGCTGCCCCCCGGCGTTCATCCCCTGGACGTCCGCTACAACGTGATCCAATGGGTTCACCGGTCGACCCGCGGCTGGTCGTTTGGCGGCGGGGTCTATGATCCGCGCACCGGCGAGATGCTCAAAGGTCACGTCAATTTGGGGTCGCAGCGAGTGCGGCATGACCGGCTGCTCTTCGAAGGGCTGCTCGGAACCGACCACACCGGCAGCGGTCGACCCGACGATCCGGTGCAAATCGCCTTGGCGCGCATCCGTCAACTCGCCGCGCATGAAGTCGGGCATGCGTTGGGGTTAGCCCACAACTTTGCCGCGAGCACTTACGGCCGGGCGTCGGTGATGGACTACCCCGCACCGCTCATCACGCTCTCGCCCACCGGAGAGTTCGATTTCAGCCAGGCTTATGCCACAGGGGTGGGCGCCTGGGACGTCCACTGCATCCGCTATGCCTACAGCGAGTTCCCGCCGGGTAGCGATGAACGCGCTGCGTTGGCGCAGATCGTTGCTGACGGGCTGGCCCGCGGGTTACTTTTTCTCACCGATGAAGACGCGCGGCCGCTCGGTGCCGCAGATCCCCGCGCCAGCATGTGGGACAACGGTCCGGATCCAGTGGCTGGGCTCGAACTGGCGCTCGCGATCCGGCGGCAAGCCTTGGCCCGTTTCAGTGAGCGGAATTTGCGGCCAGGACGTCCGCTCGCCGAGCTCGAAGAAATCCTCGCCCCGGTTTATTTCCACCACCGCTACCAGCTCGAAGCCGCGGTCAAGGTCGTCGGCGGGATGGAGTACAACTATGCGGTCCGCGGCGATGGGCAATGGCCCACCCGAATTATCGACGCTCCGCGCCAGCGACAAGCTTTGCGCGTCATCCTCAGCATCCTCGATCCGGCCGAGTTGGACCTCCCAGAATCGGTCCTGACCCTGCTGGCCCCGCGACCCTTTGCGTCACCTCGCCACCTCGAACTCTTTGCTGGCGCTGCGGCCTTGCCCGCCTTTGATGCGCTGGGAGCGGCAGCGAGCGCCGCCCAACAGGTGGTTGAGCAGTTGCTCGTGCCGCAACGCCTGGCCCGGCTGATCGACTTCAACCGACGAGATCCGGAACTGCCGAGTGCTGAAGAGACGATCCAGGCGCTGATCGACCAGGGCTTCGGAGCGCCGGGTGCAGCAGAGACTCAGCGTCACGCTGAAGTGCGCCGCACGGTCCAGCGGGTGATCGTCGACCACCTGCTCGCGCTGGCCCGGCAAGAACTGGCACCCGGGCTGCGTCCCCGCTTGGAGGAAGCACTGCACCGCCTCGACGCCCGCCTGCAGAGTCTTGCGTCCACGGATCCTCAAACGGTCGCGCACGTGGCGACCCTGCGCGCAGACCTTGCCCGCTTTGCCGCCCGGCAGGAAACCCCGACCGCGACCCTGCGTGCGGCGGCTCCCCTACCACCCGGCAGCCCGATCGGCAGCTGCGACCGCGAACCCGCCTGGTCCGTCTTGCTGACAGGTTGCGAGCACGAGCATGGGTTCGAGCATGGGTACTCGTGGGGTCAATGGCCATGACAGAAGCGCACGGCTCACGCTGCCCGAGTGTGGCAAGATGGTGGATCCTGGCGGGACTCTTGACCTTGGGTTGCCCGGCTTTCACTCCGACAGGGGAACCTTCGGCCGCAGCCCAAAACAGCCCTGACGGTAACTCTGAACCCGCAGCTCCAGCACAAGCGGCAGCGCCGTCAGGCCTTGCTGAGCCGCGAGTCACCCCGGTGGAGCAGATAGCGGAGCAAAAGGCGGAGCAAAAGGTGGAGCCAGTCGAGGACCACGTCGCGGTCGAGCGGCTTCGTGTCGAGGTGATCGCCACCTATCCGCACGACCCGCAAGCCTTCACCCAAGGGCTGGTGTGGGACGGGGGCATCCTCTACGAAAGCACCGGGCTTTACGGCAGCTCTTCCGTACGGCGGGTGGATCCGATGAGCGGTCGGGTTCTCCTCCGCCGGGCCATCGACCCAGGTCTGTTCAGTGAAGGGCTAGCGCTTTTTGGCGATCACTTGATCCTGCTCAGCTGGCAGGAAGGGATTGCGCTGGTGCTCGAACTGACCGCGCTCGAGATCGTCGACCAGCACACTTACCCCGGTGAAGGCTGGGGGCTGACCCACGACGGCCGTCGGCTCGTGATGAGCGACGGCAGCGACGTCCTCACCTTGCGCAATCCCACGGATTTCCGCGCGCTTTCCACCTTGGCTGTCACTTTGGACGGGCATCCGGTGTCTCAGCTCAACGAACTTGAAGTCGCCCAGGGGCAGATTTACGCCAACGTCTGGCAGCAAGATTTCCTGGTGCGGATTGATCCTCAGACCGGTAAAGTCAACGCGGTGATCGACGCTTCGGGTTTGCTCACGCCCGAAGAAAGCCAGCGCGCCGACGTCTTGAACGGGATCGCTTACGATCCGGTCAGCCAGACTTTCTGGATCACCGGCAAGCTCTGGCCCAAGCTCTTCCAGGTCCGCTTCATTCCTGCGCGGTCCCAAACCTAAAAAACGTCAAAAGCCGAGCAGTTCCTTCGCTGCCTGAACCACCGCCTCTGCGGAGGGAGCTAAGGCTTGCTCCAGCTTCTTGTTGAACGGCACCGGCCGATCCGCAAACGTCAACCGGCGCACCGGCGCATCGAGCCAAGAAAAAGCGCGGTCGGCAATGCGGGCCACGATTTCACCGCCAAACCCGCCGGTGCCCTGCGCTTCGTGGACCACGAGCGCGCGTCCAGTCTTCTTGACCGACTGCAAGATCGTGTCCTCATCGAGCGGAACCAGGGTGCGCAAGTCCACCACTTCGGCCGCAAATCCAGCGCTTTGCAACAGCCCAGCAGCTTCGAGACAGAGCCAGGTGGAGACACCATAGCCGATCAAAGTGATGTCGCTGCCCTCTCGCCGAACGGCAGCTTGACCCAGCGGATAGACCTCGTCGGGTCCGGGGAGCACGGCTTTGATGCGCCGATAAAGGTATTTGTGCTCGCAGAAGATCACCGGATTGGGGTCGCGAATAGCCGCCTTGAGCAGGGCTTTGGCGTCTTCGGCCGTGGCCGGGCACACCACCTTCAAACCTGCGACGTGAGCAAACCAGGCTTCGGGGTTTTGCGAGTGGAAGGGGCCCGCGCCCACGCCGCCGCCAGCCGGCAAACGGATCACCACCGGGCAGGGGAGTTGCCAGCGGTAGAAGAGCTTGGCGATCACATTGACCACCTGATTGAAGCCGCAACTGATGAAGTCCCCGAACTGCATCTCGACCACCGGACGATAGCCCAAGAGCGCAGCGCCAGCAGCAATGCCCAGCGTCCCGCTTTCGGCGATCGGGGTGTCGAGCACGCGGTCGGGCCAGCGCTGCCAAAAGCCCGTCGTGACCCGGAAAGCCCCTTCGAACTGGGCGATGTCTTGGCCCATCAGGACCACTTTCTCGTCGCGCTCCATTTCTTCACGGAGCGCTTGGTGAACGCCATCGATATAAGCTGCTTCCTCACCACTAGGGTTGTTGCTCGGGACGGCGCTTCCGTTCGCCTCGCGCGGGGCTTCGGCCACCGGCACCAAAGCCGGTCGCCAGCCCACTTCGAGCGCGGGGTCAGGAGCGGCGATCGCCCGTTCGATCGCGGCTTCAATCAACTCCGCAATCCGCGCTTCGAGACGCTGGCGCAACTCCGGTGACAACACCCCTTGGGCGGTGAGGCGATCGGCATAAGCGGGCACCGGGTCTTGCGCCATGTATTCCCGGAGCTCCTCCTCGGGGACGACTTTGAGCGAGTCGTCGCCTTCGCTGTGGCCGCGCATCCGGCCCAGCATCGCCTCAAGCAAGGTCGGACCTTGACCCGATCGCGCGCGTGCCACGGCTCGGGCCATGGCCGCGGCCATGGCTTCCGGGTCATTGCCGTCGACGGTCTCGGCAACCATGCCATAACCGATCCCGCGATCACTCAGCTGGGCTGCTGCATACTGGGCCGCGGTGGGGGTTGAAAAAGCGTAACGGTTGTTTTCGAACACCAGGATGAAGGGCAGCTTCCACACCGCCGCCATGTTGAGACCTTCGTGGAAATCGCCGGTCGAGGTCCCGCCATCGCCGATGAAGTTGATCGCCAGCCGGTCCGAGCCCGATTGTTTGAGCGCAAACGCACAGCCGGCGGCCACCGGGATCATCGCACCCAGATGGCTGATCATGCCGAGGTGGAGGATGCCGTGCTCGGGGGCCAAGTATCCATAATGGAACGAACGCTCGATCCCTTGCGAGAAGCCTTCAGCACGGCCGAGCAGCTGACAGCAGAGCCGGTAGAGCAGTTCTTCTGGCTCGGGTCGCAAGGGGTCAGGCTCGCCAAAGCCGAAGCCGGGGAAAGTGCGGGCAGGGTCAAGGTAGACCGGCAAAATGGCTCCCAAGTCGCGGTGGAGCGTACACAGCGCGTCGCCGCGCCCGAGCGCCAGACCTGCTGCGACCGTCGTCGCTTCCCCGCCGATTTGGCTATACCACTTCGAGAGCCGGCCCGTGCGCAGGAGCAGCGTGAACCGCGTGTCCAGGTCGCGGGCGAACTTCATGTAGGCGTAACAGAGCTGTTGTTGCGTTGGGTTCCACATCGGCACGAAAGTCTAAGGCGGTTGGCCGATCCGCAGCAAGGGTAGCTTCAGCACGTCCCTGGCAACCCTGGCACGTCCGCACGTCCGCACGCCACCCGCCAGCGCAACGCCGTCCGCCAACGCCCCGCTACCTGTTGCCGTGCCGACGGCCTCGCCCGCCCGCAATGGCTCAACCACCAGGAGCAGAGTGTCTCCTCCACTCCCCACCACAAAGTTGAGCAAGATCCCCAGCGGTATTCGCGTTGGTAGTTTCTTTGAGGTCCTGGACATAGTTCCTGGCGCGGGCGAGAGTCCTGAACGACCACTGACCCTCAGGATCCACAAAATTGATGGGGTTGCCTTGGACGTAGGCGTAACGGTTCCAGCTTTGGGGCTTGCGCGGATCCCCCAACACCGGATCCGGGCTCAGGAACCGCCCCAAAATCGGACTGCAGTACCGCGCCTTCATGTAGTCGAGCACGCCCTTCGGGACGTCACCATTTTCGTCCCGCTCGTGGCCGGTGAACTTCAAGGAAAACGGTGACTGCTCAGGATCTGTGGCTTCTT
>CAZCOV010000156.1:0-2920 GCA_964499975.1 uncultured Thermoanaerobaculia bacterium
TCATCTCGAAAAGAATCGCCGAACTTGGGGACTGGCGCGGGGAAACCCTCAGCAGAATGCGCAAGCTCATCAAGGAAGCAGACCCGGATGTCGTCGAGGAGTGGAAGTGGATGGGCACTCCGATTTGGTCGCACGACGGCATCATCTGCACTGGCGAATCCTACAAGCATGTCGTGAAGCTTACCTTCTCCAAGGGCGCGTCTCTGAAGGATCCGGCCCGTCTCTTCAACTCGAGTCTCGACGGCAACGCACGCCGCGCGATCGACATCCACGAAGGAGAAGCAGTTGACGAGTCCGCCTTCAAGGCGCTCGTTCGCCAAGCGGTCGCCCTCAACAGTTCTGGCAAGTCGAAACCTTCGAAGATAGCGAAGTCCTAGCCTAGCTAGTCACGCTCGGTGTTACCACCGGACGCGCAGAGTAGAGCTACAGAGCGAGGTCGCCGAGCGTTTTGGAAGCAGCGTGGAATTGATGCAGCTCAAGCACGGGATCTTCGATCATGCCTCGGTATCGGTGATTAGCCTGGCGACCCTTGCTGGCATCGGTGACGAGGCGGGAGTGAACCTCGATCGCCGGCGCTTCCGAGCCAACATTGTGCTCGAGACTCGCGACCGCGAGCCGTTTCTCGAGGATGGGTGGGTTGGCGGGACACTGGCGTTCGGCAAACAGCGAGCCAAGGCCAGCCGTGAGCGTGACGGTGCGCGACGTGCGATGTAGGATGATCAACCTCGATCCGGACACCGGCACACAAGACAAGCGGGTGCTGAAGACAGTCGTCCGGCTGAACAAGAACAACGCGGGCGTCTATGGAACGGTGGTGCAAACCGGTACAATCCGCGTTGGCCAGCCAGTGAGCCTCGTCTTGGACGCGCGGCGCTGACCCGCGTTTGACGTTTTCGCGCCGCAAAATCGGAGTGGCTGGCACCGCAAAGCCGGGCCCAAACTGCGGCCTCAGAGTAGTCGTGCGTGTCTGGCTGGGCGGCGGCTTGCTTGGCCTGCGCCACCTCGGCCCGAACTCCGCATCGCAACGCCATGTCGCAAGTGGTGGCACAAGTCTGTCGCAAGTTGTGGCGCGGGTCTGTCACAAGCGCTTCCTCGGCTTGTAGACGAGCCGGGTGTCGCCTTCGTGGAAGATCAAGCTTGGCTTCGAGCGCCGCCAGATCACGCAGCAAGCTGCGCCGACTCACTCGGCTTCTTGAGCCGGTTGGCCTTGTTCTCCTCCAGCGTGTGCAGGTCGTCGAGCCGGCGCAGGAACAGCAGGTAGGTGATCTGCTCGATCACCTCCAGGGGGTTGGAGATGCCGCCGGACCAGAACGCGTCCCAGATGCGGTCGATTTGGTTTTTGATGTCGCCGGTGATCATGCGCTGGGTCTCACTCCAGGTCTGGAATCGAGCGGCGCCACTCCCTGGCACAGATTCTGAAATGGGCGGACGCCACAGTTTCTGCTGGTCGCCAACCCCTGGGGAAGCCCGATCTCACGGCGCGCCCTCTGCCGCCGCGACCACCTGGGCCGCAAAATGCCGCGCCGCCTCGTTGTCGTCGTGCTCGGCCATGGAGCGAAGCGCCGGTAACGCAGGTGAACAGTAGTCGTGCAACCCGCGCTTGCTCCACAGTGAGAACGCGAACGCGGTGCTGCGGCGGACGTTGCCATCGGTGTCGGCCAGGAGCTCGATCATCCGCGCCAGCAGGGACATGGCGTCGATTCCTTTCTTGGGCAGAGTTGCCACGGCGATGGCGGCGGTCTTCCGGACTTCGGCGTCGCCGTCCTGCAAGAGGATACCGAGGGGCTGGACCAACGAAGCGTCGGACGGCTCGGCCCGGATCAGCGCCTCGCTCGCCGCGAGGCGGAGCCGCACATCGGTGGAGGCAAGGATCTCGCGGATCTGGGGCCAGTCGCCGACGCGGGACAGGTGATAGGCGAGCGCGCGACCAGCCTGCCCGCGGGTGTCCGGGTCAGCATCGGAGAGCAGGGCCGGAAGGGGGGAGGCGACAACGGTGACGTCGACACCGCGTTGCGCCGCCTCGGCCACCTGGGTTACGGCCCCCCTCCGCTCGGCGGGATCGGTCGAGGATAGGTGAGGGACGAGGTCAGGAAGGTCCTGCTTCATCCGCTGCGTGATGAAGAAATCCAGCACCCCTTTCCAATGCGTAACACCTTCCTCGGTGACCATCCCCGCTTCGCAGTTCTCCTCGAGGATGTTGACTTTCGTCTGGATGATCGAGAGTAAGTCGTTGGTCACGCGGGCACCCTGATCGAGCAGAATCTGCGCCACGTCGAAATGACCGCGGCTTGCGGCATTCGCGAGGGGCGTCATGCCGCCGCCGCTCCCCTGGTTCTCGATATCGGCTCCCGCCTCGAGCAGTCGCTTCGCGACCTCCGCATGTCCGCAGAGCGCGGCCCAGTTGAGCGAAGTGTTGTTGTACTCGTCCTTGGCGTTCACGTTCGCGCCCTGTTCGAGCGTCTGGGAGACCCCGGCTAGGTCGCCAGCGGTGGCGGCCTTCAGTAGCTGGTCATCGATAGTCGCCATCTTCTTCTTGCCTCCTACTTCATCATATGCCGCTCAATCAATCGACCGCGAGCTGTCCGGTCACCCAGCGGGCACTCTCCCGTCGAGGAGTTCCTCGACTCGCTTCCCGGTAAGCAGGCGCAGAAGATCGTCTGGGTCTTTCGCTTGGTCGAGGAGCTCGAATCCGTGCCGACACAGTATTTCAAGAAGCTTGGCGGCACAGAAGACCTCTGGGAGATACGCGCTCAGCATGGCAGCGACATCTTTCGCCTGCTTGGCTTCTTCGTACCCCCTGGCACCCTGGTCATCACCCATGGCTTCGCGAAGAAGAGTGAGAAGATACCGCGTCGCGAGATCGACATCGCGGAGGCACGTCGTCAAGAGTACCTGAGAAGGAGATCGCGCTATGAGTGAC
>CAZCOV010000156.1:3020-13580 GCA_964499975.1 uncultured Thermoanaerobaculia bacterium
ACCTCTCACTCCGCCTGCAGCCAAAGGAAGGCCACCGCCCAATCGGGTAGCCGGGGGTGTCTGGGTGCTAGCGCGCCCGCCGCTTATCGCCATAGCGTTGGGCGGCACCAAATATTTGCTCGCTTTCTCGACCAACCAAAGCCGCATCGGCCACTTGACTTGGCAGACGTTTGTCCATACAGTATTCAGCGTGTACATTGACTGGGACCCGAAGAAAGCCGAAGCCAACCTCCGGGAGCACGGCGTCGCCTTTGCCGAAGCGGCTACCGTACTCACTGACGACTACGCGCTCACTCGAGAAGACCCTGACTCCTTTGGCGAACAGCGCTTCGTCTCGCTCGGCTTGAGTGCTACGGGCGCACTGCTCGTAGTCGTGTACACGCATCGCGAACCCGACATTTACCGAGTGATCTCATCTTGGAAGGCCAACAAGCCGCAAAGGAAGAAGTATGAAACACGTCGCCGCTGAGCCGTACCGCGATATTGACTTCTCCAGTGCAAAGCGCGGTCCCGTCATTCCTAGTGAACCAGGAAAGACGAAGATCTCTATTCGCATTGACAACTCTGTCATCGACTACTTTCGCGCAGAAGTCGAGCGCGCCGGAACCGGAAACTACCAAACACTGATGAATGACGCCTTGCTCGCATTCATCCAGCAGCGTTCGGTCATTGATGCAGTACGACAGGTCGTGCGAGAGGAACTATCAAGCCCGAGGGCAAAGCCACGTCAAGTACGCTCTCGTAAGGTCGTTGCATGAGGGCGCGGTCTAACCCTTCACAGGGGGCAACGATGAAGGTGTACACGATCGGTTTCACCAAGACCACCGCGGAGTCGTTCTTCATGCGACTCCAGAAGGCCGGCGTGAAGAAGGTCCTCGACGTCCGACTGAACAACGTCTCGCAGCTCGCGGGATTCGCGAAGAAGAACGACCTTCGCTACTTCCTCAAGGCAATCTCCGCGATCGACTATGCCCACCGACCCGAGCTAGCACCAACGCAGGATCTGCTCGACGCATACAAGAAGAAAGGGGGTCAGTGGGCGGAGTACGAGAGGCGGTTTCTTGATCTGATGGCGAGTCGCCGAATCGAAGAGACCATTCCGCGCGACGCCGTCGACGGTGCGTGCCTTCTCTGCAGCGAAGACAAGCCACACCACTGCCACCGACGACTGGTGGTCGAGTACCTAAAGGCCCAATGGGGCGATCTCGAGATTTTTCACCTCTGACCGACGAGGGGTTCCGTGATCAGTGAAGGGCTGCCGAATCGGGTAGCCGGAGGGTGTCTAGCCCCCAGTCCCCACACGTACGTCCGTGGGCGGTGACGGCGACGGCACTTCTTCGTACCTCCTGGCACCCTGGTCATCGCCCATGGCTTTGCGAAGAAGAGTGAGAAGATACCGCGCCGCGAGATCGATATCGCGGAGGCACGTCGTCAAGAGTACCTGAGAAGGAGATCGCGCTATGAGTGACCTCGCCACCTATGTAAATCGACGAGCACAACACGACCCAGATTTTGTAGAAGGTCTAGAGACAGGCTACTCGGCCTTCAAGATAGGTGTACTACTCCGTCAAGCGAGGGAGCGGGCCGGCCTGACGCAAGAGGAGGTAGCAGAGCGCCTGGATACCAAAAAATCGGCGATTAGCCGGTTCGAGAGTCGCGCTGGCGACATCCGACTTTCAACTTTGGAGCGGTACGCCGCAGCGATCGGGTGCAACCTCTCACTCCGCCTGCAGCCAAAGGAAGGCCACCGCCCAATCGGGTAGCCGGGATGTCTAGCCCCCAGCCCCCACACCACCTGGCATGCGGGTCCGCACTAGGCGGTTCACGAAAGCGGAGCACACGGTCACTTCAGGATCGATAACCCTCGCCAATGTATCGCTACACCTGCCGTACTACGTGGGCAGAGCGTCCTGGCCGCAAAATTGGGGTGGCTGGCACCGCAAAGGCGGCTGCACCGCAAAAGCAGCTCGTCTGCCAAGCCTGAGCTCACGCTAATCGCCAACGAGTAGCGTTAGAATGGCAGCCAAGGAGGCACTCAGATGTTTGAACGCATCACCTTCAACCCGCAGATCCTCGGCGGACGAGCCACCCTCCGGGGCCTGCGAATCCCGGTCTCGGTGATCGTGGGGCAGGTCGCGCACGGCGCCACGGTCGAGGAGATTCTCCAGGACTACCCCGACCTCGAGCGTGAAGACGTGCAGCAGGCCCTGGCCTATGCAGCCTGGCTAACCCAGGAACAGGTGATGATCGCGTGAAACCGCTGCGCTTTCTCGCTGACATGGGAGTTGCCCAGGGTGTCATCAACTGGCTGAGGTTTCAAGGTTATGAAACGGTCAATCTTCGCGATGAGGATCTTCACCGTCTTCCTGATCGTGAGATTTTCTTAAAAGCGATCACTGAGCAACGGATCATCCTCACTTTTGATCTGGATTTTGGCGAGATCCTCGCGCTAACTGGAGAACGTCGGGCCACCGTTGTCCTGTTTCGCCTGAGCAATACTCGCACGTCGCACGTCATAGAGCGCCTTGCTGTCGTTCTTGCGACTTGTGAAAGTGCCTTGGAGCAAGGCTCGATCGTCATTGTCGAAGAGTCGCGCATTCGGGTTCGCCAGCTCCCGATTTGAACGTCACCAGGTCCGCTCTGATATGCCGCAACTCGAGAGCACCAGCGAGGCGACACCTGGGTGCGATCAAGGGTCGACGGCGGGTGCTTCACGGTTTCCGCCCAATCGGGTAGCCGGAGGGTGTCTAGCCCCCAGTCCCCACACGTACGTCCCGTGGACGACGACGGCGACGGCACCGCTAGGTCCGAGGTAGGACTTTAAACTTCGGGTTCCGCCGCTTGTCTCGGTTGGCGGGCGATCAAGATCAGGTTGCGGGTGTAGACGACGACACCAAAGATCTGGCCGACGAGGCCCACTGGATCGCCGCGGCGGAGAAAGTAAAGGGTCAGCATGGTTCCACCAAACAGGCTGAGCCACCAGAAAAGCACCGGCACCACGCTGGCTTTCTTCTTTTCCGTGGCGACCCACTGCACCAGCATCCGTCCCATGAACAGAGCCTGAGCGGTGTAACCAAAAGCGAGCCAACCCCAAGGCAGACCGCTGGCCCGCGGATCCAGGTGCTGCGTCTCAGCTGCCGGCTGAGTCACCGCTGAAAACAGCAACTGGCCCGCCAACAGGCCCGCGATGCCGCAGAGCAGGCCAAAGGCAAAAGCAAGAACGAGAGAAACTCTCACGTGCGATTTGCTGCTGGTCTCAATTGACCACGAACGGGATGGAGTTGCTTTGGCTGGTCCCGGTGGCGCGGTTCGTGAGCTGCACCTGCAGGGTGTACTCGCCTTCTTTGATGCCTTTGGGGTTGAAGGAAGCGAGCAGCTTGTCAACGCCCACAATGCCGGTGACCGTGCGCTCGACGAGGGCCAGCTGGCCCCCTACGAGCGGACTGCCGTCCGGCCCGACCACGGTGCCGCGCAGCTCGATTTCGCCGTCACCCATGTTGTAGGCCACCAAGCACACTTGGGAAGCTTGGTTGCGCCCGAGCGCAGGCCGCGCTGACGGGATGTAGGGTTCCCCTTTGACGGTGAAGGGATAAACCACACTGGCGCTTTGACTCTCATCAAGCTTTTCGCGGATCAAGAGCCAACGCCCTGGCTCTTCGACAAAGAAGGGAGGCAAGAGTGCTGGCTGCATCTCGGTGTAGGGGGGAATCGCAACGCGGATGCTCTCCACCCCCACTCGACCGGTTTGGGCATTGCGCACCAAAACCCGAACCAGGTAATCGTCGGGCTTGAGTTCGAGGTGGCCGTAGTACTTGAGACCACCAGCGGCAATGGTTTTGCGGACTTGACGCAAGTCGAGTTGAACGGTCTGACTGAAAAAGTCTTGCATCTCCCCCCGCCGGTTGGTCGCGTAAGTATAAAACTCGACGCCCACCGTATTCTCCGAGCTTTCAGCGAGCAGGGAGGCGCCGTCCACTTCGATGATCACCGGCACATAAGCGACATTTTCCGCAGCGCGGAAAGGTGCGGCCAGCACTTGGATCTTGAGATCTTGCCGCGGCGCACCGCTGGCGATCGCTTCCGATGCGATCAGGGCCTTCTCCAGGGGGTGCAAGTCCTTGAAGCTGCGCGGCGCGAAATAGCCCGGCCGGTGCGACATGCGGGCCCCGCGCGGGAGCTCGGCTTTGACTTTGAGCCGGTGGTAGGCGCCATCGAATTTGAGCGCCGTGGGGTAAAACGACAGCACATAAGTCACGGTGGTCCGCTGCAGCAGGTCGCTGAGCTGGCCGCTCAGTTCATTGGCGTCTTCGAAGAGCTCGCCGCCGGTCTCGTGGGCGACATAAAACAGCGCGTCCTGGCCGACGTTAGCCACCGCCAGCGCGGATTCGCTCGCTTGCGTCGCGGGAGAACCTTCCGCGCGCAACCCCCCGATGTCGACCGCCTGGATCACCGCATCCGCCCGGCGAAACGTCTCCAACATTTCGTTGACGTCTTTCATCAGGCCGCTGTTGCCGAAACGGTCGTCGTTGTCGACCATCCAGATCATGCCTTCCTCGATACTGCGTTGATCGCGCTGGGTTTCGATGTCGGAGGGATTGGGCTCGCGGCCGAGCAGCAGGCGGCCATCAAAGCCTTCCGAGAAGTAAATTACATGCTTGCGGCCCGGCACGCTGGCCAGCGCTTGGGCCATGTCGCCCATCGACCGCGACCAGGCGTTGATCCGCTGCCTTTCATAAGCTTTCTGCGCGCGGTCGGCTTGCTTGGCGACGACTGCGGCAAAAGCGTCGTAGAGCGCCTGGGTTGACGGCGGGCCGCCGCTGCTTCCCGAAAACGACAGGCTGTCCTCCAAGCTCAAGCTCGAACTGCTAAAGACCGGGTCGGAGATCACAAAGCGCAAAGGGTCCGCAACCCGGCCGCGCGCCAGGAGTTCAGGGATGCCCAAGGTGGCGATCCCCCGGCTGAGCTGGGCGCGGTCCGGGGTGAAGGTGACCAGCAAGCGAGGGCCGTAGTCGAGGGAAAACGTGGCGACGGCTGCCAGGTCCGTGGGGTGGAGCGACTGCAGCACGAATTTGTGGGCAGCTTCGCGCGCCCGAATGATCGAGGTCGGGGTTGAAAACGAGAGGTCGAAAAGCAGGAGAAAATGTCGCCGAGCCACTGCGGGCAAGCGGTCCAGCTCGCGCTCCAAGCTCAGCCGGTCAGGGTGGGATGCAGCCAGATCAATGGTTTCGAGGTGGGCGATTTTTTGTGGCTCACCCTCATCGAGGAGGGTGAAGTCCGCCGCGGTGAGCCCGCGCATGGGTTCGCCGTCGCGGGCGACGATGTTCACCGGCACCTGGATCAAGACCACCCGGGAGGTGTCTTCAAAGGTCGTGCTGGGTGGGTCGGCTGCGGTGCTTTCCGGCACATTCCCGAGGGCAAGCATGACGCTCAGGGCCCAAGCGGTAATGATCGGCTCATTTCCCCTCTGCTTTCGCATGGCCTCCTCCTTCGCGGGCTGATTGGCTGACGCTGTGACTTGCGCTGACGCTGTGACTTGCGCGCGTCCCAACTCGACGCCCCATCTTGACAGCGCAGAGGCAACTTTACCGCGGTTACGTCCTGGTGTGCTGACTCTTTCTCTAGAGTCCACTTGCTGGATGGATAATTAATGTCCCGCGGCCCGCGGCTCAGCGGGCAACTCAGGGCTCTGGCTCTGCACTCGGCGCACCCGCGTAGACCAAGGTGTCAGGATAAAATGCGTACCAGCCAAACCAGTAAGAAATGTGCCCCGGCAGGCGTTCGAGGGGCCCCAGCCCTGCGTCAGCTGTCGGTTCGAGCCGCAGTTCACCCACTTGCCAGCGCCGGCCGGCTTCGTCATAGAGCTCGCTGCCGATCGACTTGAACTGGTAGTGCGCCCGACGAAAAGCCCGGACCGCACCGCTTAACGGGTCTGCGACCAGCACGACGGGTTCACCCCCGAGCTGATCATTGACCACGCCAGCTTGGAGCAAAACCTTGAGCGGATATGCCTTGGCGGTGCTGCCCAAACGCAAGGCGTAAATTTCTTCGTCGTGCGGTAACGCCTGGCTCTGCAGCCAAACCGGGAACGCCACCCCACGGCGCTTGAGATCGGCCTTACCCGGCCGGTAATCGAAGCCGTAAGGACTGCCGTCAAAAGCGTCGCGCGCCACCACCCGGGTTGCGGGATGACGACGTTTCCAGTCCTGCCAGGTAGTGCGGGTGAGCGGCAACACTTCGAGCCGGATGGTGCCGCGGGCCAGACGTCCGATCACGGGTTCACCGGTCAAGTTGCTCCACAAGCTGTAGGACTGACGATCGAACATCAGCTTGTTGCTGCGATAAAGCAGGCCCGACGTGCCAAAGGTGTAAGGCGTTCCGCTCGGCGTGCGGGTTTTGTAGAGGATCCCCGACCCGCACAGCGTGCAATAACTCAAGGTGATGGGTTCACCGCCGAGTTGATCGTTGAGCATCTCGTGCCAGTCGAGCATCCGCAAGGGATAAGCGCGCTGCTCACCGTTGAGCTCGGCGCCAAACACCGCTTCGTCGGGTTCGAGCCAAGTGGCTTCGGCCGCGGCCACCATGCGCGGGTTGTCCAGCGACGGGATCCCTTCGAGCCGCACCCCACCGGTCACCACCTCTTCCAACCGAATCCGGGTTGGCGCCCCGGGGTAAAGAATCGTGCGGTAGCGCGGATCAATGCGGGACAAAAGCTCGACTTTCCACCCGAAGTAGTCGGTAAATTCCGCGCTGTGGCCTTGGGTGGGGGCCAGTTCCGGACGCCGTCCGACCAACTCGACCCACTGCCAGTAGCTCCTGCCCGGCCGCTCTCCGGTCAAGGCTGCGAGCACGTCCAGCGCTTCGCTCCGCAGCAGGGTTGGAATGAAAAACACCGCATCGACAATGCCCGCGACCAGCCGCTGATCCCCGCGTGCGACCAGCTGTTCAGCGGCTCGGCGCCTGACCTTGCGGTCCGCGTCCATGAGTTGACGGATCGGCTCATAGCTCAAGCTGGACGGCGGTGCAGGTCTGCCGGTTGGCTCTGCGGGTCGCTGGGACGGTGGTGGTGGGCTCTGCGGTGGTAGGCTTTGCGCCGTCGTCAAGCCCGTCGTCAGGCCGCCTGCGGTCACCACCAGACCGCAAAACATCAGGCCCCTAAGCACAGTCCACCCCGGCCGCCGCGCGGCTCCGCGCAAGCCAGCACCCTCGCTGGGCTGGCCTCACTTTCCACCTGCCAACATCCGCGCGTAGCGCTGCGCCTCGGCATTGGTGCCGTCGAGGGTCAAAGCGCGTTCCAAGTGATGCTTGGCTTTGCTCAGCTCACCGAGGGCGATGTAGACCTTGACCAGACCGAGGTGGACGTCGGGAAGCTCGCTGTCATTTTTCAGGGCCTCTCGCATGTAATCGAGGGCCTTGGCCAGATCACCAGCCGCGAGGGCCATCTCACCGCGGTAGACGAAAAAGAAGGGGTTGGTTTGGGTGAAGCCCTCGATGGTTCCCAGCAGTTGGTCCGCCAGCTCGGTTTGGCCCTGCTGCTGGTAGGCGCGGGCGAGGTTGCTGAGCAGCGGGACGCTGGTCGGGTCGATTTCCAGACCGCGCTTGTAGAGCGCCACTGCCTGAGCCAGTTCTCCGCGCCGCGCATGGCAAACGCCGAGGTTGTTGATCGACTTGGTGAAGGCAGGGTCGATCTGGACCGCAATCTGCAATAGCTCCAAGGCGCGATCAGCATCCCCCGCGAGCAGCGCTTCCGCGCCGAGGTTGTTGTAGAAATGCGCCGCTGCGCGCAGATCGTCGATCGGCTGGAAGTCCTTGTACGCTTTGGCGCGGTAGGGCAAGAAATCGTAAGTCCGCAGCTCGCCTTCGATGCGCATCCCGGCGACGATGTGCCCTTGACTGACCACCATGCCTTCGCGATGGTCCCAGCGCTGGTGGTCGATCACTTCGACATAGAAGGGGTTGAGCCGCAGGTGACGGGCCAGGCCGACAAACAGATTGACAAACGACAGGCAGTTGCCGGTCCGGGTGTGGAAGGTCTCGACCGCATTGCGGGTCGGTGCCAGCGCATACGTCAAGTCAATGCCGGTGAACACGAAATCCAAGATCCGGCCGACTCGGCTGTGATCGCTGCCTGACGGTTTGACCTTGCTCTCAAACTGCGCGATCACCTCGGCATCGAGCTCGAAGGGGACCATGGTTTTGGCGGCAAGGTCAGCGTTCAAGTGCGCTCTGTACTGCTCGCGCAAGTATTGGACCGAGTCGAACGGAGCATGCGGCTGGACACAGCTGCCGAGCGCCAGGCCGAGGGCGAGGCAGCCGGCGCGCTGCCACCGCAGCGCCCGCCGGTTGAGGCAGTGCGAGGGGGTGGCCGCGTCGCGCGGTTTAAAAGCAAGGGTTTCGTTCGTTCTATCCATCTTTTTAACCTAACCCCAAGCGTCGCAATTTCATGGCCAGCCCGTTGCGCGACAGCCCCAGCTGACGGGCGGCTGCCGACTGGTTGCCGAGGCTGCGGCGCAGGGCTTCGCGGATCGCTGCGCGTTCCGTTTCAGCGACCAGCCGTTCGAGGTTCAAGTCGGAACTCGTTTCCGGTCGCGGGCTTTGGATTTTCGCCCGCCGGACTTCTTCGGGCAGCATGGATTCGTCGATCGGCCGGCCCGAAGGGCAGAGGTAGACCAGTTGGCGCACGATGTTTTCGAGCTCGAGCAAATTGCCTGGATAATCGTAGACTGCGAGCGCTTCGAGCGCCTTGACCGTGATCCCCTGGACGCGCTTGCCAGTGCGATGGCAGCAGCGGTTGACCGCGGCCTGGATCAAGAGCGGCAGATCCTCCCGGCGGTCGCGCAGCGGGGGCACGTCGATGGCGAACTGCGACAGACGGTAAGCGAGATCGAGGCGGAACTGGTCGCGGGCAGCCGAAGGCTCGAGCGGCCCCCGGCTGGCTGCGATCACCCGGACGTCGACCCGGCGTGAGCGCTGGCTCTCGGCAGGTTCCACTTCGCCCGAGCGCAGGAAGCGCACCAGCCGGTCCTGCAAATCGAGCGGCAAGTCCAAGACGTCGTCGAGGTAAAGGGTCCCGCCATCAGCGAGGAGAAGCTTGCCCTCGCGCACCACCGGCTCGTGCTTGCCCGGAATCTCCGCACCAAAAAGGTCTGCTTCGATTTGGTTGGGCCGCGCGCCACGGCAAGTGGCGACCACGAAAGGACCATCCCGGCGGCTGCTCGAGAGGTGCAAAGAGCGCGCGATCAACTCCTTGGCCACCCCGGGCTCGCCGCGCAAGAGCACGTTGACCGGCGGGTCCACGGCAGCGCGCAATTCTTCGAGCACCCGTTTCATCGCTTTGGACTCGCCCGCGATGAGACCTGGGGCAAGGGTCAAGTCGGCTTGCTGCTGACGACCGAAAAGGATCGGCTCGTAGCGTCCCACATGGTGGACCAAGCCGAGGATCAGCTGGTCGCTCAGGGTGCGCAGGGCAGCGAGCGGCGACCACTCGCCTGCGCGAAAACGGGGCAAGGCGAGCACCAGCAAATAAGGCCGATCGACCGCAAAGAAAGCGCGCTCGGCGATCCACACGGGCGCATCTTCGAGGCGGCCGAGGAACGCGGTCACCGCACCAAGGGTAGCGTCAGGGTCGCTTTGCGCTTGCGCTTGCTGCAGCAACTCCTCGCCGCGGCTGAGCCAGCGTGCCTCCGTAGCGACCACGAACTTGATACCTTGTTTCTCGCCTTCGCCTTGGAACAAGAACAAGACTCCCCCACCGAAGTCTTCGAGCAGCTCGATGACCAGCGATTCGAGCGTGGTGGTGCTCGCCGAGTCGGCCAAAACCCACTGGGAAATCGCAGCCAGGTGCTCATGCATGCGTTCGGCCTGGATAGTGGGCTCGCGCGGCGGCTCGGCAGCTGGTTCGGGCTTTTCTTCGACTTTGGGCTGGACGTCTTCGACCAAGAGGGCAATGCTGCCGAGGCGGATCTCGTCCAAAACCTGGAGCCGGGCCTCGCGGATGCGTCGGCCATTGACCAGGATTCCCTTGCGGGTGCCGAGATCCTCGATGTGGAGGCGATCGCCCTGGGAACGCAGGCGCGCGTGTTGGGGTCCGACCCCGGCATGGGGCAAGCGGATCTCACAGTTCTCCCCACTGCCGATCACCATCTCGGGGCGATCGACCGGGAAGCGCTGTACTCCATTGTGGGAATAGGCCACGATCCGATGCATTGCTACTTGATCTTATCGCAGTTGGGTCCGGTTCGCAGCTAGTGCGAACCGCCCGCACCGACCACGCCGAGGGCAGTACCGCGCCTTCATGTAGTCGAGCACGCCTTTCGGGACGTCACCGTTTTCGTCCCGTTCGTGCCCGGTGATTTCAAGGAGAGCGGTGACTGTTCAGGATCTGTGGCTTCTTGGCCGAAGGGATAATAACTATGCAAGGCGACGCAGTAGTCGGGGACGTCGTCGCCAGTTGGGTGACTCCGCCGTTGACCAGCTGGTTGATGTTGCCCATCCGGTCAAAAGTCACGGTCTGGGTTTTCGTGATTCCCGTTCCCAGATCGACGTCGCCGCGGGTCATGCGGA
>CAZCOV010000157.1:0-13568 GCA_964499975.1 uncultured Thermoanaerobaculia bacterium
ACTCTCGATTTCTCGGCGACCCCAAAAATTCGATCGTACTGAATCACAGCTCTTTCAATTCAAAGCCCGGCGAACGGCTCTGGGCCTCAGCCGCCGCGAGCGCGAGCCGAACTTTGAATTTGCCGAAAACAAAGCGCGCGAAGCGGGCTGCAGGCCCGTGTTAGGCGGCTGTGTCAGGCACTCGGTCCAGTCGGATGCTGGGTTGCCTTGAGGTACCGCGATGCCGACCCTTAAGCCGCCCGGTTGTCGGCGGCAAACTCGTCCACTTCTGCCAGCAGGTGCAGTTTGCGGTGGGTCAAGTAGGTGTACGTCGCCGGGACGACGTAGAGGGTCAAGGCCGTGCTCAAGACTAGGCCGCCGACGACCGCGATTCCCATCGGCGCCCGACTCTCAGAGCCAGCCCCGAGGGTGAGGGCGATCGGCAAAATCCCCAAAATCGTCGACAGGCTGGTCATCAAGACCGGACGCAGCCGCGCGCTCGCGCTGTCGACCACCGCGTCGGCGATCGACAAGCCGGCAGCGCGCCGTTGGTTGGCGAACTCGACGATCAAAATGCCGTTCTTGGTCACCAGACCGATCAACATGATCATGCCAATCTGGCTGAAAATGTTGAGGGTTTCCCCGAAGTACCACAGCGCCGACAGTGCCCCGACGAGCGCTAAGGGCACGGTGAGCATGATGATCAAGGGATCGCGAAAGCTCTCGAATTGGGCGGCTAGCACTAGGTAGATCAGCACCAGCGCCAGCAGAAACACGAATTCGAGACTGTAGGAACTCTCGGCGAAATCGCGCGAGAGCCCGGCGAGCGCGGTGGTGTAGCTCGCATCGAGGACCTGGCCCGCGATCTCGCGCATCACCGCAATGCCGTCGGCGATGGTGTAGCCCGGGGCGGTGTTGGCTGAAATCGTGGCCGCAGCGTAGCGGTCGAAGCGATAGAGCTGCGGCGGACTGCTCTCTTCATGCACGGTCACCAGCTTGTCGAGGAGCACGGGTTCCCCGTTTTGGGCGGGCACGTAGAGGTTGCTCAGGTCAAAAGTTTCGTCGCGATGCTGGCGCTCGACTTGCCCGATGATCTCGTACTGCTTGCCGTCCATCACGAAGAAACCAAGGCGTTGTTCGGACAGCGCCAGCTGCAGGGTCTCGGCGATGTCGAGCGCGGCAATGCCGAGATCCCGCGCGCGCTCGCGGTCGATTTGGACGCGCAGCTCGGGTTTGTCGAACTGCAAGTCGACGTCGACAAAAGCAAAGGCTGGGTGACTCCTGGCGGTGTCGAGGAACTTGGGTAGCACCTGTTTCAGCTGGTCGAGGGTTGCGGCCTGAATCACCAACTGGACGGGAAAAGTCGCCCGACGATCGACCGAAATGGTCGGCGATTGGGCGACAAAAATCTGCGCGCCGGTGAGCTCGCGGGTCTTTTGCGTGAGCACTGCAGCGATCTCTTGTTGCGTGCGCTGCCGGGTCTCGGGTGAGGTCAAAAGGATGCGCACAAAACCCGAATTGACCGCACTCGCAGCGCCAAAACCCGGCGAGGTGATCGAAACCAGGGCTTCTCTTTCGGGGACCTCCTGGCGCACCACGGCGACGGTTTCATCGACGAACCGGCTCATGTACTCAAACGTCGCGCCTTCGGGACCTTTGATGTTGAGCCGCAGGGCACTGCGATCTTCGAGCGGCGCCAGTTCGGACGGCAAGCGGGTGAACAACGCCCAGATCAAGACCAGGCTCAAAAGGATGATCGGCCAGGCCAAGAAGCGGTAGCGCATGAAGGTGACGAGCGAGTTGCGATAACCGGTGCTCAAAGCTTGAAAAAATGGCTCGGTGTTGCGATAGAGCCAGGTGGGCTGCTGCCGCCGCTTGAGCAGACGGGAACCGAGCATGGGGGTCAAGCTCAGGGCCACGAAAGCCGAGATCGCGACCGCTGCCGCCAGGGTCGCACCGAACTCGCGGAACAGCCGTCCGATCATGCCGCCGAGAAAGAAAATCGGCAAGAAGACCGCGATCAGCGCGACGGTGGTCGCGATCACCGCAAAGAAGATTTCGCGAGTCCCCAAAATCCCGGCGCGCAGGGGCTCGTGGCCGGCTTCGATTTTGGTGTAGATGTTTTCGAGCACCACGATCGCGTCATCGACCACGATGCCGACCGCGAGCACGATCCCCAGCATGGTGAGCACATTGAGGGTGAAGCCCGCCGCGTACATCACTGCGAACGCGCCGATCAAAGCCACGGGAATCGCCGCGATCGGGATGAACGTGGTCCGCCAATCGCGCAGGAAAAAGAAGATGATCAGGATCACCAAGGCGAAGGCCACGAACAAGGTCTGCTCGACTTCGGTGATCGAACGACGGATGAATTCGGTGGTGTCAAAACCGACCTGGGTGCTGATATCGGACGGCAGCTCTGCTTTGATCTGTTCCAGGCGACGGTAAAACTCGTCGACGATGGCAATCGCGTTGGCGCCGGGTTGCGGTCGCAGGACTACCGCAACCATGGGCTCGCCTTCGTTCTTGAAGTTGGTCCGCTCGTTTTGCGCGCCGAGTTCGGCCCGTCCCACGTCGCGCAAGCGGACCAGCCGGCCGCTTTCTTGCTTGAGGATCAGCTGATTGAACTCTTCCGGGGTCGCAAGCCGGCTCATGGTGCGGATCGGCAGCTCGACGTCCCGCCCTTCGATGCGCCCGGCCGGCAGCTCGATGTTCTCGCGCCGGATCGCTTCGCGCACATCCACGGGTGAGAGCTGGTAAGCCGCCAGTTTTTGTGGGTCGAGCCACAGCCGCATGGCATAGGTCTTCTCGCCCCAAATGTCGACCCGGCTCAGGCCCGCGATTGTCTGCAGCCGCTCTTTGAAGTTCTCGTCGGCCAGCCGCGTGAGTTCGAGCAGGTTGCGCTGGTCGCTCTTGACCACCAGCATCACCACCGGTTGGGAATCGGCATCGGCTTTGGAGACTTCCGGCGGGTCAACGTCTGGCGGCAGGCTGCGCCGTGCACCGGAAACCCGATCGCGGACGTCATTGGCCGCGCGTTCGAGGTCCGCGCTGAGTTCGAACTCCGCAGAAATCGTGCTCCGGCCTTCGCGGCTGGTCGACGTCAGGCTGCGGATCCCCGCAATGCCGTTGATCGCCTGTTCGAGCGGTTCGGTGATCTGCGATTCCATCACTTCGGAGCTGGCACCCCGGTAGTTGGTGGTGACCGTGATCACCGGCGATTCGACCGTGGGGAATTCCTGGATGCCGAGCTGGAAAAAAGCGAGCGCGCCAAAAAGCACGATCGCGATCGACAGCACGATCGCGAGAACCGGACGCCGGATGCTCAGCGTGTAAAGGCTCATGGGAACTCCGCTCAAAGCTCCGGGTTGGATTCCGCCAGAGCGCGCTTCGGATCGACGAGTTCGGCGGCAACCGCCGTTTCACTGCGCAGACGCTGGAGACCCGAGATGATGACCTCGTCACCCGCTGCGAGTCCGCGCAAGATCTGCACCCGATCCGCGGTGCGGATGCCGGTCTCGACCTGCCGCTCGCGGGCGACTCCGTTTTGGACCACGAAGACTTTCTTGCCCCCCAGCTCGGGGATGACCGCGATGCTGGGCACGCTCAGCGCGCCTTCGATGCGGCGGACCACCAGCTCGACGTCGGCAAAAGCTCCAGGCCAGAGCAGGTGGTCGGGATTGGCGCAGCGCGCACGCAGGGTCAAGGACCGCGTCCCGCTGTCGACGTTGGGTTCAATCGCGGTGATCACGCCGCGAAACGGCTGGTCCTTGCTCTTGACTCGAAAAGCGATCTCGCGTCCTGGGACCACCGCACTGGTGTACTTCTCCGGAACCGAGAAATCAATCTTGACCATGTCCAGCGCTTGCAAGGTGGCGATCAGGGTCTGCGGGGTCAAGTAGCTGCCCGCGCTCACGTAGCGCAAGCCGATTACGCCCGCAAACGGGGCACGGATTTGAGTCTTGACTTGCCGCGCTTCCCACAGCTGCTGCTCGGCTTGCAGGACCTGTAGCTCGCTATACACCGAGTCGTAGTCCTGCTGGCTGATCACCCCCTGCTCGAGCAGTTCGCGCTGCCGCTTTTCCCGCTGCTCGGCGAGTTCCAGCTGGTGGACCACCCGGGCTTGCTGGGCCCTGATCTCGGTGTCGTCGATGGCGAGCAGGAGTTGCCCCTGGACCACCCGACTCCCCTCTTGGAAGTGGATGGCACTGACCTTACCCGCCACTTCGCTGACCAGCTCAACGTGCTCGTCTGCGCGGATCGTCCCGGTAGTGGCGAGGCGCTCTTCAAGCGGTTCCGGCACCAACTTGAAGCTCTTGACTGGTAGCTTTTCCGGCGGTTGTAAGGGTAGCGGGGGAGGTGCGGTGCCACTGCCCAAGGAAACTAGCTTGGGCACCGCGAGGATCGCAATGACCAAGAACAAAATCAAGCCCACGCTACGTCGGAGCGACATGTGAAATCCTCCAGCACCAACGTCCACCGGTCCTGCCGAGGACTTTGGCTTGCAGTCACTCTAGCAGAAAAATGACGCTTGCAATGACGCTTGCAAAGCGCCGAATATTTAACGATCCGTCTTTCTTGTGGGAAGTTCTCGGGAAAATATTCGGGAAATATTCCGGAAAATATTAAATCTTCGAGAAACCGTTGGAGCGAACCAGGGTGACGATCCTGGATTTTTCTCCGCACGTGGGCGTTCCGGCGTGGAGTACAATCCCAGCCAGAGCGCTTATCCCCGAGGAAACGGAGCACGACCATGCCACTTTCACCACTTTTTCATCGCCGCCACCTCAGCATCACTCCTCGTGGTCGCTGGGTCGGGGTGGCTGTTGCCGCTTTGTACCTGATCGCCTGTCGACCCGAGCCTGCTCCACCGAGTTCCTCCCAGAGTCCGCCGCCGGCCCCGGCAGCCGCGGGTCACGACCACGGCGGCCAGCAGCTGTTCGCCCCGTCAGACGTCTCGCAGCTGATGCGCGACAGCAAAACCGCGGGAGTCGCGGGCCAGGGGGCCGCGGTGCCCCTCCTCGTTCCGGGGGATGTCGACAACCCATCGTGGGTTGAAGGCCGCAAGTTGGCCCAAGAATTTGCCGCTAAACGGTACACGGTCGACCACCAATTCCGCTTCCAGAATCGCCAGGTCGAAAGCGGCATCCGCTTCCGTCACCACATCGTCGATGACGCGGGCAAGGCCTACAAAGGCGTCCACTATGATCACGGAAATGGCCTCGCGGTCGCGGACGTCGACGGGGACGGCTGGCTCGACATCTACTTTGTTTCGCAGCTCGGCGGCAACGAACTGTGGCGCAACCTGGGGAACGGCAAGTTCGCGAACATCACCACGCCAGCAGGCGTGGCAGTCCCCGATCGGGTGAGCGTAGGCGCGTCGTTTGCCGACAGCGACAACGACGGCGACCCCGACCTCTTCGTGACCACGGTGCGGGCAGGAAACCTGCTCTTCGAGAACCAGGGGCAAGGCGTGTTCAAGGATATTTCCCACGCCGCGGGTCTCGACTACGTGGGCCATTCCTCGGGCGCGGTCTTTTTCGACTACGACCGCGACGGTCGGCTCGACCTCTTCGTGGCCAACATCGGCCGCTACACCACCGACGAAAAAGGTCCGGGCGGCTATTGGGTCGGTTACGCCGACGCGTTCTCCGGCCACCTCAAGCCCGAACGCAGTGAGCCCAGCATCCTCTACAAGAACCTGGGCGGCAATCGCTTTCAAGACGTTACTGCCCAGGTGGATCTGGTCGACTTGAGCTGGAGCGGTGACGCCAGCCCCCTCGATGTCAACGAAGATGGCTGGCTTGACCTCTACTTGCTCAACATGCAAGGCCACGACGAGTACTACGAAAACGAAGGCGGTCGCCGCTTCGTCAAGAAAAGCCGTGCGGTCTTTCCCCAAACCCCCTGGGGCTCAATGGGAATCCGGGTTTTCGACTTCGACAACGACGGTCGCCAGGACATCTTCATCACCGATATGCACACCGACATGGTGGTGATCGTCGACTCGACCATCGAAAAGCAAAAAGCGCCCAAACTCTACCCACCGGAGTTCCTCGCGACCGATGGTCAGCACATCCGCGGCAACGCGCTCTTCCACAACCAGGGCGGGGGCAAGTTCAACGAGATTTCGGACGCAGCCGGCGTTGAGAACTTCTGGCCGTGGGGCCCGAGCAGCGGCGACTTGAACGCTGACGGTTTTGAAGACCTGTTCATTGCCGCGAGCATGAACTATCCCTGGCGTTACGGCGTCAATTCGGTGCTGCTCAATGACGGCGGTAAAGTGTTTCGCGACTGCGAATATTTGCTCGGGGTCGAGCCGCGCGCTGCCGGGTCGGCCCAGCCCTGGTTCACCCTCGACTGCGCGGGCGCGGATGCCGCCCATCCCCACTGTACGGGTCAAAGTGGACGGATCGAAGTGTGGGGAGCGCGCGGCAGTCGCTCCGCCGCCATTTTCGACCTCGACCAGGACAGCGACCTCGACATCGTCACCAGCGAGTTCAATGCTGAGCCTTTAGTCTTGATCAGCGACCTCGCCGCCCGGCGCGCAGTCCGCTTCCTGGCGATCCAGCTGCGCGGCACTGTGTCCAACCGCAATGGCCTGGGGGTGATCGTTACGGTTGAAGCGGGCGGCCGTTCTTGGGTCAAGGTCCACGACGGCCGCAGCGGCTATCTCGCCCAGAGCGATGCGCCCCTCTACTTTGGTCTGGGGGAGGCGCAACAAGTCGACCGCATCCGGGTGCGCTGGCCTTCCGGTCGTGAGCAGACCCTGAACGGTCCGCTCGCGAGCAACCGCACGCTCGAGGTCCGTGAACCTTGAGCCAGGCCAAATCGTCTCCGGCCGCCAGCGAGTCTTTGCCCACGATCGCCGCTGAACTCAGCGCGGAGCTTGAACGCCTGCGCTTCGGTCCGCCCGTGGCCTACGTGTACAACCCGCTGACTTATGCCTGGAACCTGCACCAGCAGTACCTCGACCGCTACGGCCGGGGTCGGCGCGAAGTGCTGCTCGTGGGCATGAACCCTGGCCCTTGGGGCATGGCGCAGACCGGTGTGCCGTTCGGTGCTGTGCCGGTAGTGCGCGACTGGTTGGGACTGAGCGGTGACGTCGCGAAACCGGTGCGAGAGTTCCCCGCGCGCCCGGTTTTGGGTTTGGCTTGTCAGCGCGAAGAGGTGAGCGGGATGCGGCTTTGGGGTTGGGCGCGCGACCATTTCGGTTCCCCCGCCGAGTTTTTTGCGCGGTTTTTCGTCGGCAATTACTGCCCGCTGCTCTTCCTCGACGCTGCTGGCCGCAACCTCACGCCGGACAAGCTCAAGGTCGCCGACCGCCAAGCCCTGCTCGGCCCTTGCGATCGGGCCTTGCGGCGGACGGCACTGGCCTTGGGAGTGCGTCACGTCGTGGGGGTAGGCGAGTTCGCAGCCCGTCAGGCCGAGCGCGCGCTCACGGGTCTCGGTCTGGCGATCGGCGGCATCCTCCACCCCAGCCCGGCCAATCCCAGCGCCAACCGCGGCTGGGCCGCCGCCGCCGTGGACCAGCTGCGCGCGTTGGACATTGACTTGTGAGCTGATCCAGAGGACAGTGCGCCGCGCCGCCCCTGATGCCGAGCGTTGGACGGCTGAGCTGTGGCCACAACCGTGGTAAGATCGCTGTCCTGGAAAGGGACGGCGTCCACAATCAATCGTCGGCAATCCTTGACCGAGGAATATCCAAAAACCAATGGTTACTGCTAATCCACAGATCTTGGTTTGGGCACGAGAAACGGCCGGATATGACTTAGTTGAAGCGGCCAAGAAGCTCGGCTTGAAGGATGGTAAGACTGCCACTGCTGAGGAGAAATTAGCGGCTTACGAAAGAGGTGAAAAAGCGCCCTCCAGATCTTTTCTTCTCAAAATGTCGAAACAGTATCGCCGGCCGTTGCTGACGTTTTATCTAGATTCTCCGCCTACGCGAGCCGATCGCGGGGAAGACTTTCGCACATTGCGACGATCCACTAATCCATCCAAAGACGGGATCGTTGACGCATTAGTAAGAAACATAAGAGTGCGGCAAGGCATCCTTAAAGAAGCGTTGGTTTCCGAGCAAGATTTTGTATCTTTAGCTTTTATCGGCTCTTACTCCATCGATCAAGGAGTGAGCGGATTGGTGAGTCAAATAAGCGATGCCGCGTCTTTTGATTTGAATTTTTATAGATCTAGACGTACACAAGAAGATGCATTTCATTATCTGCGGGAGCGGATAGAAAATATTGGCATTTTCTCGATATTGATCGGAAACCTCGGGAGCCATCATACCAAATTGAGTACAGAGCTATTTAGAGGGTTTGCTATTGCGGACCCTATCGCCCAATTTGTAGTTATCAACAATCAAGACGCGAAGACGGCTTGGCCTGTTACTCTATTGCATGAAGTCGCGCATCTTTGGCTTGGCGCCACCGGAATTAGCGGAGACTTAACTGAACGTAGAGTTGAACAGTTCTGTGATAATGTTGCATCCGAGTTGTTGGCGCCGGAGGCGGAAATTCGCTCTGAGTTCCCCGTTGGAAGTTTGCAAAAATTCACTTCTGCTGTTGATGCGATAAGCCAATTTGCCAGCAAAAGAAAAATTAGCCCTCGTTTGATCGCGTTTCGACTGCTGAGTCGCGAAGTAATCACTCCAGATTTTTTTAAGAGGCTTAGCGCTTACTTCTATGAACGGTGGAGGAATCAACGAGAGCATCAAAGGCAAAAAGACCAAGAAAACGCTGGAGGGCCTTCCTATTACGTGTTGAAGCGAATGCAAAATGGAAATGCGTTGATGAGTTCATCTGAAAGACTGATGAGGTCTGGGGAGCTTTCGACAACGCAAGCAGCAATGGTATTAGGCGTGCGAGCGCTTAAGCTTGGGAATTTGTTATCCCAGCCCAATGCGAAGCAGACTGGAACAAGTAGTTTTCTGCGTGTGCTGCCGGCTAATCGGGTAACCGTGGGTAGCAATTGAGGTCAAGGAGTCATGCAAATCCATTATCTCGAGATCGTTACAAAGAACGTCGACGTGGTGTGCGCCGCGTACGCTGCTGCGACCGGGGTGCAGTTCGGCGAACCGGACGCCATGCTGGGCAACGCACGGACTGCCCCGCTCTTCGGAGGCTGGCTGGTGGGCGTGCGGGCACCCCTGCACGAGGCAGAGCAGCCTGTGGTGCGGCCCTACTGGCTCGTGGACGACATCGCAGCGGCTGTCGCCGCGGCGGTCGAGACCGGCGCCGAGGTCGCTCACCCGCCGATGGAGATCCCCGGCCGCGGTACGTTTGCAATCTACATCCACGGCGGCATCCACCACGGCCTCTGGCAGCAATACCCAGGTGCAAACTCGTGACGCCGCAGCCTAACAACAAAAACTCGGCGCCGCCAGAGGCGCGGCTCGCGCTGTTTTCCCCGCTGCGCTTTGCCCACGGGACGCTGCAACTCCTCGATCAAACCCGACTGCCACGCGAAGAGGTCTGGCTCGATTGCACGACCCCTGAGCAAGTGGCGGACGCCATCCGGCGGCTGGCGGTGCGCGGAGCTCCCGCGATCGGCGTGGCTGCAGCCTATGGGCTGGTTTTGGGTATCTGGACCACCACCGACGCCGACCTCGACGCGCGCTTTGCCGCGGTCAAAGCTCTGCTCGCGAGCACCCGGCCCACTGCGGTCAATTTGAGCTGGGCTCTTGCCCGCGGGCAGGCCGTCTTTGCCGCGCACCGGGCGCAAGGCGCAGCAGCCGTGCGCCAAGCGCTCCTCGCTTGGGCGGACGAAGTCTGTCAACAAGACGTCAACACCAACTTGGCGATCGGCGACCACGGACGCAGCTTGTTTCAACCGGGCGATCGGGTCTTGACCCACTGCAATGCAGGCGCCCTCGCCACCGCCGGGTTCGGCACCGCCCTGGGGGTGATCACAGCGGGCTGGCAGCGCGGTTGTATCGCCAAAGTCTGGGTCGACGAAACCCGTCCTTTGCTGCAAGGCGCCCGCCTCACCGCCTGGGAACTCGAACGACTGGGAATTCCGTTCCAGCTGATCACCGATTCGAGCGCGGGCGCAATCATGGCGCGCGGCGAGGTCGACCGCATCGTGGTCGGCGCCGACCGCATCGCCGCCAACGGCGACACTGCGAACAAAATCGGCACTTACACCGTGGCGGTCTTGGCCCATCACCACCACGTCCCGTTCTACATCGCCGCCCCCCTTTCGACGATCGACCCGCACACCCCGACCGGCCAGGAAATCCCGATCGAAGTCCGCGCTCCTGAGGAAGTGACCGCGGTTCTCGGTCACCCGCTCGCACCCGCCGGCAGTCCGGCCCTCAATTTGGCGTTCGACGTCACCCCACACCAGCTCATCGCCGGCATCATCACCGAAGTGGGAGTGCTCGCACCGCCCTACACGGAAAGCATCCGCCGCGCCCTGGGCTGAAGCCAATGCTGAAGCCAGTGCGAGAAGTTCACCGGGTCTGCGGCCAGTGGACCAGGGGGAGGATGCTGCAGCTGCCGCCGGGCGGAGTGGGGGCAGCGTGGGCGGGGATGCGCAGCAAAGCGGTGCCGCGGCTGAAGGCCATGAGGTCGTGGGAACCTTGCGGCAGATGTGGTGTGGCGAGGAGCTTGCCATCGGCATAGTGGACGTCGGCCGGAAGGTAGCGTTCGCGACCTTTGGTCCCGGGCAGGGCGTGGGTGAGCTCGGCCGTGAGCGCACCGTGCCAAAAACCATCGGCCAAGCCCATCAGGCAACGGAGCAGGGGACGTGCGAACAGCCAGAAAGTGACCATCACTGAAGCGGGGTTCCCCGGCAGCCCCAAAACCACGCGCTGTCCCCCAGCAGCTTTGGCCTGAACCGCGGCCACCAGCGGTTTGCCCGGCTGGATCGCCACCTGGTCGAACAGCTTGCGGCAGCCCAGCCCGGCCAAGACGTCCTCGACAAAGTCGAAATCCCCAGCCGAGACCCCACCGCACAAGAGCAGCACGTCCGCGGCGAGACCCGCGGCGACCCGTTCGCGCAAAAGCCCGGGGTCGTCTCGAGCAATGCCCAAGGAGCGAAACGTGAGACCCAAGGTCGCGCCGGCGGCCAGCAGGAAGCTGGTGTTGGAGTCCCGCAGCTGTCCGGGACCGGGTTCGACTTCGGGCGGGACCACTTCGTTGCCGGTCGACAACACCGCTACTTCCGGCCGAGCGATCACCGGTACTTCGCGGTAGCCGTGGGTGGCAAGAAGCGCCAGCGCTCCGGGAGTGAGCAAGGAACCCGCAGGCAGAAGTGGCTGGCCCCGCTGGATGATTTCTCCCCGTCGTCTGATATGATCGCCGGGCTGGGGAGCTACTTGGAACGTGACTTCGGGCGCGGTTTCGGGATTGGGTGTAAGTCCTTCTCGCGGTCCCGGTCCTGCCAGCAGATAGCACGACTGGGCCGGCTGGAGGTGAGCTTGCTCAACCGGGACCACGCGATCCCCACCGCTGGGGACCACGGCTCCGGTCATGATTTTGGCGGCGGTCCCGCGCGGCAAATGGAAGTTCGGGTCCTGACCCGCGGCGAGCGTACTCACCACCTTGAGCGCACTTCCGGCCAGGGCGTCATGGCCCACCACGTAGCCGTCCATGGCCGAGACGTCAGCAGCAGGCACGTCCACGGTCGCGTTCAAGTCATGGGCGAGCAAGTGACCCAAAGCTTCTGCGCGCGGCACGGTCACCGGAGAAAGCGGGACGATCTCGCGCGCGAGCAAGCTCCAGGCAGCCTCTGGCGCCAGGATCGCAGCGTGGGGTGGTATACTGGGTACTTCCTGCACGGATCACCTTCCGGGCTCAACCGTTGACACGCTGTTGGCAGCTGATTCGCACGATCTGATTTGGCAAACGACGCCCCCGACTGAATGAGCAAGTTCCAATTCGAAGAAACCCTGGAAGACACCTCCCTGTGCGAGATGTTCTACACCATCTTTCGGCACAAAATGCCGGGACGTATGGAAGTCTCGCGCGAGGGCGTGGTCAAACGCATTTATATCAGCGATGGCAACGTCATTCATGCCACCTCCTCAGATCGTAGTGACCGCCTGGGCGCCCACCTTTATCGCATCGGCAAACTCAGCCGGGAACAGCTGGTCGAGACCATGCGCCAGCGCGAGCAATCCGGGCGGCGGCACGGTCAAATCCTGATCGAGGAAGGACTGATTGCGCCGAACGAACTCTATGCGGCGATCCGCAGTCAGATGGAGTCGATCGTGTGGAGCGTCTTCTCGTGGCAAGACGGCCGGGTCAGCTTCAAGATCGGCGAGTTCGAAGATCCGCCCACCATCAAGATCCACTTGCCGATGCGCCAGGTGATCGTCCATGGGATCAAACAGATTCCCGACACCAAAGCCCTGGTCGGCAAACTCGGCCGCAAGAGCACCATCTTCGGCCCCAAATACCAGACCGAAGACCTGATCGAACTGGCGCTCGACGCTGAGGAATATGCCCTGCTGCGGCTGGTCGATGGGCAGCGCTCGCTGTACAGCATCTGCACCGAAGGTCCTTATGGGGTCTCGGAAAACGCGCGTTTGCTCTACGCTTTTCACGTCCTGCAGCTGGTCGAGCGACTCGATGATCCGCAACGGCCAGGCACGGGGCCGGTCACGATTCGCTACAGCAGCAGTGATCCGCTGCAATGAATTCGCGCTAGCAGGCCCGAAAGGCACCGGCACGCCGAAGGCACGCCGGGCACGGCTGGCTGAGATGGAGAACTAGACGATGCCACTTTATGAATACCAGTGCGCCAGCTGCGGCCGCAAGATCGAGGTGGTGCAGCGCTTTGCCGACGAGCCGCTCACCACCTGCGAAAGCTGCGGGGGTCCGCTCAAGAAGTTGCTCTCAGCACCCGCTTTTCAGTTCAAAGGCAGTGGCTGGTATGTCACCGACTATGCGCGCGCCCAAGCCAAGAGCGACAGTGGCCAGAAGAGCGCTGAAGCTGCGGGGACCGCAGGTGAGGGCAAGGACGCCAAGTCCGGCGACGCAAGCCCAGCCACCGACAAGACAAGCGAACCCAAGACCGGCGAAGCCAAGGCCAGTGCAGCTCCGAGCAGCTCGGCAAAAGCCAACCCGGCTTCCACCGCCTAAAGCTCGGATGAACCGCGCACGCTGGGTCTCGCTGTTGTTTGCGGCGCTCCTCGCCTGGACGAGTTGGGCTTTTGCGCTCGAACTCTACCGCAGCTTCTGGTTGTGGAGCCATGACCCCTGGCTGCTCAATCAGCCGTCGACTTGGCGAATCACCACGGTTCATGTCGCCCGCTTGCGCGACTTCCTCACCCCCATTTCAAGGCTTCTGCCACCCGGCCAGCGGATCGCCGTGATTTCCGAGCCCGGTCCGGAAACCGAACGCTTTTTCCGTTTTTTGTGGGTGGCTTACCTCCTGCCACAGCACCGGGTCAAACCCTTCGACGAACGGGCTGAGCTCGCCGACGTCGAAGTGGTGCTCACCGTGGGGTTAAGGTGGCAAGACCCGCGGCTTGAAGTGCTTTATGAGGCGGTCGATGGCGCGGCTTACCGGGTCCGGCGCGCGTCGGAGTGATGTGGGGTGAGGGTCAACGAGGGCGGATTCGTCTGGGACAGGGAGCGTTC
>CAZCOV010000158.1:0-10081 GCA_964499975.1 uncultured Thermoanaerobaculia bacterium
ACGTCCAGGATAACCCGATCAATCTTGTGGATCCTGATGGTCGCGAAGGTGCGCAAATCATCATGGATGTCGAGGTGAAAGAGTTCCTGGCAACGGGCGAAATGCCGCATTACATGGATCCGTCTTTGCAGAAAGCGGCGCTGGTTGGCGTTACTTTGTTGACTCCCGGCCCTGAGGAACTTATCGTCGTATCCGTCGCGAAAGCGCTGAGTAATGTGGTCAAGAGCGGGGGGGTTCTGACTAAGGCGAAGGGGCTTCTGGGGAAGATTTTTGGCAAGAGTAGCTCTCGCTCACGCAACGATCCTGTTTTGGCTTGCCATACCACAAGAGGTGAAGTTTCTTCGTTCGCACCTTCAAGCACTAGTGAATTCCAATCCTCTGGTTTTGTTCGTCGCAGGCCCTTGCGCTAACGAAGCCTTCGACTACCTACTGCAACAGTTGGCAGTAGAAGCACCGACATTGCAGATTATGACTAGGATCTCCGAAGGTACACTCCCCGAGTGTCTTGGTGAACTCTTCGAAGGAACTTGGCCCAGCGAGGATCGCATTGACGACTGGACAACTTATCTTATTGTAGCGGGGGATGCGCAAGTGAGCCGTGTTCGAGGAGCAACGATCGAGTTCCTTCGACTGTCGCGAGGCGGCTTCCGTGACTGAGGTGCTTGACAGGGAGCAAGATTGGACCCTGCTCGACCACGACGGCCCACAGGACTGGACCTTCACCTGCGACTATGTCTATCGAGACGGTCAGCTGTTCGCCGCCGTCGAGCATGACGGCACCGTTCACCACTTCCACCTCGACCACCTCGGCACTCCGCGTTTGATCACCGACCAGAACGACAATCGCGTTGCGCTCTATAGCTATTACCCGTTGTTCGGTCAAGAGGCCACAGACCCCGAGCAGATGGTCGTGAACGCGCGCAGATCATCATTGGATCTTGAAGTAAGTTGGCCGAGCAGGTGGCTCTCCGCTCGGCCGTCCAGCGCAACTCAAACCGACGCCGCCAAAAGAAGTTCGGTGAGCCGCGCTTCGGGCTGCTGGCAGAGGGCGGTGAGGAGACGCTCGTAGTCGGCGATCTTTTGCTCGATGGTGGTGCGTTCGAACAGGTCAACGTCGTAAATCAGGGTGCCTTGGATGCGGTCGCTGTGGATGAGCCACAGCGCAAGGTCTTGATCGGTGGCGCTGCGATCAATCACTTGCGCGTCGGTGAAGACCAGCGCGGCAGAACTCACGGTATCGTCGGCTTGCTTATCGTCGGCTTGCGTATCGTCGGCTTGCGGTGCGTTGAGAAAAGTGAACATTGCTTGGAAAGGTGACCGATCGAAAGCAAAGTCCGGCGGGGGAAAATTGGCCAAGGCCAGCATGAAAGGTAGCTCTTGGTGGCTAAAAGCACCCAGCACGGTCTCGCGCACCCGCGCCAAGACTTCATGCAACGTGGGATTGCCCGACAAGTCGGTGCGCAGCAGTAGCATGTTGGCAAAGCAGCCGCAAAGCTTTTCGGTTTGTACGCGGAAACGATTGGCGCTGGGACTCCCGACCAAAATGTCGGCCTGCCCCGACCACTGGACGAGAAGCAATTTGAAAGCGGCGAGACAGAGCATGAACAAGCTGACGTCGGCTTCCCGGCTGCGTTGGTCGAGGGCAGCGGTCAACTCGGGCGACAACGCGAAGGTGTAAAGCGCGCCGTGGAAACGCGGCTGCGCTGGACGCGGGTGGTCGGTATGCACTTGCAGTTGCGGGATGCCGCCGTCGAGCTTGGTTCCCCAGTAGCGGAGCAGCCGGTCCAAGACCTCGTCTTGTAAGCGCGTGCGCTCCCACTGCGCATAGTCGCCATACTGGATGGTGAGCTCAGGCAGCTGCGGTTCCGCGCCGTGGGCCAAGGCGTGGTAGCACGCCGCGAGTTCGGGGAAAAAGATCCCGCCCATCGACCAATGGTCGTTCAAAATGTGGTGCATCGCGACCAAGAGACTCGCCTCTTGCGGCTGTAAGCGCACGAACAGCAGACGCCAGACCGGAGCTTGGTCTAAAGCGAAGTGGGGCCGTGACCGCTGGACCAGCACGCGCTGCTCTTCTTGCGGGCGGCGGTCAGCGGGAAGGGCGGTGAGGTCGACTTCGGGTAGGGCAACCGCGAGGTAGGGCAAGATCTCCTGGTAGGTCTGGCCTTGCTCGTCGACCCCGAAACGGGTGCGTAGGACCTCGTGGCGCGCGACCATGACCGCAAAACTCCGGCTGAGCGCGGGAACCGACAGTGACCCTTGCAGCAGCACGCGATGGTTGGAGCGGTAAACGCTGACTTCGGCCTGCTCGTGCTGTTCGATCAGCCAGAAAGCTTCTTGCATCCACGACAACGGCGCCCGGCGGCGGTCGGCGCGGCGCGGGATCGCGCGTTCGCCCAGGCCTTGGTCGAGCGCGCGGCGCAGCCACACCGCGCGCAAGCTGCGCTGGGTCGGGCTCAGCTGGAGCAGTCGGGCGGCCAGTTCGGACGTCACAGGCAGATCTTCCCCAATCGCGGGATCGGTGGCCGCCAGCTGGGCGCGCACGCCGTCCTCGCCCAAAGCGACCAGCCGCTCGATCAACTTTTCTTCGACGCGCTCGGCCAGCCCGGCAAGGGTTTGCGCTTCAAACAAGGTGCGCACTTCGAGGTCGATCCCGAGGAATTCCTGGAGGCGGTAGACCACGCGAATGGCTGCCAGCGAATGTCCGCCGAGGTCGAAGAAGTTGGCCTCGGCGTCGAGTTCGACGCTGCCCAAAACGTCGCGCCAGATCGCCACCAAGAGCTGCTCGACGGCGGTCCGCGGCGCGAATGCCGCAGCGCCTGCTGATAAGGAGGTGCGTCCTGCTTCACCTAGGTCGGGGCTGATCCGCCGCAGGGCTGCCCGATCGACTTTGCGATTGGGGTTTAGGGGCAGATGTTCGAGGAAGGTCCAGGCGGCTGGCACCATGTAATCGGGCAGCCGCTGCTTGACGTGTTGGCGCAGGGCTTCGCGGGTCAAAAGGGTGCCGGGGGTGGGTTCGAGGTAGGCGGCTAGGCGCACGTCTTGCGGCCGGGGCTCCCACGCGACGACTGCCGCGGCCGCCACCCCCGGGAAGCGCAAGAGCACGGCTTCGATTTCCCCTAATTCCACGCGAAAGCCGCGGATCTTGACCTGCTGATCGGCCCGCCCGGCAAAGGCCACCTCACCGTTCGGCAAATAGCGGCCGAGGTCGCCGGTGTGGTACACCCGCTCACCCGGCGTCCCCCCCGCGGGATTGGGCACGAACGCTGCCGCGGTCGCCGCCGGATCGCCGAGGTAGCCGCCGGTTAGGTGCGGGGTGCGCATCAAGAGCTTGCCCAGTTCTCCTACCCCAGCGAGCTGACCGCGCACCACCACCAGCAGTTGCACGTCGACCAGCCCTTGGCCGAGCGGCAAGACTTCGAGGCCGTCGTGGTCGGCCGGGGTGAAGCGGTGGTAGCTCACGCCGCGCGAGGTCTCGGTCGAGCCGTAGGAGTTGACCACTTGCAGTCCGGGCGCGAGCGCCTGCAAACGCTCGGCATCGCGGCGGGTCAGGGCCTCGCCCACGAGCGACACGAAGCGCAGGCCAGGGACGGTCACGGCCTCGCTCGTCCCCGCGACCGGACCGCGCAGCTCTTCGGTCAAGATCTTGCCCATGGCCGGGGTCAAGTGGGTGGCGGTGATCTCGCGCGCCCGCATCCAGGCCGCCAGATAGCCCGGTTCGGCAAGGCGCTGGGGGTTGGGGATGATCACCGCCGCACCGATCTGAAGCGGGGTCAAAAGATCACGGTGGAGGGGATCGTGGGCGAGGGCCGAGAGCATGGCAAAGCGGTCACTCGCTTGCAGTCCAAAGGCCTCGACTAGGCGGGGGACAAAGCGAGCGAGCGCGCCATGCAGACCGAGAATGCCTTTGGGCTTGCCGGTCGAGCCAGAAGTGAACGCGAAATAGGCGATGTCTTGGGGACCGAGGGCATAGCCCAGGGCGAGCGGGCTTGGACGTCGCGACGTCGACGCGCCGCTTCCCTGTTCTGCGCGGGGCAAGAGCTCGCGCTGCCAAATGCCGCCGCCCGCAGCGAGTGCGGCGCTGACTTCTGGGGGCAAGGGGCCAGCCGCCTGGGAGTGCAGCAAGGCCCGCGGCCGGGCAAGTTCCAGCACGTCGACCAGGCGAAATGCGGGATAGGCAGGGTCGAGCATCACGAAAGCCGCGCCCGCCCGCAGCACGGCCAAAACTCCCCACACCAGGGGTGCACTGCGATGGGCCCAGATCGCCACCACCTGGCCGCGACCGATGCCGGCAGCGCGCAGTTCGGTCGCGAGTTGCCAGCTCACGTGTTCGAGTTCGCCGTAAGTCCAGGACTCATGGTCATCGCTGACCGCCAGCCGCTCGGGCGCCTGCGCTGCCCACCGCACAAACCCGTCATGGGCCGGTTCGGACCACGGTTCGGGCAAAGCGACGGTGGGATCGGGCAGGATCGCGCGGGCTGCCGCCGAAAGCAAGGACAGCGCAGTGAGCGGGGTTTGCGGCCGGGCCACGCCCTGGGTCAGCAAGCCCACGAACTGGCGCGCGATTTCGTCCATGCGCGCAGCCGAGTAGAGGTCTCTGTCGTAGACGAAGTCGAACTGCAGACCGTGCGCGGTTGGCTCGGCGTAGATCGTCCAGTCGAACTTCGCGTAGACCTCAAGCCCGGTTTCCTCAGGGGTTGCCGTGAGCCCCGGCAGCGTGAGCGGCTCATTGGGCAAGTTGAGCAGGTTGAGGAAAACCTGGAAGTACGGCGCACGCGACAGGTCGCGTTCGGGGCGGAGTTCGGCCAGCAGCTTCTCAAAGGGGACGTCTTGATGGGCATAGGCACCCAAGCAGACCTCGCGGGCGTGGACCAGCAACTGGTCGAAAGTCTGCCCGGAGGCGAGGCGCAAGCGCAGCACCAGGGTGTTGAGGAAGAGTCCGATCAAGTCTTCGAGTTCGTGCCGGTTGCGGCCGGCAATCGGCGTCCCGATGAGCGCCTCGCGCGCGCCTGCGAGGCGGGCCAGCTGGACCGCGAGCGCGGCCAAGAGCACCATGAAGAGGGTGACCCCATGCTGGCTTGCCAGCTGTTCGAGCGCGGCGCTTTCCCCGCGGCCGAGGTGGAGCCGGAGGTGTCCGGCGCGGTGCTTACGGGAGCTTTGGCGCGGCCGGTCGGTGGGCAGGTCCATGCCCTGTTCGGCGCCTGCGAGTTGGTCTCGCCAGTAAGCGAGTTGGGTGGCGAGCACTTCGCCTTGCAGCCAGGCGCGCTGCCACACGGCCACGTCCACGTACTGGACCGCGAGCGGCAGGACCGCGAGCGGTTGTCCGGTCAGCAGCGCGGTAGTGTGGGCGAGCAACTCGCGGCGGAAAATCCCCATGGACCAGCCATCGCTCACGATGTGGTGGAGGACCCAGATCAAGACGTGTTCGGTGGGTCCCAGGCGCAGCAGCCGGGCACGCCACAAGGGGCCCCGGCGCAAATCGATGGGAGTGGTGGCCGCCGCGCGCAGCTGTTGCTCGAGTTCGCGGCTGCCCGTTGCGGCGGGCAAGCTGCTGAGGTCGATCGTGGGCAAAAGCCAGGGCAAAGCCGCCAGCGGACGCATGGCCGGCTGTCCGGCTGTCACTTCGATTTTGAGCCGCAAGGTTTCATGACGGCGGATCACCGCAGCCAGGGCTTGGAGCAGGGCCGGGATCGCGAGTTCGCCGCTCAAGCGCAAGGCGTCCGGAATGAGGTAAACGCTGGTGTCGGGTTCGAGTTGCTCTAAGAACCACAGCCGTTCCTGGGCGAAAGAGAGCGGCAGGACGCGGTCCCGCGGGGCTTGGGGGATCACCGCTGATGCGGCTGCCGCAACGGCTGGTACCGCTTCTGTCGCCGTTGGTGTCGCCGTTTCTGCTGACGTCAAAGCGGCTGCCGGAGTTGCAGCTGGACGCAACTCGGCTGCCAACTCGGCGATCGTCGGGTGGGCGAAAAGCAAGCGCAGCGGGGCGTCCACGGCGAGCTGGCTGCGGATTCGCGACAAGAGCCTGGCACCGAGCAAGGAGTGCCCGCCCAGCGCGAAGAAATTGTCGTGGATGCCGACTTGCGGCAAGCCCAAAAGCTCCCGCCAAATCGCGGCCAGGGCGTGTTCGAGCGGGGTGCGCGGCAAAGCCAGGGCAGTTTCGTCGGCGGCCGAAAGCGGCAGCGGATGCCGCGTCAAGGCCGCGCGGTCGACCTTGCCGTTGGGGGTGCGCGGGAGCTGTTCGTGCCACTGATAAACGGCTGGCACCATGTATTCGGGCAAGGCGCGCGCCACTTGCTGCTGAAGTTCGCGGTCAGGGACGGGCAGACCGGCCAGGTGGGCGACCAGCCGCGCCTCGCGGCCGCGCTCGGTGCGGAGGAGCACCACGGCTTCGCGCACCACGGGGTGCTGCAGGAGCTGCGCCTCGATTTCGCCCAACTCGAGCCGGTAGCCGCGGACTTTGACCTGGTGGTCGAGGCGGCCGAGGAACTCCAAGCTGCCATCCGGCAAGCAACGCGCCAGGTCGCCGGTGCGGTAAAGACGGCTACCCGCCACCGCGCTTGCGAGCGGCAGGAAGCGCTCTGCGGTTAAGCGCGGCCGGCGCAAGTAGCCGCGGGCCAGACCTACACCCGCCACGGTGAGTTCGCCCGGGATGCCGAGCGGCACGGGCCGCAAGGCGCGGTCGACCAGGACGGCTTGTAGCTCGCGGATCGGACGGCCGATCGTCGGCGCATGGCTTAGAGGTTCATCCCCTGAAGCGGTGCGCGCCGCGATCTCGGCACAAGTTGAAACCACCGTGACCTCGGTCGGACCATAGTGGTTGATCAGGCGGAAGCCCAGGCCCGCGGGGGGCGCTTGCTGCAGCCGGTCGCCGCCGACGAGCAGCGCGCGCAAGGCCAGGAAACGCGCCTTGGGCTCCGGCAGCAAGGCCGCAGCGAGCGGGGTGGGTAAGAAGCACAGGGTCAAGCGTTCAGCCGCCAGCCAGGCGTAGAGGTCGGGCGGACTGGTGCGGGCGGCAGGTGGGGGCACGTGGACGCTGGCGCCTGCGGTCAGATAAGGCCAGATCTCCCACACCGAAGCATCGAAGGCCGGACTCGCGACTTGGCTGGCCCGGTCTTCTTGACCCACTCGATAGGCTTCTTGATGCCAGCGCACCAGATTGAGCAAGCCGCGGTGGGTGAGCTCGGTGCCTTTGGGCTGACCGGTCGAGCCCGAGGTGTAAATCACGTAGGCCAGGTGCAAGAGCCCCCGCCGCCCCTGCGGGCTGGCCAGCCCGGGCAACGGTGTGGGTTGGCGCGGCGGCGCATCGAGCGCGAGCGCGGGCAAGGACAGCGCCGCAAGCCGCGGCATCAGGTCGCTGCGGGTGAGCAGGACCCGGGCGCGCGAGTCGTGCAGCGTGGCGACCAGGCGCTCGTCCGGGTGGGCGGGATCGAGCGGGAGATAAGCCCCACCGGCAAAAAGCGCAGCGAGGATCGCCACCGCAAAATCGAGCGAGCTAAGTAGCGCCACCCCGACCAACTCTTCCGGTCCCACGCCCAGCGCGGTCAAAACCGCAGCCCAGTCCTGCGCGGTGCGTGCGAGGTGGGCGTAAGTGAGCGCGCGCTGGCCGTCGACCCGGGTTTCGCTCAGGGCGAGGGCAGCGGGCTGACGGGCGACTTGCTCGACGAACAGCTCGACCACGGTGCGTTCGTCCAGGGGTCCCGAGGCCGCGGTGTCGTTCCACTCGACTTGGACCTGCTGGCGTTCGGCCAAGCCGAGCAGGTCGAGCTCACGCCAGCCGCGGTCGGGCGCGGCAGCTGCGCTGCTCAGCAGCCGCTCCAAGTGGCCGAGCCAGCGCTCGATCGTGGTCTGAGCGAACAGCTCGTGGTTGTAAACGATTTGAGCTTCGAGGGCCGGTGCGCCGTGCGGCTCCTCTGCCGGCAGCGTGCGACACGCCAGGGTGAGGTCGAACTTGGCGATATTTTCCGGCAAGGGCAGCTGGCTGATTTGGACTCCGGCGAGTTGCGGCAGCTCGAGGCCCGCGACCAGGGTGAACATCACCTGGAACAGCGGTGCATGGCTCAAGCTGCGTTCCGGCGCCAGCACCTCGACCAGTCGTTCGAAGGGCACGTCTTGATGGGCCAAGGCGCTCAGCACCCCTTGCCGCTCTTGCGCTACGAGCTGGCGGAAACTCAGATCCGGTGCGCAGTTGCTCGCGAGCACCAGGGTGTTGACGAAAAAGCCGATCAAGGGTTCGAGTTCGACCCGCTGGCGTCCCGCCGCCGGGACGCCGACGCTGACGTAGCTCTGTCCGCTGTGGCGCGCGAGCAAGGTTTTCCAGGCGGTGAGCAGCACGATGAAAAGCGTGCTCTGGGTGTCCTGGCTGAGCCGTTCGAGCGCGCGGAGCAGGGCGGGCGGCAAAACCCGCACGAGCTCTTTTCCCCGGTAGCTCAAGGTCGCCGGTCGCGGCCGGTCGGTGGGCAGTTCGAGCAGCTCTGGGGCACCCGCCAAGCGTTGTCGGAAAAATTCGATCTGGGCTACCAGCAGTTCGCCTTGCAGCCACTGCCGCTGCCACCCGGCGTAGTCTGCGTACTGGACCGGCAAGGCCGCGAGCGGGGCCACTTGCCCGCGGCACGCCGCCTCGTACAAGACGCTGAGCTCGTGGCCGAGCACGCTCAAGGACCAGCCGTCGCTCGCGATGTGGTGCAAATTCAAGAGCAGGTGATGCTCCGCTGGCGGATGGGCGCCGGCCGCTCTGGCTGGGTCCGGCGGCGCCGGCAACCGCAAGAGCAGGGCCCGCCACACCGGACCGCGGACCAAGTCGAAGGGCTGGGCTGCGTCGAACTGGCGCACGCGAAAAGCTGCGACAGCTGGCGCGCGCAAAGCGGTCAAGTCGACGAGCGGCAAGGGCACGGGAGCCGCAGCCTGCAAGACCGGCACCGGCAGTCCTGCGGCGATGCCAAAGGTGGTGCGCAGCACGTGGTGACGGCGGGCGATCGCGGTCAAGCTCGCGGCCAAGGCGGGCACGTCGAGTTCGCCGACGAGGCGCAGCGGCCAGGGGATGTTGTACGCCTCTTTCACGGTCAAGAGCTGATCGATCAGCCACAGCCGTTCCTGCGCAAACGAGGTCACGCTGGCGCTGTTCGTCTGGCTCAGTTCGGGCAAGGACGGACGTTCAGCCCGCAGGGCGAGGGTCACGGCGCGCGCCAGCTCGGACACGGTCGGTGCTTGAAAGAATTCCTGGAGAGACAACGTCGCGCCCAGGCGCGCTTCGATCCGCGCCAACACTTGAATCGCGAGCAGCGAGTGTCCGCCCAGAGCAAAGAAATTCTCCTCGACGCTCACCCCGGCGTTGCCGAGCAATTCCGTCCAGATCCCGGCCAGCAGTTCCTCGGTTTGATCGCGCGGCGCGACGGCGTCCTCGCCGGTGGCTGCGGGTGCGGCGAGCGGCAGCCGGGCCAAAGCTGCGCGGTCGACCTTGCCGTTGGGCAAGAGCGGCAAAGCGGGCAGCGGAGTCCAGACGGCGGGCACCATGTAATCCGGCAAACGGGCCTTGAGGAATTGCTGCAACTCCGCCGGGCTCGGGCTCATTCCGGTAAGCGCGACCCAAAACGCCGCGAGTTGCAAGTCCCCCCGGCTGCTGGGCCAAGCCAGGACCACGGCCTCGCGCACCCCGGGTGCTTGGCTCAGGTGGGTTTCGATCTCGGCCAGCTCGATGCGGAAACCGCGGATTTTCACTTGATGGTCGATCCGTCCGAGGTATTCAACGCTGCCATCGCTGCGCCATCGCGCCAGGTCTCCGGTCGCGTACAAACGGCCACCCCGCTCGCTTCCCAGGGCGTCGGGCACGAAGACTTTGGCGGTCAGGCTCGGGCGTTGCCAGTAGCCGCGCGCCAGCTGCACGCCGCCGAGGTGGAGTTGCCCAGGGATGAGCGGCGGGGGCAAGCTGAGCTGACGGTCCAGCACGTAAAGCGCGGTGTTTGCCACCGGACGTCCGATCGGCACGCCCTGGCCGGGCTGGCAAGCCCAGAAAGTGACCTCGACCGCCGCTTCGGTCGGACCATAGAGGTTGTGGAGCAAAACCCGGGGAAAGCGCGCAAAAAAGCGG
>CAZCOV010000158.1:10091-13536 GCA_964499975.1 uncultured Thermoanaerobaculia bacterium
CTTCACCACTGCACATTACCCGCGCCAACGGCAGCGCACCCGGACCTGCGGTTTCGAGGAAGACCTGCAGCATGGACGGCACGAAGTGGGCGACTGAGACCCGTTGCTCGGTCAACACGTTGCGCAGGTAGACGCTTTCGCGATGCCCGCCAGGGCGTGCCAGCACCAAGCGAGCGCCGGTGGTGAGGGGCCAGAAGAACTCCCACACCGAGATGTCGAAGCTCACCGGGGTCTTTTGCAACACCCGATCCGCAGCGCTGAGCGGGTGGTCGGCCTGGATGAAGCGCAAGCGGTTGACGATACCGCGGTGGCTGTTCATGGCGCCCTTGGGTCGGCCGGTCGAACCCGACGTGAAGATCATGTAAGCCAGTTGGTCAGGGTCAGGGCTGGCTGGAGAGCTCGTCCAGTCAACGGGGCAACTCGCCAGGATCGCTTCGAGGCTGAGCGCGATGATCCCCGCGTCAGGAGGGACGGCGGCGGTGCTGCGCAGGTGTTCCTGAAGCAAGAGCAGACCCCGGCGCGGCACTCCCCTGGGGGGGCTGCCGGGAGCTGCGCCGAGCGCATCTTGGAGCATCAAGGCTTGGCGCTCGGCCGGATAGGTAGGGTCGATCGGCACGTAAGCGCCGCCCGCCCAGAGAATCCCGACCAGCGCGATCACCAGTTCGAGCGAGCGCTCGGCGAGGACGCCGACCAGCTGATCCGGACCCACCCCCTGCTGCTCTAGCGCGTGGGCGAGAAACCGGGCTCGCCGTCCGAGTTCGTGGTAGCTGAGCTGCGCGTCCACCCGGGCGGTGCCGTGGAGGACCGCGGCCACAGCTTCCGGCGTGCGTGCCAGCTGGTCGCGCAGCAAGCTGACCAAAGTCGCCGGCGGAAAAATTGCGTCCGTGGCATTCCATTCGCGGAGCAGCTGATGCCGTTCCGCCGGGGCCAGCACGTCGAGCTGGACGAGTGGCTGGTCACAACCCGCGCCTGCGTCGGCAGCGCGCACCACCTGTTCGAGGATGCGCTGGTAGTGGCCGAGCCAGCGCTGGACGGTGGTCGCGTCGAAGAGGTCCCGGCTGTAGACGAATTCGAGCACCAAGCCGGACTCTTCGCTCACGCTCAAGCTCAAATCGAATTTGGCGCTCTCGGCTGCCACCGCGAGGTTTTCGATCGCGAGTTGGGGCAGGGTTGGCACCTGGTACGGCGCGTTTTGCAGCACCAACATCACCTGGAACAAAGGCGTGTGGGACAGGCTGCGTTCGGGTTGCAGCTCTTGGGCGAGCCATTCGAACGGCACGTCTTGATGGGCAAAAGCTTGCAACACCACCCCTTTGAGCTCGCGCAAGAGTTGCGCGAAGCTCGTGTGCGGCGAAAGCTGTCCGCGCAAGACCAGGGTGTTGACGAAAAAGCCGATCAGCCCTTCGAGTTCGACCCGCTGGCGGCCGCCGATGGGTGCGCCCACGGTCAAATCGCGCTGGCCCGAGATCCGCCACAACAGCACTTGCAGCGCGCCCAGCAACAGCATGAAGAGGGTGCTGCCGGACTGCTGCGCCAGGTGTTTGACCTGATCCGCCAACGCCGCGGGCAATTGGCGCACCACGGCGGCTCCGGCATAGCTGAAAACCGCGGGCCGCGGTCGATCGCTGGGCAATTCGAGCACTGCCGGCGCTCCCTCCAGCTGGGTGCGCCAGTAAGCGAGCTGCGGCTTGAGGATCGCGCTGTCGTGCCAGTGGCGCTGCCACCCGGCATAGTCGGCATATTGGACCTGTAGCGGAGCGAGCGGGAAAGCTTCACCGCGGACCCGGCTGCGGTAGAGCTGAGCGAGTTCGCTGAGCAGAATTCCCATGGACCAGCCGTCGCCCGCGATGTGGTGCAGGCTCAAAAGCAAGTGGTGCTCGGTCGGTCCCAAGCGCAGGAGGGTGACGCGCACCGGCGTTTGGGTCAAGTCGAACGGCCGGACCGCGTCTTGCGCGCGCAAGCGCAAGGCCGTGCGCGCGGGGTCGGCAAGCCCGCTCAAATCCACCAGAGGCAACCCGCGTTCGGGGACCGGCTGGATCACCTGCCAGGGTCGTCCGCTCACCGCGTGGTAGGTGGTGCGCAGTACCTGCTGCCGGCGCACCAGCTCGCGCCAGCTCCAGGCCAAAGCGGGCACTTCCAGACGGCCCAAGAACGCCAGCGGCCAGGGGATGTTGTAGACCTCCTTCTTGGTCAGCAGCTGGTCCAAAAACCACAGCCGTTCTTGCGCCGAGGACAGCGCCAGTTCCCCGTCGTGCGGCAAGGGCGCGAGCGCCGGCAGTTCGGGCTTGCCGGTGTCTTGGAGCGGCGCGGCGAGCGCGGCGGCGAGCGCGGCAGCCAGTTCGGCGATCGTGGGGGTTAAAAACAGGGTGCGCAGCAGCAAGTCCAAGCCCTGCCCGCTCCGCCCCAACTGCGCCTCGATGCGCGCGCTCACCTGGGTGGCGAGCAAGGAGTGCCCGCCGAGTTCGAAGAAGTTGTCGTGGACCCCGATCGCGTCGTCAGCCAAGCCCAGGACTTCCTGCCAGATGGCGGCCAGCTGCGCTTCGAGCGGGGTGCGCGGCAGCACCAGTTCGCTATCCCGGTCGCGCTGGGTTTCGGGGGCGGGCAGCCGAGCGCGGTCGATCTTGCCGCTTGCGGTGAGGGGGAAAGCTTCCAGGGCCACAAAAGCGCTCGGGATCATGTACTCGGGCAAGCGCTGGCGGAGGTGCTCGCGCAGTTGACCGGCGAGGCTCCCGGCCGCCGGCTCGACCGCGGTCACCACCCAGGCGACCAAACGCTGGTCGTCCGGGCTCTGGCCCTGGCGCGCCAGGACCAGGGCCTCGCGCACCCGCTCATGGTCGAGCAGCGCGGCTTCGATCTCCCCCAGTTCGAGCCGGAAGCCGCGGATCTTGACCTGCTGGTCGATCCGTCCCAAGTACTCGAGCTCGCCACTGGGCAGCCAGCGCACCAGGTCACCCGCCCGGTAGAGCCGCGCGCCCGGCGCTTGCCCCCAGGCGTCGGGCACCATGCGCTCAGCGGTCAGGCGCGGACGGTCGAGGTAACCCCGACACACCCCCGCGCCGCCGACCACGAGCTCGCCTGGCACCCCCACCGGCTGGAGGACGCCCCACCGGTTCAAGACCCCCAGGGAGAGGTCGACGATGCCGCGGCCGATCGGGCTGACCCAGGCTTGCCGGGTATCGGCAGCGCAGAGCGGCCGGTAGGTCACGTGGACGGTGGTCTCGGTGATCCCATACATGTTAATCAGCCGCGGGATCAGCCGCGGGATCAGCCGCGGTCCTGACCCCTGGGAGCCGTCGCCGTGGTGGGCAAACCAGCGGCTGAGCGGTTCGAGCTGAAGGGCTTCACCACCGAAGATCACGTAGCGCAAACCCAACCCGAAACCTTGTCGTTCCGCGTCGACTTGCACCAGTTGGCGGAAGGCCGAAGGCGTCTGGTTCAAAACCGT
>CAZCOV010000159.1:0-13492 GCA_964499975.1 uncultured Thermoanaerobaculia bacterium
GTCGACGTTGCTCCAGGCGACGAACCGTCTTGCCGAGGCCGAGCCGCTGATGCGGCGCGCGCTCACGATCTTCACCCGCAGCCTCGGGGAGGCGCATCCCCGCACCCGGACGGTCAGCGACAACCTCGACCGGCTGCTCCGGGAGTTGGCGGAGGCGTCCGGCTCCGGCGTGGGACACGAATAGCTTCAGCCCTACCGGCTCGCGATGGAGACGGGTGAGGCGTCTCCAAATCTGGTTCCTGCACCAGTCCCGAGTTCGGGTAAGATCAGCGCATGGTGCCAGCCGTTTCCCATCAGCTGAGCGAGGAGACCCTCGAAGCCAAAGCCCGGTGGTTTCGGTCGCTTTCGGTCGAGGAGCGCATGGACTTGCTGTGCGAATACACGGACCTCATCCTCAGTCTCAACCCCCAGGCCGCCGAAGGTCGAGATGCTCAACCGTCTGCAGGGCGTCTTCGCGTCATTTCACTCCCATGACGTCAAGTACGTCGTCATCGGTGGCATCGCAGCCGTGCTGCACGGCGTTCCGCGCGCTACCTTCGACCTCGACGTCCTCATCGAGGCGTCCATGGAAAACGTCGGCCGGCTCCTGGCAGCGCTCCGCGAAGCAGGCTTCGGCACGGCTGCGCTGACCACTCCTGAAGACGTGCTGGCCCATGAGATTACGGTCTTCAAGGACCGCGTCCGGCTCGATGTCTTGACGCGAACTCCCGGCATCACGTTTGTCGATGCATGGTCGAGGCGGCAGACTCTGAGCTTTGGCGGCCAGGAGTTCTACATCCTTTCGGTTGCAGATCTGATCGCTGCCAAGCGAGCTGCCGGGCGACCTCAGGACAACGAAGACGTCCGGGTTCTGGTCGCCTTGTTTCCCGAATTCACCTGAAACCGTCGACCCTAAGCCGGCGGAGGCGTCCGACTGCGGCGTGGGCCACGCATAGCTTCAGCCGGTGGCAAAGACATCCTCGAGGCGTCGGGCGTCGAGAATGCGGTCGGCCCAGCGCTCCAGGTCGGCCGGAGTGGACTGCTCCAAACGCTCGAGCGCCCAGGCCGGAAGCTGCTCGAAACGGCGCGTCAACTGCCGCCGCAGCACCTTGACCTGGCCTTCCTGCTGGCCTTCCTGACGCCCTTTCTGGATGCCTTCCAGGAGCCCTTCCTCGCGACCCAGACGCTCGATGCTGGTGACGTATCGCATGTGCGATTTCTCCTCGAATTTCCTGACCTCGTTACGAAACTGCTGCTCCAGCTCCTGAGGTAGCGCCAGGACCCAATCGATGAAGCGGAAGAGCTCCAGCACGTCCTGACGCGGATATCCCCGCTCGTAGAGCCGACGGACCAGCCGAAGTTTCCAACTCAGGCGACTCGGCGTCTGGTCCTTCGTGCGCTTGGCCTGCAAGTGGGCCATCACCACCGTGGCGAACGGGCTGGGGTCCGCCTCCAGCTCGGTCCATCGGCCATTGTAATCCCGCAACTTGACCGCCCGGAACTTGAACGACACGCGGTTGCCCCACAGCTCGCGGCAAGCTGCGGTCGTCCTCAGCGGCAGTAGAGCGGACCGGGTTCGCGCCGCAACCAACCCGCGAGCTCGAGTTCGAGCAGTGCGCTCAAGACTTGCTCGATCGGCGCTTGAACCAGTGCCGTAATGTCTTCGACCGTCAACTTGCTGTGCAGCGGCAGCACGGCGAGCACTTTTCCCGCTAGCCCGGTGGGTGGGGGCACTGCCGCTGGGGTCGGCACGGAGGGGGAGTTGAACCCGCCTGCAACAGCCCCCAGCTGCTCCAGAACGTCGTCGGCGCAGCAAGCGAGCTGGGCCCCTTCTGCGAGCAAGGCGTTGGTGCCTTGGGCGAGTTCCGCGAAAATCGGACCCGGGACTGCAAACACGTCGCGTCCCAGTTCGAGCGCGTGATGAGCGGTGATCAACGAGCCGGAACGCAGCGCAGCCTGGACCACCAGAGTGCTCTTCCCCAGGGCCGCAATCACCCGGTTGCGCTGGGGAAAGTGCCACGCGCGCGGCGGACTGCCCAAAGGAAATTCGCTCAGGATCGCGCCGTGGCGGACGATCTCTTCGGCCAGCGCCTCTTGCCCCTCCGGGTAAGGGACGTCGATGCCGCAACCCAACACCGCGACCGTCTTGCCGCCCGCATCCAGGGCCGCGCGATGGGCGACCGTATCCACCCCACGGGCGAAGCCCGAAATCACCGTCACCGCCCGGCCAGCGAGCGCTTGGGCAAAATAGGACGCAACCTCGCGGCCGTAAGCGTCCATCCGGCGGGCACCCACGATCGCGATTGCCGGTCCGGAGGGCAGTTCACCGCGCAAGTACAAGACCGGCGGGGGCAACGCCAATTCGCGGAGCTGGAGCGGGTAAGCGGCATCGTGCAGGGTGACGATTGCACCACCCCAAGCGGCTGCCTTCGCGGTTTCGCTGGCGGCCAAGAGGGGCACTTGGTGGGATAACCCCAACGCCCGGCGGAGCTGGCAGAGGGGGACACCCAGGCGGTGAGCCAGGGTGGTCAGGTCCTTACCCGGGGGCGCGTCTTGCCACTCGTCGACTTGCAGCGCCAAGCGGCAAAGCGCGCCACGAGTGATGCTATCGCTGGCATTGAGCGCGATCAGCAGGTCACGAACCGATGGGTGAGACGCTGGCATTGTGGTTGCACCTCCTTTGGGGTCCAAGGTATCCCCGATTTCGGGCGACCCCCGGCGGACGTCGGGCGGTCTGCACCGGCGCCTCGATTGGGGTCAGCGGCTGTCGTGAACGGGTAGCAGAAGTAGGAGACGTCAGACAGTGGCCAAATCTCACGCGTCCAGCGCATCTCAGGGAAAAGTCGGGAGAGCAGGGAGACCCCCTGGCCATTTACCGGCGAGTTGGCTCATATATACTCCCTAACTCCAGTGTGCGTCGCTTCCAGGACGGGTCCGACCTCTTCTTGAGACAGCAACTGCAGACAGCAACTGCCGGATGAGGCCCGGAGTGGGAAAGCAACCCGAGACGACAACGAGGAGAGCAGCATGAAGCAGAGCAGCATGAACGAGAGCCGTTCTAGGCCGCACCGGGGAATTGCTCTTTTGGCGGTGAGCGCCTTGAGCGCAGCCCTGACGTTCCCACTCTCAGCCGCCACCGTCGAAGTCCGGCTGGAGCTCCCGGTACGCGCTCGGCTGGATCTCGAAGGCCGCCGGACCATTGCGTACATCCCCTTCGTCATGGTCAGCGAAGAAGGCGAAGGCAAAATCCCGGGGCGGGGCGACATCGACATCCAGCAAGAGTTCCAGCGCTACCTTTACAAGCTGCTCCGCCGCGAGACCCAGCTCAAACTGATCGAGAGCGGCCCGGTCGATCTGCCAACCTACGATCTGGACATGCTGGCCAAGGACAAAGATTTTTGGGCTGCCTTGGGCGATCGACTGCAGGCTGACTTGCTGCTCGCCGGCAGTCTCGACTTCGACATCCAAGACCGGAGCGGCTATCGCACGGAGGAATACACCTCGCCCTTCGACGGCCGGACCTACCGCCGGCAGGTGCTGGTCGAGGAAACAGGCTTCGAGTACGACATCGTGATGCAGGTTTACGATGGCCGGACCGGCGAGCTGATGCACTCCGACAACTTCAAAGATTTCAAGCAGTACGAAGGCGAAAGCGCGGATCCGCTGGCCGGGATGTTCCAGAACCTCTACTCGCTCGAGGATCGGATCGTCGGCATCTTCACCTTGAAGCGGGTTGAGGCCAGCCGGGTACTGTTTGCGGACTGAAACAAGGACTGAAACAAGAAGGAAAGAAGGAGGTCCTCGTGCCTGCAACCACTGCTCCCTGGTCCCAACTCCGCACCCTGGCCCGCGATTCCCTGCAAAGTTCACTGGCGAAACGTTCGTTGTTGATCTGTGGCCTCGGGCTCGCCCTCACTCTGACCTTGACCGGCAGTCCGGTTGCGGGTCAGTACTTTGGCAAGAACCGTATCCAGTACCGCGAATTTGACTGGCAGATCTACCACTCGCCACACTTTGACGTGTACTACAACCAGGCGGATGAGCACCTGCTGCAAAAGCTGGTCTCCTTCGCCGAAAGCGCTTATGACGAGCTGTCGCGCGATTTTGATCATCAGATCCAGGACCCCACCCCGCTGATCGTCTATGAGACGCACTCGGCCTTCCAGCAAAACAACATCATCTTGAACGGGGTGCCCGAAGGGGCACAGGCTTTTGCCAGTCCCAGCCGTTTCCGCATGGTCCTGCCGCTCGACATCCCAGATCCCGAATTGCTCGCGTTGATCAAGCACGAGCTGACCCACATCTTCCAGTACCACATCCTGTTTCGCGGGCGTTTGGGCGCAGGTTTGCGCGGCAGCCCACCGACCTGGTTCATGGAAGGCATGGCGAGCTATTTCGGCGATGACGAAACTTCAAGCGACCGCATTTTCATGATCGATGCCGTGGTCAACGACCGCCTGCCGTCGGTGGAATCGCAAGGCGGAGGGTTCTTCGCTTATCGCTTTGGCCATGCGGTCTTCGACTTCATCGAAGAGCGGTGGGGCCGCGAAGGGATTCTCGACTTCATCTTCGAGTTCCGCAACACCATCGGCTCGCGGGTGGGACGGGCGATTGAGCAGGCGTTCAACCTGGACGCTGAAGACTTCGATGCCGAGTTTCGCCGCTGGGCGCGCAAGAAGTATCTCCCTGCTTTGCTTGAAACCGGCGAACCCGGCGATTTCGGTCGTCCCTTCCGGCTGGACAATCCACTGATCCAAGGCCAGGAATTTTCGCCAGCGGCTTCGCCTTCGGGCGATCTGGTCGCGGCGATCACCACCGACAAGGGGGAAGTCGACATCTCCCTCTTTGACACCAAGAACCGGCGCCGGATCCGCAACCTGACCAAGGGCCTTGACATTCAGGTGCGCGAGATCGTCGGGCAGCTGGCGACTACCGGGCGTGAAATCGGCAGCGATGTGGCCTTCTCTCCCGATGGCAACCTGGTGGCAGCTTTCGGTCGGCGGGAAGCCGGGCGCAGTCTGATCTTGATCGATGTCTTGCATGGCGGGCTGGCCAAGGTCATCGACATGGACATCGAGCAGCAGCTGTCTCCGGCGTTCAGTCCTGATGGCCAGAACGTGGTCTTCTCGGGCAATCGCGATGGCCATTTCGATATCTTCCAACTCGATCTCGAAACCCTCGACATCAAGAACTTGACCAACGACGAGATCTACGATCTGGCACCGACCTTTTCTCCGGACGGCCGCTGGCTGACTTACACTTCGATCATCGGCGAGCACGCCCAGATTTTCCGGCTCGACATGGATCAGCCGTCCGCACGCTTCCAGCTCACCGAGGGTGAGCACAACAACAAGGAAGCGGTCTACTCGACTTCAGGTGAACGCATCTACTTCACTTCGGATCGCAGTGGCAACGACAACATCTACAGCCTGGATCTGGCGACCGGTCAAGTCCAGCAGTACACCAACGCGGTCACCGGCTGTGACCGTGCCACGGTGCTGCCACTTCCCGAAGGTGGTGAGCGGCTGGTTTACACCGGCTACTGGAAAGGGCGCTTCGACCTCTACACCCGCGATGTGGAAGAACCGCTCAAAGAAGTCGACCCGATGCCGGTGTCCACTGCCCCGGCAGTGACTACCGAACTCCCGCGCTTCCAGCCAGACATCGAAGTTGCCATCGATGACCAGAACAAGGACGACTACGGTGGCTTCAAGTTCTTCCTCGACGACGTCGAAAACTTTTTCGGCTTCGACAGCAATCAGCTGTTCATCGGGCGGGTGATTTTGAACTTCAGCGACATGCTGGGGGATCGCCGGCTACTCGCGGACATTGCGGCGGTCGACAGCCTGTCGGATTTCAACGTCGCCTACCTCGACCTGCGTAATCGCTGGCAAAAATCCATCCGCGTGTTCGACACCCGCTTTTACGCTCTGTTCCGCGATCGCACGAACGGGGAACTGATCCGCGACCGCGTCTACCGGTTGACCGGGGCCGAGTACTCGCTGATCTACCCCTTCTCGTTCCACCGACGCTTCGAAGTTTCAGCTGGCTACTTCCTGCGCAAGTACGAGACCTTTTACAGTGTCGAAGGGACGGATGGGGTGGTGGTCCCGGCGATTTTCCCGCGGGAAGACGATTTCCCCCAAGTCTCGGCAGCGCTGGTCAGCGACACCACGATTTTCAACGAGTGGGGCCCGATCAGCGGCCATCGGGTGCGCCTGTCAGCCTCGTTTGCCCCTGACTTGAGCAGCGATGACGAGGATGACCTTTTCGCTTTTGGCCAGGGTAGCATCTTGACCTCCACGGTCAGTCTCGATGCGCGCGCTTACGTGCCCTTGACCCGACGTAGCAATCTCGCTTTCCGGTTGTTCGCCAGCTCGTCGGATGGCAATGTCCCCGATGTCAGCTTCGTCGGCGGTCTCGACACGGTGCGCGGGTTCGCTTTCCGCGAGTTTGCGGGTCACCGCGCGTTTTATGCCAACGCGGAGCTGCGTTTCCCCCTGGTCGATCAGCTGGGTTTCCCGGGGATCCGTCTCGAAGGCATTCGCGGAGTGCTGTTCGTCGACATTGGCGGAGCTTGGTTCCCCGACATCCGCCAGTTCGATTTCTACGATGAAGAGAACGATCGACTGAGGGACGGCATCGCCGCTTATGGCTGGGGGTTCACTGCCCGCTTGTTCGGGTTGGCGCTCAACTGGGACTTTGCCAAGCGCACCAACATCGACATCTCGGACGACTTCGAAACCGCTTTCTGGATCGGCAGTCGCTTCTAAATCGCGCAGAGCAACGAGCTTTAGGGCTGTACCCAACTCGGGTGCAGCCCTTTTGCTTGCGCGAAAGCCCGCCTGGATGCTGCTATCGCGAGAATCCCACTGCATTTTTACGCTGCGTGCGTGCATCGTCGTTGCGCTGCTGCCGATTTCCTATAGACTGATAGCCAACTGGCATGCGCAAGATGAGCGAAACTACTCCGCAATCCGCTCCGCAAGAGAGCCCAGCAAGGCCCAAGAGTCCACTGAGCCTTCATGGGACCGCGATCGAGCGCGATGAGTACCGGGGTTTGCTCGAAATGGGGGTTGAGATCGCGAGCACCCTTGATCACTCCCGCGTGCTCGAGCTGGCGCTCGAAAAAGCTGAGCTGCTCTGCCGGGCTGAAACCAGTTCGATTTGGGAACTGGATGAATCCCATCAAGAGCTCTTTTTCCGGATCGTCCGGGGCACTGCCGCGGCCACGATCCGCCATCGACGGGTCCGGGTCGGCCAGGGGATCGTGGGCAACGTTGCGGCCTCGGGACTGGGCGAGATCGTCAATGACGTCAAAGCGGATCCACGCTGGCGGGGAGATCTGGCTGCGGGTTTCATCACACGGGCCATCCTCGCAGTACCGCTCAAAGCCCAAGGTCGGGTGATCGGGGTGCTCCAGCTGCTCAACCCCCTGGGGCAGGAAGCTTTTTCTGCGGCTGACTTTGAGCGGATGCGGTTGTTTGCAGCCCCGCTCGGCCAGGCGCTCGAAAATGCTCGGCTCTACTCGGCCCTCAAAGACCAGTTCGTCGACACCGTGACAGCGTTGGCCGAAGCCATTGAGAAACGTGACCCCTATACCGGCGGCCATATCCGGCGGGTGGTCGATTATTCGCTCCTGCTCGGCTTCGAGATGGGGTTGTCGCGCGCTGACCTCGATAAGCTGCGCCTTGCTGCGACCCTCCACGATGTGGGCAAGATCGCAGTCCCTGACAGTGTGCTGCGCAAGCCTGCACCGCTTGACTCGGCCGAAGAACAGGTCATGCGTCGGCATCCCGTGGACGGGGCGGATATCGTTTCGCGCATTCGCGAATTGCGCGAGGTGCTTCCCGGGGTCCGCAGTCACCACGAACGGCTCGATGGCAAAGGTTACCCGGACGGGCTGACCGACACGGAAATTCCCCTGTCAGCGCGCATCATTGCCGTGGCCGACACTTTTGACGCGATGACCACCAGCCGCCCTTATCGCGACGCTTTGAGCGCTGATCGCGCAGCTGCCGAGATCCGCCGCGGTGCCGGCACGCAATTTTGCCCCCACGTCGTACGCGCTTTCGAGAGCCTGCTCGCACGCGGCGATTTCACGTTGTCCTCCGGACGCAAGTTGCAACTTTCCTTGTCGCTTGAGGCTGGCCAGGGATAGAATGCCGTCGGTCGCGGTGAGCGGCAGCGTGGAGCAAGATGAAAATCGAAGTTCTGGGCGGTTATGGCGGTGAGAGTCTGGGTTGCCGGATGACTTGCCTGCTGATCAACGAACGCATCGCGCTCGATGCAGGTTCGTTGTCGCAAGCTTTGTCGATAGATCGTCAAGTCTTGGTCGACTCGGTGTTGCTCACCCATTCGCACATGGACCACACCAGCTCGATCCCTTTTTTCATCGAGAACGTGTTCAGCCGGCGCGAGCAGCAAATCGACATCTACACCTCACCCGCGACGATCTACGCGATCCGCAAGTACCTGTTCAACGATGCCACATGGCCAGATTTCACCCGCTTGCCCAATCATCTGCTGCCCGCGGTCAAGTTTCACGACATTCAAGACGAAGTGCCGATTGAACTCGCTGGGGTCCGCTTCACACCGATTCCGGTCGATCATCTCGTCCCCACCCATGGTTTTTTGATCGAGCAGCAGGGCCGCTCGGTGCTCTGGTCGAGCGATACTGGTCCAACCCAGCGGCTGTGGGAGGTGGCCAATCAGACCCGCAACCTGCAAGCGATCTGTATCGACACCAGTTTTGACAGCTCGCTGCAACGTATTGCGGATGTCTCCTATCACTTGACCCCGCAAACTTTGGCCGTCGAACTCGAGAAGCTCGACAAAAAAGTGCCAATCTTGCTCCATCACTTGAAACCGCCTTGCATCGAGCAAATCCGCGCTGAAATTCGTCAACTCAAGAACCCGGACCTCGATTTTCTCGAGCAGGGCAGAATCTACGAGTTTTGATACGAGTGGAGCTTGAACCCCGAGGCGGAACCCCGATGCGCTTGGCTGTCCTAGGATCCGGCAGCGGGGGCAACTCGCTGATCGTCGAGTCCGCGGGACGGCGTATCCTGATCGATGCCGGGTTTTCTTGTCGGGAGATCGAAAAGCGCTTGCGCGCGCTGGGCGAGCAAGCGGCAAGACTCGATGCCGTGCTGCTAACCCACGAACATCAGGATCACTTGCGCGGGGTTGCGCGCCTGGTGCGCCGGTTTGACTTGCCCCTCTTTGCCACGGCGGGCACGCTCAGCGCCGCGGATTTTGATGTGGAAACCCGTGCTCGGGCGCGGGTGATCCGCTCGGGAGAGCCCTTCGAGGTGCCCGGGCGCGGCCTGGACCAAGCCCCAGTTTTTCGCGCCGAAGCTTTTGCCGTGCCGCACGATGCGCGCGAGCCCGTGGGGTTTGTGGTTGAAGATCCGCACGGGCGTCGGCTCGGTCTGGTCGCTGACCTGGGCAGCCGCACCCAGCTGGCGTGGGGGCGTCTCCACGATCTCGACGCACTGGTGATCGAGACCAACCACGACCTCCGCATGCTGCGGAATGGTCCTTATCCCTGGCACCTCAAGCAGCGGATCGCGGGACGTCACGGTCATCTCGCCAATCATGAAGCTGCGGCCGGGCTGCCCGAACTGCTCTCTGACCGTTTGCGCTGGGTCGTGCTTTATCATTTGTCTCAGATCAACAACCTGCCTGCCTTGGCAGCGCAGGCGATCGGTGAACAACTCGACCGGGAAGGCGCGCGCGCTGAAGTCACGCTGACCTGGCAAGACCAGACCAGCCCCTGGCTGGACGTTGGATGAGGTGCGAAGTGTCGTTGCCCGCCAATTCTGCGAATCCCACCCCTGCCGTCCATGCCGCCAAGGCCCCCATGGTGCTAGCTCGGGTCACGGTCTATCCCCGACGGGACATTCTCGATCCCCAAGGCAAGGCGATCCAGCAGGCGCTCGCCCGTTTGGGCTTTGCCGGCGTTCAAAGTGTGCGTGCGGGCAAGAGTTTCGAGATCGCGCTCGCGGCGGTCGATCCTCAGGCAGCAGCGGCCCTGGTGCAAGAGATGAGTGAGCGGTTTTTGACCAACCCGGTGGTCGAGGACTTCACCGTCGAAATCCTGGCTGAGGACTCGGTATGAAGTGCGGCGTCGTCGTCTTTCCTGGGAGCAATTGCGACCATGACGTCTACCACGTGCTCCAGCATGTGCTCGGCCAGGAAACCCAGTTCCTGTGGCACGAAGAAACCGATCTCGCTGGCTGCGAGTTGGTGGTGCTGCCCGGCGGCTTTGCATACGGCGATTATTTGCGAGCCGGTGCCATGGCCGCTTTGTCGCCGATCATGGCCGCGGTCAAGCGCCATGCCGCGGCCGGCGGCAATGTATTGGGTATCTGCAACGGCTTTCAGGTCCTGCTCGAAGCCGGACTGCTCTTGGGCGCCATGCTGCCGAATCGTACCTTGCGCTTCGAATGCCGAGACGTGTACCTCAAGATCGAGCGCGCTGACTTGCCGTTCACTGCGGGGTACGAGGTCGGGCAAGTGGTGCGCATGCCGATCGCCCACGCCCAAGGACGCTACGAGGCAGATGCCGCCACCCTCGACACAGTAGAGCAGGCAGGGTTAGTGGTCATGCGCTATGTCAACCCCGCGGGTGAGCGCGCGGACGACTGGAATTTCAATGGTTCCGCGCACAGCATCGCCGGACTGTGCAATCGGCAGGGCAACGTGCTGGGCATGATGCCCCACCCGGAACGTTGCTCCGAGGGGATCTTGGGCAATACCGACGGCCTGGCTCTGTTGGCTGCGGCAGTAGCCGCGGTGGTGGATCAGCGATGAGCGAACCCAGGTCAAAATCCACCAGGTCAAAATCCACTGCCGAGCCCCCCGTCGATCGCCAGCTGGCAGCGTCCCAAGGAATGAACGCGGACGAGTTCTCGCGCCTAGTCGAGCTTCTGGGGCGCCCTCCTAGCTTCACCGAACTCGGGATCGTTTCGGCTTTGTGGTCCGAGCACTGTTCCTACAAGAGCTCGAAGATCTATCTCCGCGAATTCCCAACTCAAGGTCCCCATGTGGTGCAAGGGCCCGGGGAGAACGCCGGGGTGGTAGATATCGGCCACGGTTGGGTGGCGGTGTTCAAGATGGAAAGCCACAACCATCCGAGCTTCATCGAACCCTACCAGGGCGCGGCCACCGGCGTCGGCGGCATCTTGCGCGATGTTTTTACCATGGGTGCGCGGCCGATCGCCTGCCTCGACTCGCTGCGTTTCGGCGAACTCGCTGCACCGCGCATGCGTTTCTTGATCGACGGGGTGGTGCGCGGGATCGGCAATTATGGCAACTGCGTCGGCATCCCGACCGTGGGCGGGGAAACCGGTTTTCATCGCGGTTACAACCAGAACATCCTGGTCAATGCTTTTGCCCTCGGGCTGGCCCGCCGCGAACGTTTGTCCTTGGCCCGGGCGGCCGGAGTGGGCAATCCGCTGCTTTACGCGGGCAGCCGCACGGGCCGTGACGGCATTCACGGGGCAACCATGGCCTCGGAGTCCTTTGGTGCGGGCAAGGCGATGCAGCGACCGGCCGTCCAGGTCGGCGACCCCTTCACCGAAAAGATCGTGCTCGAAGCCTGCCTCGAAGCCCTGCGCACGGGCGCGGTGGTTGCGATGCAGGACATGGGCGCGGCCGGCCTCACCAGCTCGTCTTTTGAGATGGCCGGACGCGGAGGAACCGGCATCCGCCTCGACCTCGACGCAGTCCCGCTCCGCGAGTCGGGAATGACCGCTTACCAGATCATGCTCTCGGAGTCCCAGGAGCGCATGCTGCTCTTGACCGAACGCGGTCGGCAGGCCGAAGTTGCGCGGGTTTTCGCGCGCTGGGGGGTCGAAGTGGCGCAGATCGGTGAAATCACCGGCGATGGACTGGCGCGCATCGTCCACCACGGCCGCACCATGGCCACCCTGCCGATTCGCCCGATCGTGGAAGAGGGTCCGGTGCTCGAACGTCCACTGGCCGTGCCCCAGAACCTGGCGTTGCGTCAGGTGTCGCCCACGGTCCCGGCGTCGGACGATTGGGGAGGAGCGCTCAAAAAACTGCTCGCAACGCCCGAACTCGGAGCCAAGTCCTGGATCTACCACCAGTACGACTACTCGGTCCGGAGCGATACCGTGGTGGGACCTGGGGGCGATACCGCGGTTTTGCGACTCAAGGGCACGTCAGCGGGCCTGGCGCTCAATTCGGACGTCAATCCGGTCTACTGTGCGCTCGATCCGTTTCGCGGCGGCCAGCAAGCGGTGGCCGAAGCCGTCCGCAACCTCGCGTGTGCCGGAGCTGAACCGGTCGGACTCACCGATTGCCTCAACTTCGGCAGCCCCGAAAACCCGGAGGTCCTCTGGCAGTTCCGCGAGTGCATTCGCGGCATGTCAGCGGCGTGTCAGGCCTTTGCCCTGCCGGTCATCTCCGGCAACGTTTCTTTTTATAACCAGACCGACGGCGTGGCGATCCCACCCACCCCCACGGTGGCCGTGGTCGGCACCATCCCCGAGCTGCGCAACATCCCAGTTGCCCACTTCACCCACCCTGGAGACCAAGTCCTGCTCTTGGGAGAAGATGCCAGCGAGTTCGGCGGTTCCGCGTACCTTCGCCTGCTTTTCGACTGCGAGCAGGGACGTCCCCCGGCCGTCGACCTCGCGGCTGAGGCCCGGCTGACCAACCTGCTCCGCCAGCTGATCGCGGCGGGCAGGCTGCACACCGCTCACGATTTGGCCGAAGGCGGGTTGGCGGTGGCGCTTGCCGAAGCGTGCTTTGGCCGCGAACTCGGCGTTCGGGTCAAGCTCACGGCGCGGCCAGTCGATTTGTTTTCGGAAACGCAAGCGCGGGTGCTGGTCGCGGCGGCTCCGGAGCAGGTCGAGGTCATTTTACGTGCGGCTGAACAAGGCGGAGTTCCAGCCCGCGCAATCGGCACGGTGGGCGGCGAGCGCCTGCGCGTCGGCGCGGACGGCGACGTTATCGATCTTGCGGTCGCTGAGCTCAAGGCGCTGTGGGCGACCGCCTTACCCCGGGCGATGAGCTGAGCCGCTCCGACTCAGAAGGGACGAACAGACTCATGTGCGGCATCTTCGGCATGGAAGGGCACCGCGACGCAGCCCATTTGACGTTCCTCGGGCTCTATGCGCTCCAGCACCGCGGCCAGGAAAGCGCTGGCATCGTCTCCTGGGACGGCCATGCCATGCACCTCGAGCGTGGCATGGGCGAAGTGGCAGAGCTGTTCAAGGAGCCGATCTTGCAGCACTTGCGCGGCGAGCGGGCGCTCGGCCATACCCGCTACTCCACGGCAGGTGCGAGTTCGCTCGCCAATGCCCAGCCGATCGTGGTCAACAGCTTGATGGGGCCGCTGGCCATCGTCCACAACGGCAACTTGACCAACGACCGGGAGCTCCGCGCAGAACTTGAAGCGGAAGGCGCGATTTTCCCGACCTCGAGCGATACCGAAGTGATCCTCCACTTGATGGCCAAGCATCCCCATCGGGACTTGGTC
>CAZCOV010000160.1:0-4047 GCA_964499975.1 uncultured Thermoanaerobaculia bacterium
ACCTTGCCGTCGAAGACGCAGGTGCGCTCGTCGTAGTCCCATCCGTTGGCGTTGTTGAAGAGGGTGAGGCCGTAGCTGAGGTCAGGTCCTACCGGGTAGGTTGTGCCGAGGGGGAGGTGGAGGACGAGGTTGCCGTTCGCGAGGTTGATCGAGTCGATTTCGCCGACTTGGTAGGCGGTGTCGGCGGACAGGCCGCGCTGGTGGCTGGGCGGGACCTGAGCCAAGATCGGGCTGGTCAGGAGCAGCAGGGCCAGCATGCCATTAACGTGGTGTCGCATCGCCCGATTGTAAGTTAGAACGGAAAAGCCACCAAAGGGTTCTGCTTCTAAGCTTCTAAGTAACTCCCTGTTTTACCGCCCGATTAACGCCCAAATAACGCCCAGTTCGCGCCCTGACGACAACTGCTAGCGACGAGAGGAGTTACTTAGAAGTGTGGCTAGTGCTCGCGGCTAGTCCGCTAGTCCGTTACCTAGTCCGCTAGCCCCCTAGTCTGACCGGGTGCGCTACAATGGAGCGGCCGGAGAGCTGCAGGCGGTCGCCTCCGCTCGCGGAGGAGGAAAGTCCGAACTCCCACGGGCAGCATGCTCGCTAACGGCGAGGCGTGGCAACGCGACGGAAAGTGCAACAGAGAATAGACCGCCGGTCCTCTATGGGCCGGTAAGGGTGAAACGGTGCGGTAAGAGCGCACCGCTCGAGCGGCGACGTTTGAGGCACGGAAAACCCCATGCGGAGCAAGACCGAATAGGGGAGCGGAATGCGGGCTGCCCGTCCCGCCCACCGGCGCTTGCGGCCGGTGGCCGCTTCCGGGTGGGTTGCTGGAAGCCAGCGGCAACGCTGGTTCTAGAGGAATGACTGCAGCTCGTGGTCCGGGTGAGCCCAGGCTCGCCGAAGGCTCGCCAGGACCGCGAGGGTACAGAATTCGGCTTATGGAGCTCTCCGGCATTTGATTCGTCCATCGTCTCCATCCCACGGACCCACTTCCCCTTGCCCCAACTTATCCATCCTCCGGTCTGGCCTCCGCCGCTGTCCCCCGGCGACCTGGTCGGGGTTGCAGCCCTCTCAGGACCCGTGGATCCCGCTCGCCTGGACGCCGGTCTCATGGCCTTGCGCGAGCTCGGGTTTGTCCCGGTTGAGGCCGCCAACTTGCGCGCGGTCGACGGCCTGTTTGCTGGCCCGGACGCCGTGCGGCTGGCCGGGTTCCATGAACTCGCGGCCGATCCCGCGATCCGGGCGATCTGGTTCGCCCGCGGGGGGCATGGGGCGCTCCGCTTGTTGCCGCACCTCGACTGGCAGCTCCTGGCACAACACCCGCGGGTTTACATCGGCTATTCCGACCTCACCCCGTTGCTGCTGCAAGTGGTCCAGCGATTGGGCCTGGTCAGCTTCCACGGACCCATGGTCGCCGTCGAGCTAGCGCGAGGGCTCGACCCGGCGGAGCGGACGAGTTTGCTCGCCGCGCTTTGCCACCAACTGCCGCTGCGCCTGGAGCTCGAGTCGGGAAATCGGCCTGACGCGGCCCGGCCGGACGCGCCCTCCCCCGAGGAACCCATCAGCGGCCGCCTGCTCGGCGGGTGTCTCAGCTTGCTGGTCGCCACCCTCGGCACCCCATGGGCGCCCGACCTCGAAAACGCCTTGCTGTTTCTCGAAGACGTGAGCGAACCCCTCTATCGTTTCGATCGGATGTTGACCCACTTCGACCTCTCAGGTAGGCTGTCAAGGATTCGCGGCTTGATCGCCGGCCACCTGAGCGGGCCTTCCGGAACTAGAAGCCGCAGCTTGGAACAAGCGCTCGTGCAGCTGGCGGTTCGTCTCGGCACCCCTTGCGCCTGGGGGTTGGCGGCTGGCCATCAAGCTCCCAACTTCACTTTGCCGCTCGGGGCGCTGGCTAGTTTGGACCTGCGAGCTCGGCAGCTGGTCATTCTGCCCGACGGTTGAGCCCCCGATCGCGTTGAGGGTGTGTGGGTGAAGAGGGTTTGCTGGTGAAGACGGTTTTCAAAACGACGAAACCCAAGAGTCCGCCGAACTATTCGGTGCAGTTTGCAGCCGGTGATCTGATTTTTCGCGAAGACGATCTCGGCACCGAGATGTTCATCATCCAGGAAGGGCAAGTCGAGATCATCAAACGTTTCCACGATGAAGACCGCCGCTTGGCCCTGCTCAGCCAGGGAGACTTCTTCGGCGAGATGTCGGTCCTCGAAGACCTGCCACGTACCGCTTCAGCGCGCGCCCTCACTCTCTGCAAGCTGCTCCAGATCAATGGTTCGACGTTTGACCAGATGCTGCGCAAAAATCCGGAGATCGCGGTCCGGATGATGCGCAAACTGTCGCGCCGGCTGCGCGAAACCGACCAACTACTGCGCCAGGCGCTGGGAGCTGAGGAAAGCGCGGCACCGGAAATGCCGAGCCCTGACTTGAAAGGCGCGCGCCTGGGACCGGAGAAATTCGTCCACCCCTCGGGCATCGAAATGTTTTTGGCCGAAGGCGAAGAGACCACGATCGGACGGCGCGACCCGGTCACCGGGATCCAGCCCGACATCGACCTCACGCCGGTCGATGCCCAGCGCTCGATCAGCCGCCGACATGCCAAGGTCTTCCGCCGCGGCGATAAGTTCTTCATCCGCGAAGAGATCGGCACCATGAACGGCACCTTCGTCAATGGTCAGCGGGTCGAGACCGGAGTCCCGGCCGAGTTCAAACACGGCGACGAAGTGCGCTTCGGCCTGATCAAAACCATCTTCGCGGTCCGCTGAGCGCTGACCGTTCCCAGCCCGCCGAGTTGGTTCGAGTTCCTATCGATGCGCATACTTTTGGTCGCCAACACGCTGCCGCCGCAGGATCTTTCGGGGGCTGGGGAACAAGTGCTGCAGCTCGCTTTTGGACTAGAAAGCGCCGGGCATGAGGTCGCGATTCTCGGCCGCGGCAGAAGCGGCGCCCGCGGACCCAAGGTGCTGTTCCCGCTCACCGTGGTCCCCGCTGCCTGGCGGACCTTGCGCGGCTTTCGCCCCGCGGTGGTGCAGGTCCACGAATCTGACGGCGCACTGGTCGCCCTGCTGGTGATCTTGCTGCGCCGGTTCCTCAACCCCCGTCCTCAGCTCCTCGCCCTCCTGCAAGTGAGCTACTGCGAGGAAATCCGGGCGGTCCGTGCTCTGCGCCATGGCGGCCGGGTGTTGGGTCGACCGAGTGCCACCGAGCAACGTTTCCGCTGGTTCAAGGGACCCCTCCAGGCGCTTTTCGGTGGCAGCACCGCCTGGATGGCAGACCGCGTCTTGGCGCCCAGCAGCACCACTGCGCGCGAGATCGAACGCGACTACCGCGTGCAAGGCGTGGCCGTGCTGCCCAACGTCACCGGCGGCGACTTGACCCGCTTTGGCATCCCGGCCAGCGCGGCAGCGGGCACCGCGCAAGCCACGGATCTTGCGCCGGGCTATCTCCTCTACGTGGGCCGGCTGCGGATTCGCAAAGGCGTCGAGGTCTTGCTCGAAGCCATCGCCCTCTTGCGCCAGAGCTTTCCCGCCGTGCGGCTGCTGATCGTGGGGCAAGGCGAGCACCACGCGCGATTACGCCAGAAGGCGGAGGCTTTGGGGCTGCACCAAGCAGTGCGCTGGCTCGGCCGCGCTGACGCGGTCCAGGTGCGGGAGTGGCTGTCCACTGCGGCCTGTCTGGTAGTACCCTCGACGTATGAAGGGATGCCGCTGGTGGTGCTCGAAGCCATGGCCGCTGGCCTACCGGTGGTGGCCAGCCAGGTGAGCGGGATCCCCGAAGTGGTGGTCGCGGGAGAGACCGGCTGGTTGGTGCCACCCGAGGACCCACCTGCCCTGGCCGCTGCCCTGAGCGAGGTGCTGCGGGATCCGGATGCCGTCCGGACGCGGGGGGCGGCCGGACGCGACCGCGTCTTGCGCTACTTTCAACCCCAACACGCGGCAACGCGCTGGCTGGAGGTGGTCGCCAGCCTGCCCGCTGGCGGAGGGGGACCTGGTGCACCGTAATCCCTTGCTTTCGCCCGGCATCTTGCCCGAGTCCTGGCGGGTCCAGTTGCCGGTTTTTGAA
>CAZCOV010000160.1:4057-13428 GCA_964499975.1 uncultured Thermoanaerobaculia bacterium
CCCTCGACCTGCTGCTCAAGCTGCTCGAAGTCAACCAGTTGGAAATCACCAACATTCCGGTCGCGCTGATTTGCGAGCAATTCCACGCGTACTTGCACCTGATGGAAGAACTCAACCTCGACATCGCCGGCGATTACATTTACATGGCAGCGTACTTGATCCATCTCAAATCAAAAATGTTGTTGCCGCGTCCGCGCGAACGCGCTGGTTCTGCCGTGGAAGAGGATCCGCGCCAGGACTTGGTGCTGCGCCTGCTCGAATATCGCCGGCTCAAAGAAGCGGCAGAAACCTTGGCCGAAGTCGACAGCGTGCGCCGTGGCATGTGGCCCCGGCAGAGCGACGAGATCCAGCGCATCGCCACCGCCGAAGCTGCGGCCGAACTCGATCTGAGCGAGCTCTCGCTATTCGATTTGTTGCGCACTTTCCGCGACGTGCTGCAACGGTTTGAACGCGAGCATCCAGCGCCGCTCTTGCTGCAAGGTGAGAGCTACTCGGTCCGCGATCAGCTGCAACGCTTGCTCGCACGCTTGCATCCCGGACGACCGCTCGATCTGTTCGACGACTTGCGCAGCCTGTCCTGTCGGCAGGAAGCGATCGCCGCGTTCCTTGCGATGCTCGAGCTGGCCAAGCTGCAACTGGTGCGGGTCCATGCAACTGCGGCTGGGTCGGTGCTGCTTTATCGCACCACGCGCGAACTTCGTCTTGAAGAGCTGGAGGCAATTGCCGGATGACCGAACGCCGCGACATGGAAGCCGCCATGGAAGCGATCCTCTTTGCCGCGCGGGAGCCGGTGACGGTCACCAAGCTGCTCGCCGTCTTTGATCCGGAGGAGCGCGAGGAAGCGCAAGCTGCGCTCGCAGCCGTGCTTGCCCTTTACCGCGAACAACCCGAACGCGGGGTGATGATCGACGAAGTTGCGGGCGGTTACCGACTGGTCACCCGGCCCGACCTCCACGCGTATCTGCGCCGCTACTTCGAAGTCACCGGCAGCAATAAGCTGACCATGGCCGCGCTCGAGACCCTGGCGATTGTGGCTTATCGTCAGCCGATCACCGGGCCGGAAATCCAGGAGCTGCGCAGCGTCAATTCGGGGGGAGTGCTCAAGACCCTGCTCGAACGCCGTCTGGTGCGCATCACCGGACGCAAAGAGGTGGTGGGCAAGCCCTTTCTCTACGGGACCACCCGCGAGTTCCTCTTGCATTTCGGCCTCAAGAACTTGAAAGAGCTGCCGCCGCTCGAACAGTTCGAAGAGCTGTTCGGTAGCGAGAACGAAGGGGCGCCGACCGAAGCTGGACCGGACTACGAGGAAACCGTGCTGCGCGAAGCCGCTGCCCTGGCTGACGCGGAAGCCGAAGTCGAAGCCGACGCGGAAGCCGAAGTCGAAGCCGAAGCTGACGAACCCGAAGCAGGCAGCGACGATGCGGCTGCGGACACCACGGCCGAGGTCACCACCGAAACGCAGACCGCCGAAGCGCAGACTACCGAGACCGAAGCAAAAGCGTTGCCGTCGGAGGCTGCTGCGTCGGAGGTTGCAGGGGCAACCCCTGAAGTTGCGCCAACCGCAGAGGCAGTCACCGCCGAACCCCCGGCAGTATCCCCGCAATCCCATGAAGTGGAGGTCTGATGGCGACCGATCACACCGAACGTTTGCACAAGGTTCTGGCCCAGTGCGGCGTGGCATCTCGCCGCAAAGCCGAAGACCTGATCCGCGCCGGGCGGGTGACCGTCAACGGGGAAGTGGCGCACTTGGGGCAAGCCGTGGACTTGACCCAAGACGCCGTCAAGGTCGATGGCCGTCGTGTGCAGGCGCCGCGCCGCATCCATCACTACTTGCTGCTGCACAAACCGCCCGGTTATGTGTCGACCCGCAGCGACCCGGAAGGCCGTCCGACCGTGCTCGATCTCGTGCCCGCCCAGCTGCGCAGCGTAGTCTTGCCGGTGGGCCGTCTGGACTTCGACTCCGAAGGATTGCTGCTGCTCACCGATGACGGCGACTTTTCCCACCGCGTGAGCCATCCTCGCTTTGGCTGCCTAAAAACTTACGCGGTGAAGGTCAAGGGCCACCCTGAGACGGCGGCGATTGCGCGCTTGCGCCGCGGGATCTGGCTCGATGGGCAGCACGCTGTCCCGGTCAAGGTGGTTGCACGGCAAGCTCCGCCCGGACCGCGCGGGACCATCGAAAACACCTGGTGGACCGTGGTCTTGAACGAAGGGCGGACGCGGCAGATCCGCGAGATGTTTCACCGCATCGGCCACCCGGTCTGCCGGCTGCGGCGGGTCGCGATCGGCCCCCTGACTTTGAGCGCACTGCCGCGCGGGCATTGGCGTCAGCTCACCGAGCAAGAAATTGACGGGTTGCGTCAGCCGCAGCCGCCGCCCAAGAGCTCGCGCTCGTCCGGGACGCGCTCGTCCGGGACACGCCCATCCGGGACACAGCCATCCGGGACACGGCCATCCGGGACACGGCCATCCGGGACACGCCCGTCCGGGACACGGCCATCCGGGACACGGCCATCCGGGACACGGCCATCCGGGACACGCCCGTCCGAGGAACGTCAGTCCAAAGAACGTCCGTCCAAGGAACGCCAGCCGGCGAGATCGCCACAGGGCAGGAGTGGAGATCCGGCCCAACGTGCCAAGCCGGGGGCTCTAACCCCCAAGACCCCAGCACCCGCCGCTAGGCCCAAGACCAGAACGACTCGGACCACGCCCGCGAGAACCGGACCGCGTGAGCAAGGGATGCCTCAGGGCCAGTCACGAGGACGGTCAGGGCGTCCGCCGCGGGCTGGCGGGCCCACCACGCGGCGCCCGCGACCTCGACCCCAGCGAGATGAGCCCCGATGAAGGTGCCGAAAATCGTGGCGATTGACGGTCCCGCCGGGGTGGGCAAGAGCACGGTCGCGCGCTTGCTCGCCAAACGTTTGGGCGTACCGTACCTCGACACCGGCGCCATGTACCGCGCGATCGGGCTCAAGGTGCTGGCAGCGGGCATCGCTCCCGAGGAGCACGCGGCAGTGGTCCGTTTGGCGGCGTGCGCGGACCTCGAACTGCGGCCGACCGCGGTCGGCGAGGTGGCGATCTGGCTCGATGGCGAACCCGTGGGCGAACGCATCCGCACCCCAGAGGTGAGCGAGATCACTTCGCAGATCTCGACTTATCCCGAGGTCCGCGCCCGGCTGGTCGCGCTCCAGCGCGAATGCGGGGCGCGCCTCGGTGCGGTGGTCGAAGGGCGGGACATCGGCACGGTGGTATTCCCCGCAACCCCGCACAAGTTCTTCCTCGATGCCCAGCCCGCGGTCCGGGTGCAGCGGCGGCACGACCAACTCGCCCAGTCCGGACACGAGGTACCTCCGGAGCGCATTGCCCACGACCTCAAGCGCCGGGACGAGCGCGACAGCCAGCGCAGCGCCTCGCCGCTCGCGCATGACGCAAGCTACGTGCTGATCGACACCTCAGACCTCGCGCCCGAAGCGGTCGTGTCCCAGATGCTGGCGGCCATGCGCGAGCAGGACAGCGTCGCAAGTTGTCCTTGACCGGTCTCGGCAAATCCTCGAGTGACCGCGCGGTCAGGGGAAAATCTTGCCGGGATTGAGGATGCCCTGCGGATCGAAAGCGGACTTGAGGTTGCGCAAGACTGCGAGCCCGACTTCCCCGGTCACCAGTTCGAGGTAACGTCGCTGGGTGAAGCCCACGCCATGCTCGCCGGTGATGCTGCCACCCAGGGCCACGACCGCGGCAAAAAGCGCCGCTTCAACCGCGTCGCGGCGCGCTGCCCAATCGCCTCCGAGCTCACCGCGCAAAATGTTGACGTGCAAGTTGCCGTCGCCCGCGTGGCCGTAACACAGCACTTCGACGCCGTGTTCGTGGGCGATCTGCCGCGCGCTTTGCACCAAGCGCGCGAGCTGTGAGCGCGGGACCACGCAGTCAGCTTCCTTGTACACCGAGCGATGCTTGACCGCTTCGCCGATCTTGCGGCGGATCGCCCACAACCGGCGCGCTTCTGCCGCATCCTGGGCGACGATCGCCGGACCTGCGCCGAATTCCTCGCCGAGTTCACCCAAAGCAGCAGCTTCAGCGAGCAGGGTTTCGGGCTCGCTGCCATCGAGTTCGAGCAAGACGATCGCGCGGTGTCCGCGCAGCTGGGGTGGCAACTCCAGCACTTCACCCACGGCCAACAGCGCTCGTTCTTCCAGCAGTTCGCAAGCTGCGGGCAAGTGGCCGCGGTAGAACAACGCGGTGATCGCTTGCGCGGCGGGTTCGAGGTCGGGAAAGGGCAACAGCAGGGTGAGGTGAGCCGCGGGCAGGGGGATCAGCTTCAAAGTGGCTGCGGTCAAGACTGCGAGGGTGCCTTCGCTGCCCACCAGCAATTGCGTCAAGTTGTAGCCAGCCACGTCTTTGCGGTTGCGGCCACCGGTTTTGAGCCGCCGGCCATCGGGAAGAACCGCTTCGAGGCCGAGCACCCAATGCCGGGTCGAGCCGTACTTGCAAGAACGCGGTCCAGCGCTGTCTTCGGCCAAGTTGCCGCCCAAGGTGCAGCTGTCGCGGCTGGCTGGGTCGGGCGGATAAAACAGTCCGCGCGCTTCGACTTGGCGCTGCAGATCACCGGTTTTGACCCCGACCTCGACCTCGACCACCAGGTCTTGCTCATCGATCGTGCGGATCCGGTCGAGGCGTTCGAGCGACAAGACAATGCCGCCCTGCACGGGTAAAGCGCCTCCGGAAAGGCCGGTGCCAGCGCCGCGCGGAGTGACTGGAAGGTTCAGCTGGTGGGCCAGCGCCATGACCTTCATGACCTCAGCGGTGGTGCGCGGCAAGACCACCACTTCGGGCAGAAAACACAGGTTCTCGGTCTCGTCCTGGCCGTAGCGCGCGAGGGTTGCAGCATCCTGGCGCACGGCCTCAGGACCGAGGAAAACGCTCAGGCGATCCACGTGCTCCGGGGTTAGAGGACGGAACGGCATCAAGTCCCTCGGCAAATCGTTTGGCGGCGGCAACGCCGATCCCGCCGCGGGCTAGAGCAGTTCGCTCAGCGGCCGGTACGGGCGGTTCTGCGACTCGGCCACCGGCCGGCAGGTGATGTGTCCGGCATGGGTATTGACCCCGTCGCGCAAGCCGGGCATGCCCACGATCGCTGACGCTACGCCCTGGTTGGCCAAGGCCAGGGCAAAGCTCAAAGTGACGTTGGTGAGCGCCAAGGTCGAAGTGCGGGGCACCGCGCCCGGCATGTTGGCCACGCAGTAGTGGATCACGCCATCGACTTCGTAGACCGGATCGGAATGCGTGGTCGGCCGGGTGGTCTCGAAACAGCCGCCTTGGTCGACGGCGACGTCGACCACGACCGAACCCGCTTTCATCCGCCGCAGCATGTCGCGGGTGACCAGCTTGGGGGCTGAACGGCCGGGGATCAAGACCGCGCCGATCAGCAGGTCGGCCCGCTCCAAAGCGCCTTGCAAGGTCAGCGGATTGCTGCCCAAGGTGGTGACCGCGCCGTGAAAGGTGTCGTCGATGAAACGCATGCGGTCGGGATTGGTTTCGAGCACGGTGACCCGGGCGCCCAAGCCGAGCGCGATCTTGGCCGCATTGAACCCGACGATGCCGCCACCGAGGATCACCACGTCGCCCGGGGGAACGCCCGGCACTCCCGAAATCAGGATGCCGCGGCCACCATAGGCCCGCTGCAGAAACGTCGCGCCCGCGAGCACTGACATGCGGCCGGCCACCTCCGACATCGGGGTCAAAAGCGGCAGACCGCCGCGCGCGTCGGTGATGGTCTCGTAAGCAACGCCCGTGACTTGACGCGCGAGCAGCACGTCGGTCAGCTCGGGCAAGGGGGCCAGGTGGAGGTAAGTGAAGAGGATCTGACCGGGCTGCAAGTGCTCGTACTCTTCAGGGATCGGCTCTTTGACCTTGATGATCATGTCCGCCGTCGCATAGACCTCGGCGCGATCCGGCAGCAAGCGGGCGCCCGCCGCCGCGTATTCGGAATTTTCGAAACCGCTGTTGATCCCCGCACCGGTTTCAACCAAGACGTCGTGCCCTTGTGCGGTCAGGCTTTGCACCCCGGCGGGGGTCATCCCTACGCGATATTCATGGTCCTTGAGCTCACGCGGGATACCGATTCTCACTTGCCCACCTTCGCTGCCTGGCGGTTGGCAGAGTTCGCAGCCGCGGCTTCGGTCCCGGCGGAATGCCCTTTGTCGCTTGCAGCGGCGGTGGGCTCCAGCGCGGAAGTCGTCATCTGGACCTTACCGTTGACCACGGCGCCTTCCGCAATCGCAACCCGTTTGGAGACCACGTCGCCTTCCAAAAAGCCCGACGCGAGCACCTCGACGCGATCACTCGCCTGGATGTTGCCGTCGACCCGGCCGGCAAGCTGGACTGCGGTGGCAGAGACTTCCCCTTTGACCCGCCCGCTGGCGCCGATGACGATCAAGTTCTCCACGCGCAATTCACCTTCGACCACCCCATTGATCACGACTTTGGCGGCGCCGGTGATCACGCCGGAAAATTTGGACCCGGCTGCAACCAAAGTGGTTTCAGTGACTTGTGCCGGTGCGTTGGGCGGGGCGGTGGCGCGGGGTGCGTTGGTCGGAGGGGCGATGGGGGGGGAATCTTGATCTCGGCGAAAAATCGACATGTTTTTAGCTTCCTTGAGGGCACTCAATGAATCGGGACAACGAATCGGGACGACGCATCTCGCTGGTTCCGGTCGAGTATCATTCCGCCCATGGTGGTGCGGCAACGGAGTCTAAGAGCCAATGGCCAGGAGTCGCGATCAACTTAGCGCACACCACAGGAACTGCGAGAGCTTTTCTACCAGAAGTCACGGTGATGGGCAAGCCGGCAGTCGGCAGTTCTTGAGCATGCAGACGATGAATTCATGAGGCTATCGATCATCATCCCGGCCTGGAACGAAGTCCAACGGCTCCCCACCTGTTGGCACGCGCTCACCGCTTTTGTGGCGGAAAGTCCGCAGTTTCATCAGCAAGTCGAACTCATCTTCGTCGACGACGGCAGCACCGACGGCTCGCTCGCCTTGCTCAAATCTTATCAAGAGCAAGCATATCCGTTGGCCGCGTTGGTGGTTCTTGCGGAAAGCCATCGCGGCAAAGGGCATGCGGTGCGGCAGGGGATGCTCCAGGCGCGTGGAGATATTTGTTTATTTACGGATGTAGATCTATCAACTCCACTGACCGAGTTCGCTCACCTCAGCCCGTACCTCGCACGCGCGGACGTGGTGATCGCTTCACGAGCGGTGCGCGGGGCCGCGGTGCAAAAGCGGCAAAGCCTTTACCGCACGTGGGGTGGCAAGTTGATCAACCTTTTCGTCCAGGCTCTGGCGGTGCCCGGGATCAACGACACTCAATGCGGGTTCAAGCTATTTACCCAAAAAGCTGCCCACGAAGTATTCCGGCGGACCACGCTCGACGGGTTCTCATTCGACGTCGAAGCGTTGTTCTTGGCCCGTCGGCTCGGCTTCCGCATTGCCGAAGTGCCGGTTTTATGGATCAACTCCCCCGAGTCCAAAGTGCGTCCATTGCACGATGGTCTCCAGCTGCTGCGCGACCTCCTGGTGATCCGCGCCAACGCGCGAGCCGGAAAATACGGTCGCTGAATTACTAACCCGGACTCACGGCGCCAGGATCCCGAACCAGGGAACGTAGCGAGCGGCCGCGATCGACGCACTCATCACGACGGACGCCGCTTCTTGACCACCCGAGTGAGCGGCGAGAGACAGATCTCATCGATGACCGCGCCGGGTCTTTGGGCGAGGACGAAAGCCACGGCAGCCGCGACTTCTTCGGGCTGCAAGTGGTTCTCTTCGGCATCGCCCGGAGTGAAGTCCAAGTCGGCGAAAAAGCGCGTCTTGACCATGCCGGGGTGAATCGAGCTGACGCGGACGCCGCTCTTGGCGCAGTCCTCGCGCAGGGCCTGGGCAAAGCCGCGCAGGGCGAACTTGCTGGCGCAGTAAAGCGAGCCTTGCCGGCGTCCGGCGAGCGCGGCTTCAGAGCCGATGATCACCAGGTCGCCCCAGCCGCGCTGTTTGAGGGTGGGCAAGCAAGCGCGGGCGACCAGCACCTGGCTGGTGAAGTTGAGATCGATCAAGGCGCGGATTTGCGTCGGAGAGAACTCTTCGAGACCGCCGAACAGGCCGCGACCAGCGCTCAACACCAGCGCGTCCACCGTGGGATGCTGCCGCACCAACTCGGCCAGGAGTCCGGGCAGGGCGTCGAGGTCGGACAGGTCACAGGGGGCGGCAGTAAAAGCCGGCGGGCCGAGGTCCTGTTGCGAGAAATCGCGACCGATCCCCACCACTCGGTGGCCGTCGGCGCACAACCGCTGGCTGATCGCCCGACCAATCCCCGAAGTCGCCCCCGTGACCAGCACGGTCCGCCGGCTCGGGCGGTCAGCCACGGCCCATCCTTCGCAGCCGGGAGATGAGGGGATCGAGCGCGCGCATCTTGGCGATTTTACTCCACTGCCCTGGTGGCCAGGCCGCGGGGCTGTGACAGAATCCACGGATGCACACGATCGACCTGACCCACGATTGTCCCGTCGAATGGATCCGCGAACTCCCAGGGTGGGAACTCTGCTGGGCGCGATTGGTGCTCACCCCGTCCCCAGACCGCGAGGGGCTGGCCGATTTGCGGACCACCGCGTTGCAGACCAGCGAGCTGCGGACCAGCGAGCTGCGGACCAGCGAGTTACGGACCCAGGTGGCAGCGACGGCGCGGCAGCGCTTCCGCTCAGACACCCTCGCGGATCACCCCACCGTGGCCGCGATCCGGCAGCTGTTCCGCGCGGCGGGCACCGACCCGACCCGTTACCGTCCATCGTCGGAAGCCTTGCTGCGGCGGGTGCTCAAGGGCGAAGAATTGCCGGCGATTCATCCGCTGGTCGACCTCAACAACTGCCTTTCGGTCGAGCTGGCAGTGCCCAGTTGCGTGATGGCCGAAGGCAGCTTCACCCCGCCCATCACGCTGCGGGCAGGTCGTCCGGGGGAGAGCTACCTCTCCTTGCGCGGCCCCTTCAACCTCGAAGGCAAGCCGCTGCTCGCCGACGCTCAAGGACCGCTCGGCACGCCGATCACCGACAGCGAGCGGGTCAAGGTCCAGGCGACGACTCAAGCCGCCTGGCTCGTGGCCTATTTGCCGGCCGGGGAAGTCAGCGTCCGGGCTGCCCACGAGCGGCTCGCTGCGCTGGTCGAGCGCGCCCCGGTCGCCACCCTCAGCGCGACGGTCAAGCCTTAACTAGTGACTTATATCGCTACGCGAATGTTGTAGCCGAAAAGTAACTGCTCTCTTCGTCGGCAGCGGGGGAGGGCAGGCACGGGGGCCTGCCCCTACGGGAACGTCAGAATTGCCCTGACG
>CAZCOV010000161.1:0-13424 GCA_964499975.1 uncultured Thermoanaerobaculia bacterium
ATCCTCGCGAAAGCCCGTCAACTCTGGGGCTAGCCAACGAATTGCGGAACTGCTGAAGGGGGTAACGGGTGATTGACAGATCTGCCAGGCCGGAGTATACTGGGGCCATAACACCTATGACTTATACATACGACTACATACGACCTATAACATACTTCACAACATTTTTACCGTAAAACCCAGCAACACATACCCACAACACGCAACAAAAAATCCGGGTTTTGCAGAATAGATACCAACGGTTAGATTCCATCAGCAAGGTTGCACAGACACACTACGCACACTCAACGACATCACAACAAAGGGGGATGTGATCCAGCGTTCAGAGGCAGTCGTGGTTTGTTTTCGAAGCTTGACGATTCCCACCTTGGCAGTTCACCGCTGACCAGCCGCAGAGGCTGGGCTTCGTTCCGTCTAAATCTCCTGGCTTAGCAGTCTTCTGCGACGATGGGTATTTGTTATGGCGATTGGCCATCGCAGATGCCTCCAGCCAGTCAGCACTCAGTGCGCGCTGATAGTGCTGACAATACAGCTGCTCTTGCAGAAGTGACATGGTGTCACTTTTGCCAAGTTGCCGAACTTTTGGTTCGGTGAGGAGAACAACCGGTCGGATGACCGACCAAGGAGGAACAGGATGAGCTCCCGCAAGTTAGTGCTGTTCGGAATTTTGATTGCCATCACAGTGGCGGCAATGCCAGCCATGGCGCATGATTGGGGCTGCTGGAGACAGCCCAATCGTACGGTTTATATTTACAACACAGCGCTCAATTCATCGCAAGCTAACTCCGCGATCAATGAATGGGATGCTGACACGATCCTTTCGTTGCCGAAGCTCACTTCCCACACAGAGGTCAGCGTTTTTGACGGCAACTACGGTGATACTGGCTGGGGCGGACTGGCTTCGATCGAAAGCTCGAGCGGTTGTAACATTCTCCACGGCCATGCAACGCTCAACTACTTCTACAGCTACACGTCTAATGGCAAGCGGGGAGTTTTCTGCCAAGAGATCGGCCATCTCTTTGGCTTGCAGCACTCGAATGACGGCGGCTGCATGGGAGGGGGTTACTACTACGACATCAACACCTTCTACAACGTGGTTTCCCACAACATCAGCGATATTTCTGCCAAATACAGTGGCGTGCCGCTGGCGGTGACCGAACCCAAACATGGTGGTGATGAACCCGGCGAAGAGGGTCCCAAGGCACATGCTTTGTGGTACCACAATCCGCGCAATCTGTTCGAAGCCATCGGCCTTGCGCGCGCTATCGTGGTGGCCGAGGTGGTCGGCGTTTACGATGCTCCCGACATCGTGGTTCCGGTGAAAGGGCTCGACAATGACGAGCATCGGGTTCCCAACCAGCGAATCGCTCTCACCGTCCGGCAGACCCTCAAGGGCAATGTGGGCAAGTCTTTTGACCTCTTCCACACGGGCAATGACACGTTCGTTCTGGCCGATGATCCAGCCTACAAAATCGGCGAAAAATATGTGCTGTTCTTGCACCCGCGGGAAGACGGAAGCTACCGGATCATCGCGCCCGAGGGCCGATTCCAGGTCACCCGCCAAGGCTTGCTGCCGGTTTCCCACCGCGACTTTGCCAAGTTGCGGCAGGGGACTAGCTTGCTCTCTTTGACGCGGGACATCCAAGAACTCAGCGATCGCTTGCCCGAGCAGTAAGCGCACCGGGCTTGCACTTGGCTTGCACTTGGCTTGCACTTGGCGGAGGCGCTGCCCGGCGCCTCCCTATTTTTCAATTCCCCTTTGCCAGTTTCCCCGCGGCGCGCCAGAACGGAGGATATACTGCGTTCATGGTGGAGCAATCCATGCTGCAGACCCTTTTCGCTCGGCTTTCGCCGACTTTCCCCTCGATGTGCGGCCGATCGTCTATACCCGTCCAGAGGTACGCCAGGGCTTGGCCAGCGACAACCCGTTCCTCACTGCGGTTTGGGCCGAAGCACTGAACCTCGACGCGGTCCCCAAGCGCAGCGGCGTAGCCGCGGGTGATCAGTAAGCGACGAGCAAGCGGGCTGCGCGCTCGATTTGCGCGAAGCTGGGCAAAAAGGCTGCTTCGAGCGGGGGTGAGTAAGGTACTGGCGTGTCGAGCGCGCCGATCACCCGAATCGGGGCATCGAGAAACTCGAAGAGCTCTTCTTGCAAAATTGCGGCGAGGCTTTCGCCGATGCTGCCGCGCCGGCTGTCTTCGTTGAGCAGCAAGACCTTGCCGCAGTGGGCCGCCACGGCCAAGAGCGCTGTGCGGTCGAGCGGGACCAGGCTACGCAAATCGAGCACACTTGCTGCGATGCCGTCTTGGGCCAGCGCGTCGGCCACTCGCAGCGCCAGGTGGACGAAAGCGCCATAGCTGATGATCGCCAAATCCGACCCGGCCCGGCGCAATGCAGCTTGCCCGAGCGGTAGGGGTGACGGCGGGTCAACGGGCAAGAGTTGCTTGATTTTGGGATCGCGGTAGAGCGCGATGTGTTCGTAAAAGAGCACCGGATCCGGATCGGCCACGGCCGCGGCCAGGAGCGCGCGCGCATCCTCGGGCGTTGACGGGACCACGATCTTGAGGCCCGGCGTGCGGTAGAACCAGGGCTCGGTGTTTTGGCTGTGGTAAGGCCCAGCGTGGCGCAGTCCACCCCAGGGCATGCGCACCACCAACGGCACGGATCCGCCCCAGCGGTAGCGGATCTTGGCCGCGTTGTTGACCAGCTGATTAAAGCCGGTAGCGATGAAGTCGTTGAACTGGATTTCGGCGATCGGCCGTTGTCCGAGGAGCGCGGCGCCAATCGCCACCCCCAGGGTGCCAGCTTCGCTGAGCGGCGAGTTGCAGATCCGCGCGCCAAATTCGGCGAGCAGCGGCCGAAGGAGGAGGAAGGCATTGCCGTACTTGCCGCCGACGTCCTCACCATAGACAAAGACCCGAGGATCCGCGCGCAGGGCGTCGCCCACGCCGAGCATCACCGCCTCAAGCAAGGTGCGCCCGCGGGGATCCGGCGGCAAGCCAGGGGTCAAGGCGGGTAACGCGGGAAATGCGGCGCGGCCCACGCTAAGGCGTTGCTCCAGCACTTCGACATGGACGAGCGGCGGCGCGTCGGCAAAAACCCCGGCCCCGGCGAGTTCGGGCGCAGGCCAAGGGGCGGTGATGATGGTGCGCGCCTCGGCTTCGACCAAAGCTTGCGCTTGTTCCTTCATCGCCGCACACGTGGTTGCGCTGATCACCCCTTCGGCTTCCAGCCGCTCCGCATGACGCTCCAGCGGATCGCGCGCCGCCCAGTGAGCAAACGCCTCGGGGTCGGCATAGCCGCTCGCCAAGAGTTCGGGATAGTCCCACGACGGCTGGGGATCGTGCCCGAGGTAGAGCATGTCGTCGTGATGGGCATGCCCGCACATCCGCATGGCCACCAGCTCGATCAAGGTCGGTCCGCAGCCAGCTCGCGCACGTTCGGCCGCCCAGGCAAAAGCCGCAGCAATCGCTTCGGGGTCGGTGCCGTCGAGGGTGATCCCCGGAATGCCATAGCCCGCGGCTTTGTCAGCGAAGACGCGCACCGCGCTTTGCTCGGTCACCGGGGTCGAAAGCGCGGTCTGGTTGTTCTGGACGCAAAAAATCGCGGGCAGGCGATGCACCGCGCAGGCATTGATCGCCTCGTGCCACTCGCCGAGCGAGGTCCCGCCTTCGCCGATGAAAGCAACGGCTACCCGGCTGCCCGCGGGGTTAGGAGCCAGCACCTGTTCCCGCGCCATGGCCCAAGCGATCCCAGCAATGTTGAGCGAAGAAATGCTGAGCGGCGCGGCCGGCGGCAAGATGCCCCAGGCCAGGTCGCCGATGTGGAGGTCCTTGCCCTGCATGGGTGGACCAGCCTTGCCCATCTGAGCGTTCAGTACTTGCCGCACGGTTTCCCCGTCCGGACGCATGGCGAGGGCCGCCCCTACGTCGCGGATCATGGGCGCGACCACGTCGCCCTGCCAGCCGTCGGTGTGGCAATAGGAAGCGCCACGGCGTAAACGCAAAGGCGCGGCATAGATCGCTTCTTGCCCCAGCGAGCGGAAGCCCTTGCCTTGGAACCCGGTGTTGCCGTAACGGACTTCACCGCTGATGAAAAACGACTTGAGGCGGTTGTCGAGCGCGCGGGTCAGAATCATCCCGAACAGCAGCTCTCGCCGTTCCTCGGCAGTGAGCGATGCGGCAATCGCTGCACGGCGGAAAAAGCCGTCGATTGCGGTCAAAAGCTCTTCGCGGGCTTGCTCTAAGCGTTGGGTCACGCTGACCCCGGGGCTGGTCTCCGGCCACCTGCCTTGGGCCAACCCGCGCTCGGACTCACGCAGCGCTTGGTCCAGCTGCACCCTCACAGGCTGACGCAGACTCTCGATTGCTTCTGCGTCTACCGCTTGCTGCGCCGCCCGTTCCTCGACGGCTGCGGCCAAGACCGGCCACAAAGTCGGCGCTGCCCAGGGAAAACGTTCGACGAGAAAAGCGCCGCTGCGGGACAGCAGTCCGGCCCAACGCGGAGAGAGCGGTTCACCCATTTCAGTCACCCAGCCGGACCCTGACCGCGCAGAGCGTGGACGATGTTGAGGAAAAACTTCTTGAGGTGTTGCCCGCGCAAGCTGCGGATCACCCGCGGGTCGAGCTTGCGCCAGGTGCGCAGCACCACGTCTTCGTAAAAACGCACCCGCCGCCAGCGCTCGGCTGAGATGCCGCGGGCGAGCTGGCGTTGGACGTGGTCGACGATGCGCAGAGCGAACGGGTCGCCGACTCGCACCCGTCCGCGGGCCGCGAGAAAAGGCACGAGCTCGACTTGGACCAGGCGATCGCGGCCGAAGCCGGCGCGCAACACCAGCGAGCTGCGGGTGCGCGGCGTAGCGCGGATCGCCAGGCGTCCGCCGATCGTGAGGTCCGTGGTCACAGCATTGCCGAGGTTATAAACAATGACCCCGTGACCATACGCTTCGACGCCCTGAAGCACATGCGCGTGGTGGCCGATCACCAACCGCGCGCCGCGGTCGATCAGCTGGCGGGCCAGGGCGATCTGGTCCGGCGACGGCAGGTGGCAGTACTCGACGCCCCAGTGCAACGAGACGATGACGTGGTCGACCTGCGGCTTGAGTGCTGCTACTTGCGCCAAAGCGTGCTCGGCCACGAGTGGATTGACCCCATAACCCGCCGCACTCGCGAGGTGCGAGGGGCGGGTATCGGGCGCGGCAAAAGCTAGCCAGCCAAAACGCAAGCCTTGCCGTTCGAGCTGCAAGGGTCGGGCGGCTACCTGGGCGTCGGCTCCTGCACCCAACCCCAAGATCTGGCGCTCAGCGAGCAGCCCTTGCACCCGAGCAAAACCCGAAGCGTAGCTGTCAAAAGTGTGATTGTTCGCCAAGTTCACCAGGTCTACCCGCAGGGTCTGCAAAGCCGCGTCGATCGTCGTCAGCTCGCCGACCAAGCGTGGCTCCTTGGGGATCAGCCCTTCATGCCCGTGGGTGGTGACTTCCAAGTTGGCGAAGACCAGATCGGCTGCGGTCACGGCTGCCAACTCGCCGAGCGCTGCTGCAATTCCCCCGGCGCGACCGAGATCGTCCCATTCCCCGGCGAGCATCAAATCGCCGAGCGCTGACACCGTCACGACCGCGGGATCTTGCTGTAGACCCGCAGCCGCCTTGCGCCGAACGTGGAGTGGAGTTTCAGACCCTGCCATAATCCCCAGAACCATCATCCCCAGACGTTAACACACCCTGCAGTAACCCAGCAGCCACCCACCCGCGCGGCCCGCGCGGCCTAGTAGTCCCTCTCGGTCGTTGCCCTCTGCGCTCTCACCGCTGGAGGTATCCCCCAGGGCTTCGCGAAATAGGTTGCCGGTTGCAGCGATGGGGCTTGACAAGCTGTTCGCCCAACCGACAAGATTCACCCGACCGGTTGGCATGGTACTTTTGTCTTTTCAACTTGCCACATCTGCATTTTGAATACTGTTTTGAACACTGTGCCCCTTGAGCGCCTTGTCTGAAGTACCTGTCTGCTGAGCATGATTGACACTCCGGTGACTGCCCCCCTCCGACAGACCTTGAGCGTGGACGCCTTTCCAGCCCGGTGAAACAAAATGGCCGTGAATACCAAACCCCCAACTGTCAACGACGATGAACGGGCGCAGGACATCTACCGACGAGCAGCAGAAATCATCTATACCCATGGCTTCGACGCCACTTCCATGGGCGAAATTGCTGACACTGTCGATTTGACCAAAGGCGGGCTCTACTACTACATCAAGGGCAAGAAAGCCTTGCTCTTCGCGATCATGAACTTCGCCATGGACTTGGTCGAGAGCGAAGTCATTGCCGCGGCCAAAGCCGAGCCCGACCCTGAGCAGCGGCTAGCACGGCTGATCTCTTCCCATGTCCATCTGGTCTTGCAGGAAACGCCCATGATGGCCATCCTGGTCGACGAAGAAGAGCGGCTCGATCCTGACTACCGTCCGCGCATCCAGCAGCGCAAGAAGGCCCACCTCGATTTCGTCCAAGAGAGCATTCAAGCTGTGTTGAAAGAACAAGTGCGCGGTCAAAAAGTTAATCCTGCGATCGCCACGTTCAGCTTGTTCGGCATGATCCATTGGATTGTAAGGTGGTATAACGCCAAGGGCCCGGTGACCCGCGACGAAGTCGCCGAGCAGATCTCCCGCCTCGCGCTCTATGGCCTCATGCCGCGCTAGAGCACCGGCGCATCCCACCAACTCCGCACAGACCGGCAGGCCATGGCGCCGCGCACCAGCGCCCCGGCGTCCGCGCCCCGGCGCAGACAAGGCTTGACAAATGCGGCAAGCATGCTATCCTACCGACCATTCGGTTGAAAACGGCTTCATTCGCCGGTATCCAATAGCGCACGACCTAGATTGACCTTACTCATCGCGAAAAAAACAGGCAAGATAATGCCTTCCTATCCCAAACCACCCACCGTCAATGATGATGTGCGAGCGGTCGACATCTATCGCCGTGCAGCCAAGTTGATCAATGAGCGCGGTTTCCGTGCTACCTCGATGGGTGAAATTGCCGAGATGGTCGATCTCACCAAAGGCGGCCTTTACTACTACATCAAAGGTAAAAACGCGCTTCTCTACGCGATCATGACCTATGCCATGGATCGTCTGGAGAACGAAGTTTTGGCCCCATCTTTGGAAGAAGTTGATCCCGCAGGCCGCCTCGCCTGCTTCCTTTCCAGCCACCTGCGCTTGGTTTTGGAGGAGCCCGATGCGATGAGCATCCTCTCGACCGAAGAAGAGGGACTCACCGCAGAGCATCGTCCCAAAGTCCTCCAGCGGAAAAAAGCCTATACGCAGTTTCTTGGTGAAAGCATCTTGGCGGTATTCAAGGCGCGGGGCATGAAATCCCACATCGACGCCTCCATCGCGGCATATAGCATCCTCGGGATGATGCAGTGGGTGGTGCGCTGGTATGAAGACGGCGGGGCCTTTAGCCGTGAGGAGGTTGTGGCCCAGATCACTCACCTGGCCCTCCATGGCTTGACCGCCCAGAATTGACGCTGCTACTGACGCTGCTATTGAACCTGAGGATGAGCGGTGGCCGGAGCAAAGCGGGATGCTGGGTGAACCCTGTAGCTAACTCTGGCTCGACGCTTTGCACCCTGGTCTGTTGCACGTGTCATGCTCACCCAGCATCCGGTGGCATATTAGGCGCAATTAATATGCTTGTCAAGCATAGCGCGCTGGTGTGACGGCCTAATCCAATTCAGTCTTCCGCTTCCTCTTCGAGGAGCTGGCGCATCTCCGCGAAACGGTCCTGCTCAGCCGGCTCGACTTGCGGATACTCGAGGTCGAGCCCCTTCAAGGTCTTGACCAGAATCTCGGCGACTTGGTAGCGGAGGTAGGACTTGCTATCAGCGGGCAGGGCATACCACGGAGCCCAGGGTCGCGAGGTCGCGTTTAAGGCGTCTTCGTAAGCGGCTTGATAAGCCTGCCAGTGGCTGCGCTCTTGCACATCGCGGACCGCGAATTTCCAGTTTTTCTCCGGCTCGTCGAGTCGAGCGAGGAAGCGCTGACGCTGCTCTTCGCGCGACACGTTGAGCCAGAACTTGAGGACCACGGTGCCGTTTCTGGCCAGATGCGCTTCGTGTTCGCGAATCGAGGCGTAACGCTCTTCCCACAGCTGCTTTAGAGGCGGACGATCCGGCAAGTTCTGGGCCTCCAAGAATTCGGGGTGGACGCGGACTACCAGCACCTCTTCGTAGTAACTGCGATTGAACACCCCGATCCGCCCGCGCTCGGGAAGGTGACGCACTGACCGCCACAGGAAGTCGTGGTCGAGCTCTTCAACAGAAGGCTGCTTGAACGCAGCGACTTGGCAGCCAGCCGGGTTGATTCCGCTCAGAACCGCACGGATCGTGCCGTCCTTGCCAGCCGCATCCAGGGCTTGAAAGATCAGCAAAATAGCGTGGTGGTCGTGGGCGTAGAGAATTTCCTGCAACTCGCTGAGCTGGGCCACCCGGTCGGCCAAGAGCTCCTTGCACTGCTGCTTGTCCGGCGCGTTTTTAGCCGGTCGCGTGGGTGCTTGGGCGATCTTGAACGTGCCATCGAAGGGTACGAGATAGGGGCTGGCAACGACCTTGTGGCTCATGGCTTCACCTTTCGCAGAGCATGTGGAATCGTTTGGGATACCGCGAGTTTTGGTACACCTATGGATTCTATTCGTTTTGCGCCAGCCTGCTCTCATAGGATATGGCTATGGATGGGTTGGGCGAATTGCCCCTCTTTGCTCGGGCTGCGGCTTTTGGCGAGCGGATCGCGGTTGCCGATGAGCAAGGGGACTTCACTTACGGTGAGCTCCTCGACGCGGCAGCCGCAGTCGCAGCTCGTCTGCAAGCAGGAGGCCGCGATCTTGCGGGCGCGCGGGTCGCTTTCTGGGTTCCCCCCAGCTTTGCTTGGGTGGCGGTGGCCTGGGGAATCTGGCGCGCGGGCGGGATTGCTGTCCCGCTGGCTTTGGCCCAAGCGCTGCCCGAACTCGAATTCACGCTCAGCGACACCGGCGCGGCGGTTCTGATCGGCGCCGCCGCGGCCCCCGCGGACTTGCGTCCCCTGGCGCTTAAGCTGGGCATCGCTTGGTACCGCCTGGACGAGCTCTTCCCGCGCTTTTCAACCGGCAGCAGCCGCAGCGCCACGGAACTGCCCCCGGCCGGGCCCGAGTTGGCAGCTGCCGCCCTGATCCTCTACACCAGCGGCACCACGGGCAAGCCCAAAGGGGTGGTTCTTACCCATGGCAACATCCAAGCCCAAGTCGAGTGCCTGGTTGCAGCTTGGGCGTGGAGCGCCGACGACCGCATTCTCGCGGTGCTGCCCTTGCACCATGTCCACGGCATCATCAACGTCTTGACCTGTGCGTTGTGGTCGGGCGCGACTTGCGAGATCCTGCCCCGCTTTGACGCGGAAGCGGTTTGGGCGCGGCTGCTGCGCGGGGGCATCACCTTGTTCATGGCGGTGCCCACGATCTATGCCCGACTGATCGGCGCGTGGGAGGCTGCCGCTCCTGCGCACCGCGAACTCCTAACGCGCGCGGCTCAGGGTCTGCGGCTGATGGTGTCAGGTTCGGCCGCGCTGCCCGTCCCGGTGCTCGAACGCTGGCGCGAAATTTCTGGCCACGTCTTGCTCGAACGCTATGGCATGACCGAAATCGGCATGGCGCTCTCCAATCCGCTGCGGGGTCCCCGCTTGCCGGGCACTGTGGGAAGCCCCTTGCCCGGAGTCTTGGTCCGGCTGGTCGACGAGCAGGGCGAGCTGGTGCCCGAGGGGGTGCCAGGTCAGTTGGAAATCAGGGGGCCAGCGGTTTTCCCCGCTTACTGGCAACGTCCTGACGCGACCCGCAGCGCTTTTCGCGAGGGTTGGTTCCAGAGCGGCGACTTGGCGGTCTGTACGCGGGGTATCTACCGCATCCTCGGACGTTTGAGTGTCGACATCCTCAAGACCGGTGGAGAGAAGGTTTCCGCGCTCGAGATCGAAGATGTCTTGCGCCAGCACCCGGCGATTGCCGACTGCGCCGTGGTCGGGGTTCCCGATCCCGAGTGGGGTGAACGCGTGGCTGTGGCGGTCGTTCTCCAGGCGGGAGTTGCTAGCGCTGAGCTCCTCACCCTTGAGACTCTCCGCCAGTGGGCGCGTGAACGCCTGGCGATTTACAAGGTCCCCAGCCGGCTGCTCATCTGCCCAGAGCTTCCGCGCAATGCTTTGGGCAAAGTGATCAAGCCCACACTCGTCCAGTGGTTTGCTCCTCCCTAAGGGTCGACGCTCAACCAGGCGAAGTCGACAGTGATAAGCTAGGCGCCCCTGAGGGCAAGCACGTAAGGATGAAAACCGTACTCGTCATTCAACCAGGTTTTCCCGCGGAAATCCCCTACTTCGTGCGCGGCTTGAAGCGTATGGGCGCCCGCGTTCTGGGGGTCGGAGACCAGCCCCCAAGCGCCCTGCCCGCGGTTGCCAAAGAAGGGCTGGACGCGTACTTGCAGGTGCCGGACTTGTGGGATGCACCCGCGCTCATCCGCGCGCTCCAGCGCTGGCAGTTACCGGTGAAGCTTGACTCGGTCGAGTGTTTGTGGGAGGCCGGAATGGAGCTCACCGCGCAAGTTCGCCAGGCTTTTGCGCTGCCCGGTTTAACCTTGGCCGAGACCTTGCGTTTCCGCGACAAGAACCTGATGCGCCGCACGCTCGACGCGGCCGGGATCCGCAACCCCCGCTATGGCAAGGCGGCCAGCATGAGCCAGGCCCGCGCCGTGGCTCGCGAGATCGGTTTTCCGTTGATCATCAAACCGGTCGCGGGGGCGGGCTCGGCTAAGACCTATCGGGTCGATGACGCGGCGACCCTCGAGACCCTGCTGCCCACGTTTCAGCACGTCGCCGAAGTGGTGCTCGAAGAGTTCATCACCGGCAGCGAGTTCACGTTTGACACCATCTGTGCCGATGGCCAGATCTTGTTCTACAACATCTTGAGCTATCACCCGACGATGCTCGAATCGCGCAGCAACGAACGGATCAGCCCCCAGAACATGATCCTGCGCGACCTCTCGGCACCCGCGTTTGCACGCGCCTTCGACTTGGGGGTTGCCGTGCTTCGTGCGCTCGCTTTCAAGACCGGCTTCACGCACATGGAGTGGTTCCTCAAACCGGACGGCGAAGTGGTGTTCGGCGAAATCGCGGCTCGACCGCCGGGGGGGTTGACCGGCGAATTGATCAATTACAGCTGCGATTTCGACGTCTACAACGCCTGGGCCGAAGCGGTCTTGTACGGCCGGATCAGCCAAAACATCGAACGGCAGTACAACGTCGCGATCATTTTCAAGCGCGCGTTGGGCCATGGCCGGATCCGCAAGATCGAAGGGCTCGAAGAGATCTATGCCCGCTTCGGTCAGCACATCCTGCGCCATGACCTGCTGCCGCTCGGCGCCCCGCGTCGCGATTGGAAGCAGACCTTGCTCTCTGACGGCTATCTCATCCTGCGCCACCCCGACCTCGACGCTGCCGCGAGCATGTCGGCTTTTGTTGCCGAGCATCTGAGATTGTTTGCGGGGTGATGTGAGGAGTGCAGGAGAGGTCCAGCATGGTTGCGCATGGCGCAATTGCCGAAAACTCGTTGCGCATGGCGCAATCGGCGAAAACTCGTTGCGCATGGCGCAATCGGCGAAACTCGGTGTTGGGTGAGCTGGGAGGGGAATCTCGTTTGCAGCGCAGGGTGTGGATCCCGCAACGGCATGAAATGCTAGAATGAAATGTTGTGAGTGACTTCCAGACGATCGGCAAGTTCGAAGTCAAGGGTAAGATCGGCGAAGGGAGCTTCGGCGTCGTCTATCGCGGGCACGATCCGTTTTTGAAACGGGACGTTGCGATCAAAGTGTGCTCGGTCGAAGACGAAGGGCTGCGCCAACGCTTTGCCCGCGAGGGTCAAATCGCGGGCAATCTCCACCATCGCAACATCGTCACGGTGTTTGCTTTCGGGTACGAAGGCAACCTGCCTTACCTGGTGCAGGAATACCTCGCCGGCGAAGACCTCGACCGGATGATTCGCCAACGTTCACCGCTCCTCCCCGGGCAGAAGATTGATTTCCTGTTGCAAATCGCCCGGGGGCTGGCCTATGCCCATGGTCAAGGCGTGGTCCACCGCGACATCAAGCCCGCCAACATCCGCGTCCTCAAAGACAGCCAGATCAAAATCATGGACTTTGGCATTGCCAAGCTGGCGAGCGCCGAAACCCAGCTGACCCAAAAAGGCGTCACCATGGGCACCGCCAGCTACTTGCCGCCCGAACAAGTCCGCGGTGGGGATGTCGACCACCGGGCAGACATCTTTTCTTATGGGGTTCTCGCTTACGAGCTCTTGACCTTTGAGCGACCATTCCGCGGCAGCACGTTGTCGGCCTTGGTTTACCAGATCTTGTACAAGGCCCCGCTGCAGATCGGGATGATCTGGCCGGACTGTCCGGCGGAGCTCGCTCACCTGGTCGCCAAGTGCCTGGAGAAGAAGCCGGAGAGACGCTACGCCAGCTTCGAGCAGATCGTGCCCGAACTGGTCGCTCTGCAGGCGGCCATCGCATCTGGTCGCTGGCCAGCGCTCTTGCAAGTACCCAAATTGCGCAGCACGGAAGGCACCGCGCAAGGAGACGAAGGACTGCTGTCGCATTCGGCGATCCAGCGCGCAGCCGAAAGCGCTGACCGTGGGGATTTCCGGGACGAAAGTTCGGGAGGATTGCGGTCGGCGGAGACGCGGTCGGCGGAGACGCGGTCGGCGGAGACGCGGTCGGCGGAGACGCGGTCGGCTGAGACGCACGGTTCGCGCAAGGTCCCGCAGGAGGAGGTTGCAACCCAAAGGCGGACCGCAGGGGGTTCCACCCAGCCGATGCCGCTGATCTCCATCAGCGAGGCGACGCCAGCCGCCAGCGCGCCCGCAACCCCAGCTGATTTTGGGCAAGCAACCGTCCGGATCGAGGTCTCGCCGCTCATCGAGCAAGCAGAGCAAATCAGTTCACTGGTCGCCCAAGGCCAGCTCGAAGCAGCGATGCACCAGCTGGAAGCCACGCTGAACCTGAAGCGCGATTCGTCCTTGGATCCGACCGCGACCACGGAAGCGCCCACTGTCCTTTTATCCAAGCCGGTGCTCCCGGATGCCGAACCGGCGGTAGGCCTTGCAGCCGACCCAGCGATGCCAGACGCGACTCTAGTCGTTCGGCCGCTACCCCCGTTGCCGTCCTCGGCAACGCCAATCGCGCCGATCATGGACGAAACCCAAGCGACGATGCGGCTAGCGCGGCCGGCTGAGGTTGCGGCGCCCCCGGCGCGGCCGGCTGCGGCTATGGCGCCCCCGGCTATGGCGCCCCCGGCGCGGCCGGCTGCGGCTATGGCGCCCCCGGCTGTGGCGCCCCCGGCGCGGCCGGCTGCGGCTGTGGCGCCCCCGGCTGTGG
>CAZCOV010000162.1:0-5023 GCA_964499975.1 uncultured Thermoanaerobaculia bacterium
AACCAAAGCTGCCGCAGTCCTGGAACCGGTATGGGTATGCGCTAGGAAACCCACTTAAATACATCGACCCCGACGGAAAGGCAGCCATTCCGCCCATTGATATACCCGATTTTGAACGGAATGCCGACATTCGCCAGACCGTTGGTGACACCTTGCGGGGTATTCCGCTGATCGGAGGTGGCCTTGCGAAGGTAGCCGACGTCGTCCTCTCAGGGTTCTTGCCGGGCAACCAACAGGAGTTTGTGGACAACGCTAACTCTTCTATTATCGGTTTGGCTGCGCCCATAGGCGCGGTTGGCGGTGCGCTGACTGGCGCATCCTTCGGCAAGCTAGGCACCGCCGTAGAGCCTGTCGCGGGGACAATTACTGGTTTCACTCGCCATGGTCTGAACAGGACCATAGACCGAGGTGTTGGTCCCAGCCTTCTAAAATCAATTGTGGACAAACCGCTTGTTGTCCTCGAGCAGAAAAGTGGGAACCGTCTCTTCTTGAGTGCAGAGGGCGCCGTCGTTTTGTCAAAAAATGGAGAGGTCATCACTGCTTACACGAAAAACGAGTTTCAAGAAGCGGTCATCAATATCGTCCAAGAGGCTCAGAAAATTGCGCAGAGGAGGTCGCCATAACTTGATATCTAAGACCGAAACTCAGAACGGCTGGCATTGCCCACTACTAAGGAAGTGGATCCCAGAAGGGCACTGCCTTGACATCAACTATCAACGGCTAGGATTGTTTAAGCCCGATGAACTCTCCTATATCCAAACGGCTACTGGTTTGAATATTGAGGGAATCTCAGGAATTTGTGAACGATGCCCAAATCAGCCCCTCTCGAAGCACAACGAAATTGATCAAGTTGTAGAATAGAGACCGCTTTCTAAAAACTCGGGGTCCTGGAGAATTCAATAGTCTCTTCGCCTGGGAGAAAGGGAGAATTCGATGAGTACTCAAAAAGATATCAAAGCTGTTCTGCTTGCTGAAGGGATCGAGGACTTCTTAGGACTCTGGGAGTTCCTTTGGGAAACTAGAGAGACGCTTGGTGTCACAGAATCGCCCAGGGACCGTGAAGTTGCCTTGGACCTGGTCCTTGACCTGCTGGAAAACGGCTTAATCCAACCGGGTGCTCCGATTGATCAAGGCCCAGGGTTCGATCCTTGGGAACTCTCCCCCAGCGAAGCCCTGAAACGAATTGAGGCAGAATGGGATCTTCTCGATGACGATCCATTCACTGGCGACATTGTTTGGTTCGTGACTACGCCGAAAGGGGAGAATTGGCTTCGCACAAGCAGGGGCCTGGCGCTTGACCAGTCAGAAGCCGGTTAGCAAGTGTTTTCAAGATGCACGCCAACAACACGATCGACACCCAGGCCAACGATCCCAACTCGATGCGCCGTCCGGGGTCATTGACCACAGCGCGGACGTCTGGCGCGATCATGTGGGCCACAGGTTCCTTTGCCTTCGACGGCGCCGGAAATGTAACGGGAATCGGCACCGCGTGGTTTGAGTACTCACATATTTTGTATATATATTAAAGTACTTTATGCCGCGGATGAGGTCTCAATTTTTGAGCAAGCTGGGCAGGCCGACGCCCGGGGTGGGGCGCTCGCGCAAGACGTCGCGGCGGAAACGGAACAGCTCGGCAGGGCGGCCGCCGGTGTCAGCCGTCAGTTTGGCGGTGCCTTCGACCAACCCGCCATGCTCAACCAGCCGGCGAAAGTTCTGCTTGTGGAGGCGGGTTCCGGCCAAGGCTTCGACCACCCGCTGGAGCTGAAGCAGCGTGAATTCCGGCGGGAGCAACTCGAACACCACCGGACGGTACTTGATCTTGCCGCGCAAACGGCTGAGCGCGGTGGCCACAATCCGCCGGTGATCGAAGCGCATGGAACGGCCGAGGTGGGGCAAGGTGGGCAGGGTGTCAGCAACGCTGGTTGAGGGTTTGTCGGAACCCCGGCGCAGGCTCTGACGGTCGCGCTGGGCCTCGCCCACGAGCCCGGCCTCGTAGAGCAACTCGTAGCGTTCGAGCGCGCGCTCGCCGTCCCACCGCACTCCGCGCTGGCCAAAGGTGATGTCCACCCGTTCGCGGCGCAGCCGCTGGCGGGGGGAATCGGCCGCTTGCTCGACCCACAAGTTGAGCGCCGGAATCAGTTGCGCCGCGAGGATCGTGGGATGGCCGCTGCGCCAGTCCTCCCACGGGAAGAGTTCGTACCAGGGACGCCAGCTGGCTTGCCCGCCGCCCGATGGCTGGTTTTCGTGCACCAGCGCGAGGTAGCCGATCGACAGCACCCGCGGTCCCCCGAGGCGTTCGCGCGGGTCGCGGTGGCGGTCGCCGAAGGTGTAGAGCTGCTCGACATAGCCGAGTTCGAAGCCGGTTTGCGCGCGCACCCAGGCGCGCAAGGTGAGCTCGAGGGTGCGGTCACTCGCCGGATCGAGCGGACCAAAGGGCAGGGCTTCGAGCCCTTGCCAGGGTCCGGTTTCCGCGTCCTCAAAGCCGGCTAGGCCCCCAGTTGCCGGGTCTTGACCGCGCACGGTCAAGATCCGTGGCTCCTCGGCAGTGACCGCCAAGATCACCGCGTTGAGGCCGACCACGAGGGACGGTGGCTCGTTCATGCCACCTCCGCGAGCAACGCGTGCGGGGCGGTGGCCACCAGTTCCCGCGCAAAAATCCGCGCCAGATGAAAGGCCACGCGCGCGGCAACTTCGGGGAGGGGCGGCGCTGGCTCTAGCAACTCCGCCAGCGACGTCATTTTCACTGCCGGCAGGCCGCAAGCGACAATGCCCTGGAAGTGGGCCAGCTCGGTCGTCACATTGAGGGCAAATCCATGCAAGGTGATCCAGCGCGCAAGGTGGACGCCGAGCGAAGCGATCTTGGCTTCCCCGACCCACACGCCGATCAAAGCCTGCTCCTCGCCGCGGTGGGCACTCACCCCGAAGTCTGCGAGGGTGGCGACCAAGACGTCGAGCAAGTCCTGCACAAAGCGCCGGACATCGCAGCGATCGGGGCGCAAATCGAGGATCGGATAACCGACAAGCTGACCAGGACCGTGGTAGGTGACTTTGCCTCCGCGGTTAGTGGGCTGAATCTCGATCCCGTGCTGGGCGAGCCAGGCCGGATCTGCGAGGATGTCGTCCGCCTTCGCGTTTTTCCCCAGGGTATAAACCGGAGAGTGTTCGAGCAGCAGCAAGTGTTCGCTCTGCCGTCCCTCGCGCAGCCCCTGGCGCAACCGCTCTTGCAGCGCCCAGGTCGGACCATAGGGCTGGCGTCCGAGGTAAGCCCAGCGCAGTTGACGCGCGAGGACGGGGTTCGCGCTCACCGCGCTGTCTCCGGCAAAAGACTCCGGCGCACGAGAAAGCCGACCATCATCTGCCACAAATACTCAAGGCGATCGACCAGCCGATGATCGCCGTCCGCCATCAAGTGGAGTTCGATTTCTTCAAAGCGGCAGGCAGTAGCAAACTCCAGGACCGGCCGCCAGGGGACGGACGTATCTTTTTTGCCCTGGAAAATCAGGGTGGGAGTCCGGTAGACCGCTTGCAGCTGGTGGATGTCGTAGGCGCGCAAGTCCTCGATCAGCTGCCAGCTCAAATCGCAGGTCAAAAGCTCGCTGCGCAGGGTGAAACGCCCCTGCTGACGCCAGGCTTCGATCCCGGCTGGCCCTGCAGCTTTGAGCAACTCTTGCTCCATGGCGAGCGCGGGTGCGACGCAGATCACCGCGACCACGTCTCTTGGATGGCGCACCGCGTGCCACAACGCAGTCCCCGCGCCCATGGACGAGCCGAGGAGGATGAGGCGAGAAAAGCCGTGGTCGCGCAAGAAGCCGTGGACCACCGCACTGTCGGCGAGATTGCGGGTCATGCTGAGGCCGAAGAGGTCGCCAGCCGAAGCGCCGTGGCCGCGGAAGTCGAACGAGCAAAAAGCGAGGCCGCTAGCGAGCGACCGGGCGCGGAAAAAATCTGCTTTCTCGCCGTCTTGGCGCGAACCCAAACCGTGGAAGTACAAGATCCCCAAGTCGCGGTCTGTAGCCGCGCTGGGACGCGCCAGTCGCACCGCCAGTTCTAGCGACCCTTGCGTGGGATCGTCGACGCGCAAGCGCTCTGCAGTGGTCTCCATCGGTCCCTTTAGTACTGGGTCCAACACAACTCGCTGATTCTAAACCCAGCGCGGCTCTAACCGCTATCCGCGGAGCTGCTGCGCTGCTGCGGGTGCTTTTCGGAGTAGGGTGGGCGCCAGCCCACCTGGAGCGGAAGAACGGTGGGCTGACGCCCACCCTACGTGCTGCCATCTTTGCGTTTGACGGTCGGCGAGGTTCAGGGCTGTGAAGGCAGGCTTTGCGGGCTGGTCAATTCGGGCAAGGCGTCTTCGGGGAACTCGCCGCAGCCGAACAGATGTGCGCGCATCCAGGCCGGTACTTCGGGCAGGGGGGGCTCGCTGCCGAGCTCCGGCCAGGGCGGGAGGCGGGTGGTCTCGACCGTCTGGGCGCGCGCAAAGAGCTCGCGAATCCGCTGACGATCGCGGGTGAGCGGGTCGGCTGCGAAGACCGGCGTGAAGAGCGCCAGGTGCTCCGGCAGGAAGAGCCCAGGATCGAGCAGGACAAAGGACGCTTCAGGGCAAGCCACGCACTCGGTAAAGCAGAGCCGGCTCGCCGCGTAGAGCAGACCCTGAAGGCCGAGTTCGGTCGCGGTCAAGACCGCACTTTTGCGGCAGGCTGGGTTCTGGAGCAGCAACTGCTGCGGGGTCTGCGCGTTGCAGCCAGACGCTTCAAGCGCTGCCTGGAGCTTGGCTGAGAGAGCCAGGCCCGGCGGCCAGCGCAGGTCGAGAAAGCGAAAACCCGGGGGCAAGATGATCTGGACCCCAACCCAAGTGTCGGCAGCTCCGCCAAAACCGCGGCTGCGCACCGGATCCGGCCCGACGAAAAGGCCGCTCGCGAGATAAGTGCCTGGCACCGCGACGCGATCTTGCCGCGTCAAGTCGAAAAAGCGTTCGAGCTTGTGGCGCAAGAAGGGGATCAGCGCCGGGTGGTCGGGCGGGATG
>CAZCOV010000162.1:5033-5260 GCA_964499975.1 uncultured Thermoanaerobaculia bacterium
TCCGCGGGTAGGCCGATCCGCAGCCGGTTGGTGTAATGGTAGGTGTAGACCGGCCGGCTCAGGGTCTTGACCGCAGCGCGGAGTTCAGCGGCAGCCGAAATCCCCGGGACTTCTGGGGAAGTCGTCGGCTGGCCCAGGGCGAGCGTCCCCAGCCCGCTGAGCAGGACCCCACCGAGCAGCACCCACCTGCGCTGGATCATGGTTGGCGGACGACGTCCGGGCGTGCG
>CAZCOV010000162.1:5273-9720 GCA_964499975.1 uncultured Thermoanaerobaculia bacterium
TGATGCGCCTGGGCGAGCTCGAGCAGGTGCAAGCTCTCGCGGTGCAAGCGGGTCGTGGTGGCGTCGGGTTGATCTTGCTCCAGCCGGGCGGTGATCTCGACCGCCCAGCGCGCATAGTCCACCGCCCGTGCAAAGCTTCCGGCCGCTGCATGGGCGACCGCCAGCGTGTGGGCACTCCGCACTTTGACCGCCTTGGACCACTGCTTGCGGTCGCGGTAATGGGTCAGCCGGACGAGCTCTTCGGCCAGCAGGACCGCCCGCGCGGGATCGCGCAGGGTGGGATCTTCGGCAGTGGCCAACAGCCAGGCCAGGGCGTCAAGCGTGGGGACGTCCTCGGGGTTTTGCTGGAGCGCTGCTGCGTAGGCGCGAGCCAGGTCGGCGGCCTTGCGGGTTTCTCCAGGAACGACTTCGTCCGCTTGCGGGACCGGGGCGTGGGGACCTGCGCGCGGCGCGGGCTGATCTTCGGCAAAGTCACCGCAGCCGAAAAGTGAACGCGTGATCCAGGGCAAGACCTCGGCGTCTGGCCAGGGGACAAGCTCGGGCCACGGCAAGGTGCGGGTTGACCCCGCAGCCCGCGCTGCGGCAAACACCGCCTGGATGCGTTGCCGATCGGGCACGGCACGATCCTCGGCCGTCACTTGGGTGAAGAGGCGGGTTTCCGTCCAAGCCACGGCTTGCGGGCGCACGATCAACAAGGCGCCTTCAGGGCGCTCCGGGCAAGCGAGAAAAGCGGTACGGTGAAAGCTGTAGAGCACGCCGTCCACCCCGAGCTGGGCCAGGGCGGTGAGCGCGAGCTCGCGGCAAGCGCGCGACTCCAGCAGCAACACGAGTTCGGCGGGAAAGTCTGCGCTGCAGCCAGCGTGCGCAAGCGCTTGCTCCAGCGCGGGAGGGAATCGTCGCTCACTCTGACGACTGCCTTGCCAGCTCGCATCGCGCACGTCCAGAAAACGAAAGCCGGGCAAGAGCAGCAGTTCGACCAGCGCCCAGCCCGTGCCCGAGCCCCCAAAAACCCGGCTGGCAACCGGATCCGTGGCCACATAGAGGCCGCCCACGGTCGCGCCCGGGGCGAGGGGCGCATCCGGGCTCCAGAAGCGGGCGATTTTGCTTTCGAGATAGGGACGAAGCAGCGGATCGTCGGGAGCGACGTAACCATCTGCTGGCAGCCCCAGACGCGTCCGCGGGACGTAGTGGTAGGTGGCAATCGGACGGCTGAGTTCCTGCAAGTTGGGGGTCAGCCAGGAGGTCAAGCGCACGCTCAGGGTGGCTTCGGCCAAAAGCGGTGAGGTCGTCAGCAAGAGGACTGCTGCGCTGCTGCGTCCGGCGCGGTGCAACCCCTGCAACCGCCAACCCCCCAAAGGAGCGGGGCTGCTTTGGCCGCTCGCAGGCCAGCGCAGCCCGCGCTGCAAAAAACCGCAGATCATCGCGTTCCCTGGACCGCGCCCAGTCCGCGCGATCAGTCCCCGCTGAGGGACGTTTCGAGCATCGGCCGTGACAACAGGGCAGCCACCCGGCGGTTTTTCGCGAATTCCTGCTGGGCTTTCTGCCAGAAATCCTCGAGCGATGCCCCTTCGATCGTCGGCCGTTGATCGGAAACCTTGGCGTAGCGTTCGACGGTCCCGCGGCTACAGGAGATATAAGTCACGCTATTCTCCATCCACACCACCCGGTCCCAGCTGTCGGCTGACTGCGCATCGCCGCGGGCGGAAACGAAAATGCCCTTTTGCTCGACAAACTGCTGGGTCACTTCGGGCGCCAGGCCAGCTTGCGCAAAAAATTCAGCCGAACCGAGCGACATGTTCATGCGGATCGCCCGCGGCTCAGCTTGCAGGACATTGACCCGCCAGAACGCCGCGATTTTCTTCGCAGGCTGAGCCAACTCACCCCCTTGCTGGACCACCATGGCGACGCCTTGCACTGCCTCACCCTGGGCCACGAGGTCGACATAAAGCCGGGTAGCCTGGCCCGCGAGGTCCTCGGGCAAGCCTTGACGCGTCCGCAAGTTGAGCTCCCAAGTGCCATTCAAGCGATGGGTGAACTTGCCGAGATCCGCCAGCGCGCCAGCTTCGACGGCGGGAGCTGCTTCGTCACACGCGCCAAGATCTGCGACGAAAGCCGACGGATAAGCCTGTGCCAGCTCCTCCTCGCAAGACGGGACAAACGCCAGCGCGGCAGCTGTCCAAAGCACCACCCCGACCCCCGTCAGCCAAACCGCCAGCCTGATGGGTTGCATCTTGCTCTGTTCCACCTCAATTTCTCCTTTCTCAGCCAAACCATGCCCAAACTGATCGTCCATCCCCTTCAATCGCCGGTCGATTCAGTTTTCCAAATCGACGGTACGGGCACCGGTACGATCAGGGACCCATTCTTTTTGCGGCCTTGCCAAGCCTCACGGAGTGGCAGGCCATCGAGCGCTGGCCGCTCATCTGCGACTTTCACATAACGCTCCATGTAGCCGTTCTTGCAGGACACATAAATCAAGCTTTCAGCATCAAACTTCACCCGGTCCCACACGTCGTCAGGAAAGGCGGCACCTCCTGACGGCGTCGACAGCCGCCCCGACAGATAGTCGTCGGCGTAGCGGTAAAAGTAAGATTGTTCGGTGGCGGTGACCCCTTGCCGCAAATCGCCGTAAGAACCGAAGTACTCACCTTTCATGATCAGCGCGAGCTTTTGGCCCTCTTGCTTTTGGATTTCGACTTCCCAGAGGGCGGCAACCGTGGCGTCAGCTTGACATTCTGCGGTCAGTGCCAGCGGGTCGAGGACCGCGAGGTTGCCGTAGTCGATGAGGACTGCTGAGCCCCGCGCGCCGGTTGCGGTGATCTCCTCGATGTCGAAGTAGAACTTGGCCCGGGCATCGATCGGGAGACCGCGGATCGTGCGCGAAGCGAGACGCCAGCTCCCATGTAAACGCGTCGCAAACTCTGCCACCTGGACTTCTGCGCCCTGGGGTAGTTCGCTGCGCGGCTGACCGCACAAGGAGAGGTCCGAAGGGCCAACCACTGCAGCCGGCTCAGCCGCTTGCGGGGTTGCGGCAGGGACCGGACTCGCTGGCGAAACGCTCCCGGTTCCCGTCCGCCCAGCCTGGGGTACACCCAGCAGCAGGAGGACCGTGATCCAGCCGACAAACCAGGTAAAAACCCTCGGCTTAGTCGTTGGACCGGACGCCAAACTTCTCTCCATGGTGCGCATCTCCTTCAAGTGTCGTGGTGCTTGGCCCGCAGTTTGCCGTGCTCGCTTCGCCGTGAACGAAGATTGACCGTGGCTGATGTTGCCACCCCCCAACCGGCGTGCCTTCTCCGAGCTTGCGCAACCCGGCATTGCCGCCGACGGGCACCGGCGGACTCATTGCCGAGCCGTTCTAGCCCTACTGTGCGGGTTGGAGACGAGGTGTTTTTCTCACCCGATCCGCGCCAAGATGGCTTGCCGCTCGCGGCGAAGAGCGAGCACGGTGCGGGTGTAGCGGAGCAGTTCGACGTGGAAGCGGGTCTTGCTTTCGCCGCTCAGACGTTGCAAGTAGCGGACCGGCCGCTCGTGGATGCGCCAGCCGAGCAGATGGGCTGCGAGCAAGAGGCGGATGAAGTAGTCGCCATAGCCGAAAAACAGTGGCCACTTGCGGTTGAGGGTGCGGATCCGTTCGCGTTCAGCCACCCAGAAGCCCGAAAGGTGGTCGTAGGTGGGCAAGCCCAGCGCGCGGCGGATGAAGCGGTTGAACAGCAGGCTGCCGCCTTGCCGGACGGGGTGCCCGAGCATGGCGCCGCCAGGGAGAAAGCGCGAGCCGAACGCGAAATCGTGATCGCTCAAGGCCGCAAGGAGCGGGGGTAAATCGAGCGGGTTGTGGTTGAAATCCGCATCCATGACCGCGACGATCGGCTGACTCGCCCGTTCGATGCCCTCGGCGATCGCGGTCGCGAGCCCGCGCCCGACCGCGCGGTGGTGGAGCTGGACGCGCGGGCCTTGGTGCAACAGTCGCGTTTCCAGGTAAGCGAAACTGTCGTCGGTCGAATCGTCGATCAAAACCAGTTCGAAACGTCCCGCGGTCACGGGTTCGAGCACTCCCACCAGGCAGTAGACCAAGAGCTCCGTGCCTTCTTTTTCGTTGCGCGTCGGGAGGACGACTGAAAGCATCAGTTTTCCTTGGTGAAAGTGAAGACTTGCTCCAAGCCGAAAAATAGCGTTTCTCGCTTTGAAAACTGCAAATGTCCGTTGACCGAAGCCTGGACTTTGGTGGGCGCTGAATTGTGATACAGAAACGCCGGTTTTAGTTTCTTGATCCCGGACCACTCGAGCAGTTTCAAAGGGAAGGCAAAACGCGGATTGGGCGTGAAGAGCAGCAGCCGACCCCCGGGCAAGAGCGCCTCGCTGACCTGCGCGAGCACGCGTTCGGGACGGGGAAAGCACTCCCAGCAGTCCATGATCACGATCGCGGAAAAAGGCCGAGCAAAACCGA
>CAZCOV010000162.1:9730-13424 GCA_964499975.1 uncultured Thermoanaerobaculia bacterium
CTCGTCGCTAGGCACCGAGAGCCCGAGTTCGTCCAGTCGGCGGCGGGCGATCGCACACATGCGCGGTGAAAAATCCACGCCAAAAGCGGCAATGCCAGCGGCGCGCAAAGCGACCAAGTAGGAGCCGGTGCCGCAGCCGATTTCGAGCACCCGCTGCTCCGCGCCAGCCAAGCATTGCCGGTATTTGGCCAGCCCGTGGGCGAAAAAGCGTTGGTTGCGTTCCTGGTCGTAAACTTCAGAAAGTTGATCGTAGTAAGCGCGAACTTGTTGATCACCCATAAAGGTAACGGTGTAGTTTCAAGCTGGGATGGTTTGGTGGAGAACGGTACAAACTCGCTCGATTTGTTCGGCGCTGAGGGTGGTAGCCGAGGGCAGGCTCAAACCGCGACGCGCCAGTTCGGTCGCGCAAGGGAAGCTCTGTCCGGGCCGCACGAAAGCGCGGTAGGGCGGCATCTGATGCAAGGGATAGAAGACCGGACGACTTTCGATCTGCTGTTCGGCCAGCGCGCGCGAGAGCTCATCGCGGTCGCAGCGGCAACTCGGACCGAGCAAAATGTTGACCATCCAAAACACGCTCTTGGCCCAAGGTTGCTCGCCGGGCAGTTCGAGGTCGAGGTCGCTGAGCCAGCTGCGGTAGAGCGCGGCGTGACGTCGCTTGATCTCGACGAATTCCGCCAGCCGTTCGAGTTGCGCTAGGCCGACAGCAGCCTGGAGGTTGGTCAAGCGATAGTTGAACCCGACCTCTTCGTGCCAGTAGCGCTTGTCTTTGCGCATGCCGTGGTCGCGCAAGAAGGCCATGCGGCGGAAGAGCTCGGGATCACGGGTCAAAATCGCACCGCCTTCGCCCGTGGTGATGATCTTGTTGCCGTAAAAACTGAAACACGCGAGGTGGCCCAAGCTGCCGACCGGACAACCGCGATACAGAGCGCCCAAGGATTCAGCCACGTCTTCGACCACCACCAAACCGTGCGTTGCCGCCAATTCGAGCAGGGGCGCGAGATCGCACGGGTGACCGTACAAGTGGACCGCGAGGATGGCCCGGGTGCGCGGGGTGATCGCCTGGCGGACCGCGTCGGGATCAAGGCCCCAGGTATCCGGCCGGACGTCGACCAACACCGGGGTTGCGCCGCAGTAGAGCACCGCATTGGCGCACGCCGCAAACGTGAGGTCCGGGACGATCACTTCGTCGCCCGGGCCGAGGCGTAAGGCCGCGAAAGCGAGATGGAGCGCGACGGTCCCGTTGCAGGTACTTAAAGCGTGGGGCATGCCGACGGTCGCGGCTAGTTGCTGCTCGAAATCGGCGACGAAGCGTCCGATCGAAGAAACCCAGCCCGTGGTGATGCACTCTTCGAGGTAGCGGAGTTCATTGCCGCCCAAGTTGGGTTCGGCCAAGGGCACTCGCAAGACAGCGCAGGGGTTCAGCACTTCAGCCATGAGTGGGACAACGGTTACCGATGGGATTCAGAGTTTAGGGAGGAGGTGACGGCGGGTCCGACGCCTCCGGGGGCAGCCATTGCTGGGCTTGCACGGTGATCTCGGCGAATGGACGCGACAGGCCGATCGCGAAGGGCGCAGCCGGAATTTTTAGGGGGAAACGTTGCGAAACGAACAATCGGCGTTCATCCTCGACGTCGCAAGCATATAACGCAATGCGCTGGGAATCTACTTGCAAGGTCGCCGACGTGGTTTCCGGAAACACCTCGAGCGCTACGGTCACAAAAGTTCCCGCCGGCCAGCGGGGAAAGTGGCCGCGGCGGAGCTCGTGCCCCTGACTGCTCAGGGCTTGCGCTTCCTCCCAAGGGCGCCACGGATGGCTGAGCAACACCCACTCGTTGCCGCGCGCAGACAGCCAGTTGGACTTGAAGGTCAAGACGTTTTGGGGCAGCAGCCCTTGCTGCAGCGTCCGGTAGGCCGGGCCTTGTGGCTCTGACGTCCTGGCCAGGGGGTAAATCAGCTGATCAAAGCGCGCCAGCACGTCCCGCGGGCGGCTGGCCAGGCCCGGCATGGGCACGACGGTCGCCGGGGAGTCGGCGCCGCTCGCGATTCGCGGCAACGCCTCGGGTGAGCCGTCGATCGCGATCAGCCGCGGGTGAGTGAACTGCAAACGCTTGAGCGAATGTCGGGCGAGCCGCTGCTCAGTGGACTGGACGATTTCGCTGTAAGCAAAAGTCCAGCTCCCTTGCAGGCCCAGGCCGGCGATGACCACAAAGAGCAGTCCGCGGGTCAGCCGCGGCACGCGGTCAACCCGCACGCGCCACCCGTCGATCGCGGCGAGGGTGAGGAAAGCCGCGCCGATCGCGACCATGGGCAGAACTTGCACCCAGTTGTTGCTCTTGGGGTAACGGCTGGTCAAGGCCATGGCCAGGGCATAACAACAGGGGTACGAGGCCAAGATCAGCCGTTCGCGCGCGGTGATTCCTGCAGCAGACGGCGTTCTCAGGCGGCTGAACCCGGTCACCGCAAGTGCCACCAGGCCGACAATGCCTAGGGAACCGAACAGCGGCCCGAAAAAGGTGGGATCGAGCAGTTCTTCGCCGAGACGTCCGAGCATGCCGAAAAAGCTGCGAGCCTGCTCATGGCGGTGGTAGTGATTGCGGATGCGCTGAAAATAGAACAGGGTTTGGTCCAGCCAGGGATACGCCAGACGTGCGACCAGGGCTGCGGTCAAGCCGGCTGCCCCCAGCTGGAGGAGGAGCTTTTGTCCGGCGCGGAGGTTGCGCGACCAGGAACTCAAGGCCGCAATCGCCACGCTGGGCGCCAAGAAAACCCCGTTGAGCTTGGCGCCGGTGGCGAGCCCCACGCCCAGACCGGCGCGCAGGTAAGCGCGCCAAGACGGGTGGGTGGGGAGGTCGAGCGCCCAGGTCAACCCCAAGAGGGTGATCCAGAGCAGCAACGAATCCGGCTTGAACTCGACAGAAGTGCGGATCATCCACGGGGACGATGCCAACAGGAAGGAGGCCAGCAAGCCCGTGGCCTCAGCTGCCCCCGGCACCGCGCAGCGCCGACCCAATCGGTAGGTCAGGAACAAAGAACCCAGCCCATAGAGGATTCCCACCATCCGGCAAAGGCCCAAGGCCACCGTGCTAAAGCGGCCCGGCTCGTCGAACACCTGGAGGGCATCGATCCCGCTGGCCGAGCAAACCCAGAGCACCGCGAGTTGCGGCAAGTAGGTCAGCGGTCCATACCAGTGATTTTCAGGCTCGAACTTGCCTTGTTCGAGGATCGCTCGGAGGTTGGCTAGATTGAACCGCTCATCATAAAAGTAACCGCCGTAGGGCTTGCTGACCGCAAACCAGCTGGCGAGCAGCGCGTGCCAGAGAAAAATCGCCGTGAGTAGGACCTAAGGCCACCTCCTGCCCAACGCAGTTGTGGACGCGACCGCATCCCGGGAGGCCGCCCCACTGTGGGACAGTTCGAAAGCGCTCTGCAGCATGGTGGTAGGGGTGAGGAGGGGTAGTTCGGGGGGTTAAGTTGCTTCAACCGTGCTAGACTAGCATAACAATAAAGATCAAACCATGAAAACGCAATGGACGCAATGGCTCCGATGGCTCCGCCATGAAAAAGCCGAGGTCCAGTAAGAATCCTGCGGACGAGGGGGGCTCTTGGTTGACGGCGGGTCGCTCGCCGAGCAAGAATCCGCCGATGCATTTGCGACCCCAGGCTTGTTCTGCCCCGCCCCCTCCCTGCCGACCGC
>CAZCOV010000163.1:0-7828 GCA_964499975.1 uncultured Thermoanaerobaculia bacterium
AGCCATGTAAAGGCGGGTGCCGCCGCCCGAAGACGTCGGCGTGTGCTCCGGAGCATCGGTCAATCCTAAAACCGTGATCCCAGCACTCGCCAGGCGCGCCTGATCCGTGACCAGGCCGATGCCAAAGTCGCTCAGCTGGGCGCAAATCCGCGCCCCTTGGCTGGTGATCAGCACGTTGGCCGGCTTGATGTCCTTGTGCAACACCCCGACCGAATGGGCGGCAGCGAGCGCCGTCGCGATCTGCGCCACGATTTCCAGGCGCACTTCGAGCGGTACTTGCTGCAGGCCGCCTTGCTCTGCCGCCCACTCCGGCAAACCACCACCAGCGGTGTATTCAGATTCAATGAAATAGGGGGCTTCGTCAAAATTCCAGTCGAGGATCCGGGTGATGTCGTCGCGGTCGCCCAGGGTCTCCTTGAGCAAGCGGAAAATCGTGATCTCGCGCTGTAATGACCGCAAGCTCATGGGGTCATAACAGAATTTGAAAACCCGCCGCTCGTGGGTCTTTTCGTGGCTGACCAACCAGACCTCGCCAAACCCTCCTTCGCCCAGTTTCTTTTCGATGCGCCAGTGCGGCCGCTGCGGTAGTTCGAGGTCGGGTGCCGGCCGCCAACCGACGATCAATTCCTGGACGATCCGCCGCCGCACCCGCGCGGACTCAGGCGGCGGCCGGAGCGGCGCAAACCCTTCCTTGCCCACTTCGAAGACCCGCAGGGGCTCCGCCATGCCAACGATCTCGTAGCTGCCGTGGGCAATCCAGCGCAAGCTCTCGCCTTGCGGGACGGCACTCTGGCGCGCGAGGTCGAAAACTCCCTGGGTCAGGAGAATCTGTCGAGCGTCAGCGAGCAGCAACAAGCTCTCGGTCACCTTGTGTGCTGCCGAAGTCAGTTCCAGGCGCGCAGCTTGCCGCGCTGGGTGCTGGGGAAAACACACCTCGCCCAAGTGGACTGCCACTGCCGCGCGGGAGGAGTGGTTCTCGGCCACGGCCCAGTGCTCGCTCGCTTGCTGGTAGGCGAGCGCAAACCGCACCGCATGGATTGGGCGGTCGAAAAGCAGCTCGGCACCTTGGGCGGTGGTCCCGATCCGCCGCCCTTCGTGCTCTTCGAGCAGGCGCTCCAGCTCTGCTTCTCTTGACGCGGCGCTTTCGCCTTCGAGATCCGTCACCATATTGCTGAAAACTTGTACTGAGGGCAACCGCTCCAGGGAGGCCAGAGGAGCCGCGTCCGCCAAGCGACGCCAAGTCGTGACCACCACGGTCTTGAGCACCGTCGAGGTTTCGGGTTCGCCTCCGGCCAGGGCCAGGGCAACCGCCAGCGCTGAGGCGGGACGCGCCAAGGGGTTTTTCTCCAGACAGCGCAGAATGATCTGTTCCACTGCTGGGTCGAGGTCACCAACCAGCTGGGAAGGCGGTGGGGGCGGCGTCTCCAAGTGCAGCCGGGCAAGTTCGCTGCGGGAACGCGCACTGAACGGCAACTGGCCGGTCAGCATCTTGTACAAAACCAGGCCCAGCGCGTAGAGATCACTGCGCATTGAAACTTGCTGACCGCCGTGCTGTTCCGGTGACATGTAAGCCGGGGTTCCGCTCTGCGCTTCCCGCTCATCGCGGTCGTCGACCAGCATCGCCAGTCCAAAGTCCGTAATCCGGACCATGCCGCGCCCGTCGATCATCAAGTTGGAAGGTTTGAGGTCGCGGTGGAGGATTCCCTGCTGATGGACCGCGGCCAGCCCCCAACAGATCTGCGCACCGATTTCACACACCTGGGCTGGGGCGAGCGGGCCGGTGCGCAACAACCGCGCCGCGAGATTTTCCCCTTCGATGTACTCCATCGACAGGAAGTGTTGGCCCTCGACTTCTCCCACGTCATACACCCGGCACACATTCGGATGTGCGACCTGGCGGGCCAGCTTGACTTCGGCCAAAAAACGCGCCAACCGCTTGCCCTGAGCTTCACTGGCGGTGGGCAAGAACTTGAGCGCCACGGTCTGTCCCAGTTTGAGGTCTTGAGCGCGGTAGACCTCGCCCATGCCACCGCGACCTAAAAGCAGGTCGATCTGGTAACGACCATTGAGCAAATTTCCTGGAGCCAGAGGGCTGAAATCCCCCGCTTGAGTCGCTACTGCCGGGCTGGCAGTAGCTGCTTGGTTTGGGATTTCTGCGGTAAGACCTGAAAGCGCAAGGACTGAAGCCGAGAGGACAGGTGTGGTGCAGGAAGGGCAAGTCGCCGTCCCGGGAAAAATGTCATGAGCGCAAGTTGCGCACTTCATGTAGACAATACGTTAAGCCAAAGTAGGAGTTTCCATGCGGAACTAACACTCTGCGGATGATTGCAAATCCTGGCATCCTGCAGGAACTCGTGGGAACGACAAGCATGCCAGGAGAAAACGCTCAAAATACCGCAGTTATGCTACTACAGCCACAAACCCACGCCAAGCACCTCGCCACAGATAGCTGCTCGCGTGGGATGAAACGGGTCTCTGGGAGGTCGGCTAGCTACCTTGCGCGCTTGGACCCGGCCCTGGCGGGAGCCCGTGGCGAACTCCGTCCTCAGCTCGCCGCTTGCTTGACGAGCGCGCTGATCCTTGCCTCTTCGCTGGCAGTCAACTCCTTCAACGCGAAGGCGGTCGGCCACATAGCGCCCTCGTCGAGGTTCGCCTTGTCGCTGAAGCCGAAGGTCGCGTACCTCGTGTTGAACTTCTGCGCGCATTGGAAGAAGCAGACGACCTTGCCGTCCTTGGCATACGCGGGCATCCCGTACCAAAGTTTCGGCAAAAGAGTTGGCGCGCTGGCTTTGATGATCGCATGCAGCCGTTTACCCATAGCACGATCCGGTTCTGGCATCTCGTCGATCTTCGCGAGCACAGCGCTTTCCCCATCGTCCACCTTGCCCGCGCGCGAGCCGCGGCGCGAGGACGCCTTCAGCTCCTGGAGGCGCTCCTTCATCGCGACTCGTTCCTCGTCCGTGAACCCCTTGACCTTTTTGCCAATCGCGGTGGAGCTCTTGGCGGACTTCTGGTCGACCTGCTTTGGACTCATAGAATCCTCCTGGTACTTGGGTTGGAAACATCTATTGGAAACATCTAGAGCAAATCGTAGGGGTCGACGTCGATTTTGAGCTCACTCGCGGGGGTCTGCCCAGCGACCTCGCGCACGAGTTGCCGTAAGCGGCTCCCCGAATAACTGCGGAGCAGCAATTGGAAGCGCCACTGGCCGCGCAGGCGCTCCAAGGGTGCAGGCGCTGGTCCGGCGATCCACACTTCCTCGGCCAAAGGATGAGCGGTCAACCGCGCGGCCACGGTGCGCAGCATGGCGGCGGCGCGCGGTTGGCTCTCGTGGCGGGCGAGCAACTGAACCATCCGGGTGTACGGGGGATAGTGGAAAGTACGGCGGAAACGCATCTCTTCTTCGACAAAAAGCTCGTCGCGGTGTTCGAGCGCAGCGCGAATGGCGTAGTGATCTGGATGGTAAGTCTGGATCACCACCCGGCCCGGACGCTGCCCGCGACCCGCCCGCCCCCCCAGCTGGGTGAGCAAGGCATAGGTCCGCTCGACCGCGCGAAAATCGGGAAAGCCAAGGTAGCTGTCGGCAAACATCACGGCTGCAAGCGCCACCCGCGGGAAATGATGCCCCTTGGCCACCATCTGCGTCCCGATCAAAACCTGGGTCTTGCCGCTAGCGAAACGCTCGAGCACAGCGGCTGCTCCACCGGTGCGCCGGGTGGCGTCAGCGTCCAGCAAGTCCACGGCTGCACCGGGGAAGAGGTCGAGGAAACGCTCCTCGACCCGTTCGGTGCCCGCGCCGATCGGCTGCAGGGCGGCTTCACCGCAGGCTGGACAGGCCGCTGGCTGAGCCCGCTCAAAACCGCAGTAATGACAGATCAAGCGGTCAGCACGCCGGTGGACCGTCAAGGGCAGGCCGCAGTCCGGACAGCGAATATCCTGACCGCAAGCACGGCAGAGCAAACTCGGGGCATAGCCGCGGCGATTGCGCAACAGCACGATTTGGTCCCCGGCTAGAAGCGCGGTTTCGATCTCTTGGCGCAAGCGCTGGGAAAAATGAACCTCACCGGGACGGCGCGCCACTTCTTCCTGGCGCAGGTCCACGAGAATTCCCTCGGGCAACTGGCTATTGCCCGCCCGTGCGGTCAAGGTCAGGTGCTGCAGTTTTCCCCGCTCGCGGTTGTAGCGCGCCTCGAGACTCGGGGTTGCCGAAACCAGGACCGCAACGGCCCGATGACGCTGGGCCAGCCACAGAGCCAGGTCCCGACCGTTGTAGGCAGGAACGTTGTCTTGCTTGTAAGCAGCATCGTGTTCCTCGTCGACCACGACCAAACCCAAGCGGTCGAGTGGGGCAAACAAGGCGGAACGCGGGCCGAGCACCACCTGGGCTTCGCCTTGCCGCACCCGCTCCCACTCCTGATGCCGTTCATTCGCCGAGAGATTGGAGTGCAAGATCGCGAGCCGTGAACCAAACCGTTGAACTGCGGACCGCGCCAGCGCGGGCACCAGGGCAATTTCGGGGACCAAGAGCAAAACCGTCCGCTGGTGCTCTAGCGCCACTTCGGCCGCGCGCAAGAACACCTCGGTCTTGCCCGAACCGGTCATGCCATCGAGCAAGAAGGCCGCAAACTCGTGATTCGCGATCGCGTTGCCGAGGCGCTCCACCGCAGAAGCTTGATCCGGACGCAGGAGCAGTTCGGGAGGGCTGGCATCCCCCAAAAGACGGTGACGTGCGAGCGAAAGGTGAGCGGGCTGGGTGAACTCGCGGAGCAAACCCAGCTCGCTGAGGCGTCTTGTGACCTGCGGACCACAATCCACCCGGGCCTGCAATTCTTCCAGGGTCGCAGGCCGACCCAGAGCGTGGAGGACTTCGATCACAGCACGCCCTTTAGACGAGCGGCCGCAAGCCGCGAGGTGCGCGCTCAGCTCGCCTGGGCGCAGCTCGACCGCGCGGTCGTAGCGAAGCCCGCGGCGGGATCTTCCCGGAGCTTCGACGGTCAACCGCCCTTGCGCGCGCAGCGCCTCGATCCGTTGACCGAGGTCGGGTACTGGTAACTGCCGCATCAGGTCCGCCAGCCGCAGCTTGCGCTGCTCCAACAAGAGCTCGCGAAGCGCTTGCTCGGTGACGTCGCGGGGCAGTGCCAGGGCCCCGGCAGCCGTGATCCCGACCCAAAGCTCCCCCCACGGAGGCAGGTCTCCAGGCAGCATCACCCGGATCACCTCGCCGATTGGCGCCAAGTAATATTCCGCGGTGAAGTGGGCAAGTTCCAGGAGTTGTGGCGGCAAGACCGGTTCGAGGTCGAGCTGTTCATGGACTTCGCGAATCTGCGCGCCAGCTGGCGGTTGCTCACGAAAGCTCAAAACCAGGCCGATCAAGCGCCGTCGCCCGACTTCGACGCGAACACGACAGCCAGGAGTGAGCGCCCCGAAAATCTCAGGGACCGCATAGCACAGCGGATAGTGGAGAGGTAAGGGGACCGCGATGTCCGCAAACCGCGGTGGCAGCATGGGTAAGCAGGCTAGGTGCCAGTCATGACGCTGGGTTGGGCGCAGTGCTCAGAGCAATAAAAAGCGCTATCTGCTGACCCACAGATCGCTCGTGAGCGGGCCACATGAAGCCCGCAGTGAGCGCAAGAAACGAGCTCGCCCACGGCTTTGGTCGGCTGTTGCGGGCCACGGCGGTCCTGCCCTGCTCGTGCCGCAGCATGACGCTGCAGCCGCTGCATCTGCGTCCGGATGAAGTACCAGGCAGCAAGAAAAATCAGAAAGACAACGACGATCCGGGTCATCGCTCTGGGTTCCCGCCAAACGCGGCGCAGTTGGGTGAACAGTTCACGGACTCTCACGTGCTCGCCAGCCGGCGCGCGACTTCGGCGGCCAGGCGTTCGACATCTGGGTTGTTCGGCTGTAAGGTGCGCAACTCTTCCGCGGCTTTGGCTGCAGCCTGCAGATCGCCCAGATCAAAGGCCAGGACCAGAATTTCGTTGAACCGCGACTGCCAGTGGTCAGGAGCCAAGCGTTTGACTTTGCGGAAAAGCTCCAGTGCAACGTCGGTGCGCCCTTGGTGGCGATACGCCGCACCGAGGTCGGTCATGGTGTCGACGTCATCAGGCTCGAGTTTGAGCAGTCGTTCGTAAAGTTCGCCAGCGCGCTGCCAGTTGCCGATGTCATAGTTCATGTTGGCCAGCTGACGCAACGCCTCGCGATCGTTGGGGTTCGCTTCGACGTAAGCCCGCAGCTCCTGCACTTGCTGCATGGCTTGGGTAGGGTCTCCTGTAGGGGCCGTCGTCGGGGGCGGGTCCGCTCCAGGGGAAGGAAGGACAGCAGCCCCAGCCGGTCGCGGCGGGGGCTGCCGTGCGGCCATCACCTCATGGAGGACATAGCCAGCAATAAAACCGAACAGACTTCCGATGACGATGAAGAGGACGTTGTCGCGGTTCACGTCGAGCTTCCCCGGCAGTTTAGGCTGGGGTTGATCAACCTATGGCCTCAACCGCCATAGCCTCGACTTCGAGGGCATCCATGTCGACACCATGGACGTCTCCTGCCAGATGCAGGAGATCATCGTCGTCGTCTTTGGCCAAACGCAAGATCTCGTCGTCGAGCCGAGGAAATGCAGATTCCCGGGACGTCCGACTCTTCGCGGGGCTGCTGGCTTTGGCTTTTTCTTCGCCGCGCTCGGCCTTTCTGCGAACTTTGTCCAGGCTCGACTCGAGCGCCGATTCGACCACTGTCCCGGCCGTCGAATCATCGATCGAGCGCACATGGGCCACTTCGCTGACGATGAAGTATTTGGCGCGCTCGTACATCTTCTTTTCGCGGAAAGACAAGCTTTTTTTCTGACTAACCAAGCAGAGGTTCTTCAGAACGTCAGCAACTTCGGTCAAACGACCAGTTTTCATCTTGTCCAGATTCTGCTTGTAGCGACCTTTCCAATCCTTGTAGGTGTCAATGTTGCCGTCACCAAGGAGCGAAAAAAGCTGCTCAATATCCCTGGGACTGCACAGCGGTCTCAAACCAACCAGTTCTAAATTGTCTTTAGGGACCATCACCTTGGAGTTGTTGGCCAGCAGTCGCAGGTGGTAAAGCAACTGCTGGTGGCCGTCGAATCCTGCGGTGGAAATCTCTTCGACCAAACAAACCCCGTGGTTTGGATAAACCACCTTCTGTCCGACACTGAATGTCACGTCTCGTAACCCCCTTTACCGATCCAAGGTAACTGAGTTTGCGACGGATTTCACACTTCGTCCGTAACCGCAGACCTTCGTTCAAGGGCCATCGCCGTCAGCATTTTTGACAAGTCAAGATGTTGTGGCGCCCGCATTTGCCGCAGTAAGGCAAAGTTAGCTCTCTCGGCTCACGTGGGCCTCGCATGGCCGAGAATACCTGGCCCCCGAATGCGATGGTTCGTGCTTCACATCCGAGTAGGTCCGTGGTCTCGATGGCTAAATGATACAGCAGATTGAGGTTAGAAATCAAGCCCGGAGGCCCAAGTAGTTTTGCGGTGCCCCCCCGGAGACCCACTCCGGATCGGGTAACACACAACCGCTGTAGATCTTCATTATAGATGAAATCCTAGAGAGTTACTAGGGTCATGGTCCCCTGTGTCCCCTGTCTACTCCCACGTCGATGCCATTCGGCACCTATCCGCTCCGCCTTCCCATCCCCTGCCAGACCGCGATCCACCGCCAGGGACGCCGGAGGACGCGCCAGGGCATGAGCCAGGCCACTTGCCAAGGGCGCGCATGGTGGACCCTACCGGCAAGTCAAGGTTCTGGAGCGTCAGGATGAGGGAGAAGGGTAACAAGTGCCGGAGGAGGGAGTCGAACCC
>CAZCOV010000163.1:7838-13408 GCA_964499975.1 uncultured Thermoanaerobaculia bacterium
ACGTTGGTGAAGTATAAAGAAGCTCGGCGAGAAGGGAGAGAAGGCTGGTGCCGGAGGAGGGAGTCGAACCCACACGCCCTTGCGGGCAACGGATTTTGAGTCCGCCGCGTCTACCATTCCGCCACTCCGGCACACTCGCCCCAGCAAGTGGGTGGAGACTCCACCCGGCGGCCACGCAGATAGCAGTACCGCGCTGGGGGGCTTAGTATAACTCAGCTCGAGGTTAGCGGCTCAAGGGGCAGTTCACAAAAAATTCGAGGGGCGATGGGTTCGGGGGGCGCGATGGGCCAGCCGCTGGCGCGTTTGAACAGCATTGGATCGCGGGGCACTTTCCACTAGAATTGGCCTGACAGCAGCGCCTCAGAAGGCGTGAACAGATGGAGTAGCCCCGAGGCCTAGTAGAGCAAACTTCAAGCAACCCAACCCAGCAAGAGACGCGAGCGTGAGACACGTCGGTGCAATTCTGGCCTTGACCCTTCTTTTTCCCTCCCTCCCGCTAATCGCCCAGACTCGGGTGATCGCATTCGGCGACAGCATCACTTTGGGGCTGGGCGATACCGGAGTCGACTGCGCTGACCCAATAACCGCCGCGGGTTATCCGCCGCGCTTGGGCAGTTTGCTCGGCCAGCAAGGGACAGACACCGAAATCATCATTTCAGGAGTTTGTGGCGAAACCACGTCCGAGGGGGTTTCGCGCATCGACGAGGTCCTGGCAGAGCAGCAGGGTGGAGTCATCTTGTTGATGGAGGGGACCAACGACATCTCGGAGCGGGTCAGCACCGAGACCATGCGCCTCAACCTGGAAGAAATGGCGCGGAAGGCGAGCGAAGCCGGGATCGAGCCGGTCTTCTCGTCGGTCATTCCCCGGGGACCCAACACCACCTCCGACAGCGACAATCAGCGCGCAGCTTTCTTCGCCTTCATCCTGGGCGAGAGCGCTGAGCTGTTGGACCGCGAGTTTGCCGATCCCTTCAACGCCTTGATCGACGTGCCAGATCTTTTTACCCGCTTCTACATCGCAGACGGCTACCACCCCAACCCGCAGGGCTATAACCTCGTGGCCGATGCGTTCGTCGGCGCTACCTTGCGAGCAGTGCAGCGCGACCGCACGAGCCCTTGCGTTGTCGATGACACGACCCTCTGCCTCAACCAGAACCGCTTCCGTCTACAAGTCGAGTGGACCGACTTTGCTGGCAATCATGGGGTCGGTCATGCGGTCCCCCTAAGCGGAGACACTGGTTACTTCTGGTTCTTCAATTCGGCGAATGTCGAGCTGACGATCAAGGCGCTGGATGGGCGCTGCTTCAACGACCACTTCTGGATCTTTTACGGCGCCTTGTCGAACGTCGAGTACACGATCACCGTCACCGACACTGAAACCGGTAAGCAGCGGTTTTACACCAACCCCCTCGAGACTTTCGCCAGCGTCGGCGATACCAAGGCTTTTGCCGTGCCCCGCGAAAACTGTGGCAACTAGAACTGTGGCAACTAGCCTCGCTCTACGACCACCCTACTGCTTGGCACCTTGGAGGATGACGTTCATCACCTCGAGGAGGCGGCCAGCCGTCCGCTCGAAGTTGACCAAGGCCGTGCGGTAGGCGATTTTTGCGCTGACTTCACGGCTTTTGGCCTGACTCAAATCTTCCTGAATTTCGAGGACTTGGAAGCTGGTGGCAATGCCGTTTTCGTAGCGCTTGCGCTCAGCGTCTAGGTTTTTCTGTGCCAGATTGCTTGAGACCCGAGTCGACTCGATTTGTTGTGCTGCTGTTTCGACCGCCCGGGCCGTGCGGCGGACTTCGGTGACGATCTGCTGTTCGAGATCGCGCAGGGTGACTTCGCCCTGATCGAGCGCCAGGTCAGCGATCGCTTTTTGCGCTTTGGCGGTCCGGTTTTGCAGGTTGTAGGTCAAGACGAGTGCCACCCGCCAGCCCGGAAATTCGCCCGAGAGCGCCTGATCCAGGGCATCCGTGAAATCGCGGTCCCGCAGCCCCAACTGACCGTCCTCACCCCGCTCGCGGCCGTCGCCTTTGACGCCGTTGAAGCCATAGCTGGTCTCCAAATTGAGCTGCGGCTTGGTCTGATCCTCCGCATGACGGGCTTCGATTTTCAGGTTTTGATTCTCCAACTGCCGACGCTTAAGTTCGGGCCTAGCCGAGAGTGCGGCCCTGATGGCAGCTTCGACATCCACGGAGTGGGCTTCGGTTTCTGGTGGAGTAATCGGCACGACCTCCGCTTGCCAGAGGGCTCCTTGATCCAGATTGAGCAATTGGCGGATCGCGTCAGCGCCATCTTCGACCGCGGCTCGCCGCCGGATGATCTCCTCTTGCCGGGTGGCAACACCTGCTTCGCTCTGCACCAGTTCGAGCGGCGCAATGGTTCCGACTTCGACTTGAATCTTGTTCATCCCATGGAGATCCTGCGCCAAACGCAGACTCTCTTCCGCCACTTTCAGCTGCTCGCGCGCTTCGACCAGCTGCCAATAGCGGTCGGAAATCTGCTGAATCACTTGCTCGACTCGGAGCTGCAGCTGCTCCCGGCTGATCGCACTGCTGTTACGGGCGATGATCAAGTTGCGCTCGGTTTCCAGCTTGCCGAAGTTGCGCAGGAGCGGTTGGTCGTAGCTCAAGGTCACAGTAGAGCCGTATCTGGGATTCAACGTGTCGGTCCGGTTGTTGGTGGCGCTGCGCGAATTGTTGACACTGAGCTCAGCTCGTCCGCCGATCGGCGTGAGGCGTGACAACCCTAAGTTGAAAGTAGTTCCGGTTTGGCTGAGCGCAGCGCCTGCCTGGACCAGCGCCGAAGACACCGGGATCGTCTGGCCGTTGCGCTCAAAGGAGCCGCGGAGCAAGTAGTCGTAGATCCCCAGGTTCTGGTCGATGCCGAGCAGTGAACTACTGTACTCGTAGCGCTCGATCAGCAACGACAGATTGCGTTCGAGCGCCAACGAAATCGCCTCATCCAAAGAGAGCTCCAGTTTGCCATTCTGGACCGCCATCCCTGCCTCTCCGATTTCACGCTCGGCGCTCATCCGGACTTCGCGCCGTGGTTGAGCCAAAGAAGGATCTCCGGCCAGCAACAACGACGCACAGCCAACGACCCAGCCGGCGCGCAAGAAAATCGGCAGACCGTTCCTGGTGGAATCTTTCATCATCGCGTTCCTCTCAAAATATCTGTATCTGTGCGTAATATCTGTGGGTCAAATCGTTTTCGGCCACCTGCACCAGCATACCCTCTTGCCGACCCGCGGTGCGGCGAGGGGGCGAGGCGAAGTCCATCCTGACTACGTCTCGCGGTGGCCAAGGTTACACGGAAATCGCCCCGCAGGGCAGCGGCTTTTGCGCTCACAACGCGAGTTCTCCGGGAAAATGGCAGGCCACCCGCTGGCCGCTGGGCAGGGTCCTGAGCGCTGGGACTTCCTGCTGGCAGCGCGCTTGGGCAATGGGGCAGCGCGGATGAAAGGCGCAGCCCGCGGGTAGCGTCAAGGGATTGGGCGCTTCCCCCTTGAGCACCCGCTTAGGCCGTTGGCGCACGGGATCGGGAGTCGGGACAGCCCATAACAAGCTCACCGTGTAAGGGTGCTGCGGTCTGGCAAAGAGCTGCTCGCGCAGCGCCAGCTCGACCAGGCGTCCGGCGTAAAACACCCCGACGCGATCTGCCACCTGACGGACCACCGCCAAGTCGTGGCTGATGAAAATCAGGGTCAAGGCCAGGCGTTGCCGCAAGGAGAGCAGCAACTCCAAGATCTGCGCTCGAACCGACAGATCGAGGGCAGAGACCGGCTCGTCGAGGACCAAGAGCCGCGGTTCCGTGGCCAGAGCGCGCGCCAGCCCCACCCGTTGCCGCTGACCGCCAGAGAGCTGGTGGGGAAAACGTTGCGCGAGCGCTGGTGCCAGCCCTACCGAAAGCAGCAGTTCTGCAACCTGCGCTTCGATCTGCGATTGCGGCACCCGACGTTGGAGGATCAGCGGCTCGGCGAGGACTTCTTGCACCTTGAATCGGGGGTTGAAAGCCGAACCCGCATCCTGAAAAACCAGCTGGAACTGCGCACGACGACGGCGCAAAGTGGGCGCGTCGAGCGCCAAGAGATCTTCCCCGGCAAAGAAAATCCGCCCGCGGTCGGGTTCCAAAAGTCGGACCAGACAGCGGGCGAGGGTGCTCTTGCCGCTCCCTGACTCCCCGACCAATGCGAAGCATTCGCCCGCCCAGATGTCGAGATCGACCTCAGCGATCGCGGTCAGTTTCTGCTGCTGCCAAGGTCGCGTGGCCGACCGCCAGGTAAAGGACTTGCTCAGCCCCTCGACGTGGACCAGCACCGCTGGCTGACCGGCGGTCGCCGCCGGGGCTGGCAGTGGGTCGGGGTCGCTGGCCATCACGTCCGCCCCTCCTCGTACAAGAAGCAGCGACTGCTGCGTTCGCCCACGGAATGAAGCGAAGGAACCCGCAGGCTGCACTCCGACCAGGCTTGGGGACAGCGCGGATGAAACGCGCATCCGGCCGGCAGCCGGGCGAGATCAGGGGCCTGTCCGGCAATCGCAGCAGCTGCCCCATCGGCACCAGCTGCCGCCAGCAAAGAGCGCGTGTAAGGATGCAAAGGTGTGGCAATAAGCTCAGCCGCCGCCCCTTCTTCCACCACTTGCCCGGCATACATGACGACCACCCGACTGCAGCACTCGGCGACCACACCGAAATCGTGGGTGATCATCAAAATGGCCAGCTGCAGCTCGCGCTGGAGGTCTTGGAGTAACTGCAGGATCTGGGCTTGGACCGTGACGTCGAGCGCTGAAGTCGGCTCGTCTGCGAGCAGCAGGTCCGGCTGGCTGGCGAGCGCGAGGGCAATCATCACCCGCTGTTTTTGCCCCCCGGACAGCTGATGGGGATAGCTGCAAAGCCGCTCTTGGGCGCCGGGAATCGCGACCAAGTCGAGCAGGCGCGCGGCTTCCCGCCAGCTCTCGCGATGGGAAGCACCGCGCTGCAAGCTCACCACTTCTGCGATTTGCTGCCCGACCGAGAGCACGGGATTGAGCGCGGCCCCCGGCTCTTGGAAAATTGCGGCGATCCGGCGTCCGCGGATCTGACGCCAAGCAGAGGCCGTGAGTCGAGTCAAATCACCAGCCGCCGTGAGCAGCATTGTTCCCCCCATGATGCACGCCCCAGCCGGCAGCAAGCCGAGAATCGCCAAGGCGGTCATGGTTTTGCCACAGCCGGATTCACCGACCAGTCCCACGCACTGCCCGTAGTGGATCGTCAAGCTGAAGTCGCGCACCACCTCGAGCGCAAGACCCGCATGACGAAATCCCACGACCAGCCCCTCGATCCGCAGCAGCTCGCCAGGCATGAGACCCGGGTCAGTATTTTTTCCGGCGCTACAATTTGCCCCTGATGCAGATGCGGATTGATTGTGCTGGACTTGAGGGTTGGCTGGCAAGTTCCTCATCGGCTGACACCTGAAGTGGCGAAGGGTGAGAGCGCAGATGCAAGAGCGAAGATAGCACGAGTGCATCCAGCGCAGGTAGCCGCGAGCTGTTCGCGAGCTGTTCGCGAGCTGTTCGCGAGCTGTTCGCGAGCTGTTC
>CAZCOV010000164.1:0-13403 GCA_964499975.1 uncultured Thermoanaerobaculia bacterium
CATCGGACCTGAACGACCGCTGGTGGGGGCAGATCGCCGATGCGCGGTTCGGCAGAGGCGTCGAGCCACACCTTGACCTGACGCCCGTTGAGTGCGGTGAGCCCACCGGTCTCGCGCAACAAATCGTCGCTGAACTCGATCCTGGTCTCCTCGCCCTTCGCGTCGGTCACCGTGAGGCGTACCTGGCTGGGCTCGTCGACGCCGGGCGGCGGGTCACCCCAGGCGACGGTCAGCCAGCCCACGATACTTTCGTAGTCCACTGCGTCAGCCGCCGACGCTGGGCCGGCGAGCAAGAGACAACAAAGCAGCGTTGACGCCAGAAAACCTCGGTCCATGGGGTCCCTCCTGTCCTCGCCCGGCGATCTGGGCGGGTTGCCCGCCACACTCTGCAGCGGTTTCCTGCGCAATATTGTATCGCCCGTGACAGGGTCGGGGGATTTTTTGTTTCGTTCCTTCCAGTCAACCAGCGGCTTTCGCGCGATGTGGCCTCCCCAGGACGATCCGGTTTCAAGCACTTTCAGTCGCGGGTGCGCCGCTCGAGGCGACGCACTCGGCTGAGATATCCGAGGTAGAGCAGCGCCGCCGCGGTCGCGAAGGCGCTCGATAGCCGAACCACTTGTATGGGTGCTGTTACTGGCAGCCGACCCGAAATTCGTACTCGCCGACCGAGCTGCTGATACCGCGTTGTTGGAAGGCGACGATCTGCTGTCCCGGCGGACATTCGAACTTCTGGTTGATCGGAGCCGACGAGCAGCCGCTCGGGATTTTCAACTCGCCGGTACAGTTGTTCTGACAGATCGGCTTGGGCTCACCGCCACGGCCATGAGCTCCGTCGTGGACGTTGATTCCCACCGCGTGCCAGCCGCTCGGGCATTCGGTGGCGTACACCGCGCAAACACTGCAGCTACCGCGATAACCCCAGCCGTTGTCGACCACGGATTGGTTTTTGCCGTCGGTATCTTCGCAGATGAGCAGCGCGGCGCGCAGATTCGCGGCCGTGCAGAGCCGCGAGAAAACCTTGAACCCGCGGACCGCCGTCCCAGCCGGGCACTGTTCGATCGGTGATTCAGCACTGCCGGCAGGCTGGCCGTTGAGGTCGTCACGGCCCAGCCAGCCCGACCAGGTGATGGTCGCGGCCAAGCCCGAGCTATCCCAGAAAAAGTTGGGCGCAAGCGGTGATTCGTGATTCGTCCAGCGGTTCCGCATCCGCGCGCGGTAGGCTATAATCGCTCGGCGATCACGGCGCCTGAAGCGCACTGACGCCATATACTGACGACATATACATAGACTGACGCCATATACTGACACCACATACTGACGATATATACCGATTCATGCATTGATCGAAAAATGACCACCACCCCCCCGGTCCGACCCCGCTTCTCAGGTCTCGAGATCTTGCAGGGACGGATCAAGCTGCGTTACCTGCTGTTTTTGCTCTTACTGCTTTCAGGGATCGTCCCGCTCTTGATCAGCAGCGTCAAGCTGATCAACTACAACAAAGAAATCCTCAAGCGGCAGGAGATGTTCCTCCTCACCCACTCGGCGCGCTCGCTGGCGGATTCCCTGAGTGATGATCTCGCGCGCCGCCATGAGCAGTTGCGCCAGCTCGCAGCCGGCCTGGTGGTGGCCCCGGGTTTGACCAGCTTGGAATCCCGCTTGCGCGAACCGTGGGTCAGTACCTACCTCCGCGACTTCATCCAAGATCACCCCGAAATCGTCGACTTGCGGGTGATTGATCAGCGCGGCAATGGCCTGCGTTTTGGCAACAGCGATGTACCCCAGCCGGTGACCGAAGTGCTCGCCGCGAATCTGCAAGAAGTGCTCGCGGCTGGCACCTCACTCTACCGCTTCGCCAGCTTGGAGCTGACCCAACCCGGGGTGGCGATCGCGATCCCCACCTCCATCTCCGGCAGCTCGGACCAACTGGTCTTACAAGCTCTGATGGAACTGCCCCTCAAGACGTTTGCGGATCGCTCCGAAGTAGAGCTCGACGAGCTGTTTTTGATCGACCACCAGGGGCAGCTGCTGTGGTCTCTGGGGGCGCAACCCGAAATCGACCGGGCGCTGATTGCCTCCAGCTTGGTTCAGGATTTTCGTAGCCGGCAGCTCACCGTCACCGGCGAGTACGACCTCGTCGTCGGCGACCGGGTCGTGCCGACCCTCGGGCGCATCGTGCCTGTGCAGGAGACCGGCTGGGGGGTGATTTCGCACAAGCCAGCGGAAGCCGCTTATCCCGAAGTCAAGGACATGATGTACAACACCATGCTGTGGTCGATCGCGCTGGTCGCCCTGGCACTGGTCATCGCGCTGGTGGCCACTGGCTGGCTCAGCCGACCGATCCAACTCCTGGCCCAGACCAGCCATCAGATTGCGGCGGGCAACTTCGATCGACGGGTGGAAACCAGTGGCATCGTGCGCGAGATCGCGGACTTGGCCCGCGACTTCAACCGGATGAGCGATTATCTGCAGAACTACATCGAGCAACTGCGCCGCGCGGTCCAGCTCAACCACGAGTTGTTCATCAGCTCCATCCGGGCCTTCGCAGCTGCAATCGACGCCAAGGACCCCTACACCCGTGGCCATTCCGAGCGGGTGGCAGCTTATAGCCGGGCGATTGCGCGGTATCTCGGCTTGCCCAAAGACGTGCAGGAGCGGGTGTGGATCAGCGCGGTGCTCCACGATATCGGCAAGATCGGGGTGGACGACCGCATCTTGAAGAAAGGCGGTCAGCTCACCGCGGCTGAGTTCGAGCAGATGAAACTCCATCCCGGGATCGGCGCTGACATTGTCGAGCCGATTTCCGAGTTGCGGGCGATGCTGCCCGGGATCCGCTGGCACCATGAAGCGTGGAACGGCTCGGGCTATCCCGATGGGCTCAAAGGCGAGCAAATTCCGCTGATGGCGCGGATTATCGGCGTGGCCGACACCTTTGACGCGATCACCACCAGCCGGCCCTACCAGCAGGCATCTTCACCCGAATATGCGATCCAGGTCATCAAGAAGTTGACCGGCGCCAAATTCGACGCCAAAATCACCACCGCCTTCTTGCTGGCTTGGGAGGCGGGCCAGATCGAGCTAGAGCGCAGCCCCAGCGAAGAGGGTGGGGACGAGGTTTATCCCGAGACGCCAGAAGAGCTCCAGATCGCGATCAATTGACGCCGAAGTGACATGTCGTTTCAGTACACGCTAGCCAATCTCCTGGCCAACAACGAGCGGGCAGTGGCTGTGCTCTTTCTCGACGAGACCGGCGAAGCTGTAGACGTGGCTTGCTCAGAGTACTCGCCCTATGAGATGAAAGTGGTGGGGGCCTACGTCGGGATCTATTTGCGCCAGCTGCGCCAGCTCCTCGAGCGGTCCAAGCTCGGCCAGCCAGATTTTCTCCACATCGAAAACGAGAGCATCCACCTTTACGCTTCCTCGCTTCCCGACGGCTATTATCTCGTCCTGGTGCAGCGGCGACCCGCAGTGGTGGCCCAGGCAAGGGAGACCTTGCAGCGCGCCCGTGACGAAATCGCGCGGGAAATTTTCGCGGAAGTCTGAAGATTTCTGCGGCTGCCCGCCGCCAGCAAGAGGTCCGGAATGAGCAAAATGACCGCTCCGGTCAGTGATCGTCTCGAACTCGCCCCGGAAGCCACTTTTCCCGAAGAAAAAAAAGCGGGGTTTTGGCAGAAGCTCAAGCGCGGCTTGCTGCTGACCCACACCGAGCTGCTCGAGCGGCTGGACGCCAAGCTCAAAGGACGGGGAGTCGTCGACGAGGAAATCCTCGACTTCCTCGAAGAGTGCCTGCTCGCAGCAGACCTCGGGGTTGCAACCACCCTCGAGCTGGTACAGAAAGTGCGGCAGAGCGTGCGGCCGGGCGAGACGCGCGACCTGCTGCGCTTGCGCGAGGTGCTAACAGAGGAAGTGACTGCTCTGCTGGGTGCCACGCCGCCCCCACCACCGCTTGGGCCGGGACCGGTGATCACCCTGGTCAGCGGGGTCAACGGGGTGGGCAAGACCACTTCGATCGCCAAGCTAGCCCACTACTCCAAGCAGCGCGGGCAAAAGGTTTTGCTGGCCGCAGCCGACACTTTCCGCGCGGCGGCGAGCGAGCAGTTGGGATTGTGGGGAGAACGCCTAGGAGTCGACGTGATCCGCCAGCAGTCAGGCGCTGACCCTGCAGCCGTGGTCTTTGATGCGCTGCACGCCGCGCGGGCGCGGCAGCGCGACCACCTGATCATCGACACCGCAGGTCGCCTCCACACCAAGAACCACTTGATGGAGGAGCTGGGCAAGATTCGTCGGGTGATCCAGCGGGAAGCTCCGGACTGGCCAGTGCGCTCGCTGCTGGTGCTCGATGCCACGACCGGCCAGAACGCGCTGATTCAAGCCCGCGAGTTCTTGCGCGTGGCCGCAGTGGACGGCATTTTTCTCACCAAGCTCGACGGCACGGCCAAGGGCGGAATGGCGGTTGCCGTGACCCGCGAGCTGCGCTTGCCCATCTTGTTTTTGGGCGTTGGCGAAGGGGTCGACGACTTGGTCGAGTTTGTACCGCACGAGTTTGCGGCCGCGCTTTTTCGCTGAGGTTGCGGCAGCGAGCCGAGGAGAACACGTCATGGCACTCGATTTGTGGGAGGAAACGCAGAGCTTGCTGCGCGATCTCGCGCAAAAGCGCATCGAGTACGCGCTCGCCGGGGGCCGTGAGCAGGATTTAGCCGACATCCGCCGCTTGCAAGAGCTCGATCGATGAGCGTCGACATGTCACCCGAGCAGGTCCAGCAGCGGCTCCGGGAGGCGAGTCGGCTGAGCGATCTGCGGCCCGAGCACCGGCTCGACTCCAAAGTCGACATGTCGCCCGCAGCCGTTGCCCGGCGGTTGCGTCGGGCGGCCGCCCTCTACCGCATGTGCCAGTGCTGGCAGCGCCTGGGGGAGGCCAATGGCCTCGGGCGCGCGCAGCGGCTGGCACCGTCTTGGCACCGTCTTGAAGCACCGTCTTGAATTCCAGCTGCCGAGGCTACTTGTTGGCTGTTTATTGTAAGGTGATGCTGACCGGCAGGTTGTGATGTTACCTAGAGGCTGCCATGGCGGATGACCGCGCTAAGAGCGAGCATTACTTGCGTCGAGCCCTGCGCCTGGCTCGGCGCGGACGCTATCGCACGTCCCCCAACCCGATGGTGGGAAGCCTGGTCGTGCAAGGCGAGCAGGTGGTGGGGGAGGGCTATCACCGACAAGTCGGCGGCCCGCATGCGGAAGTCGAAGCCTTGCGCCAAGCCGGGGAAGGGGCCCGCGGTGCCACCCTCTTCGTCACCCTCGAGCCTTGCTTCCACTTCGGACGGACCCCGCCTTGCACTCAAGCGATCCTGGCCGCCGGGATCCAGCGCGTGGTGGCCTGCCACCTCGACCCTGATCCGCGCGTCGCGGGGCAAGGATTGGCCCAGCTGCGCGCTGCCGGAGTCGCGGTGGAGTGCGGGGTGCTCGCCGCGACGGCTGTGCGGCTCAACTGGCGTTTTCTCGCGGCCACCATCTACCACCGACCAGCTGTAACTTTGAAATGGGCGATGAGCCTCGACGGCAAGATCGCGACCGCAAGCGGACAAAGCCAGTGGATCTCGTCCCCGGCGGGTCGGCGCTACGGTTTGGCGCAGCGCGAAGAGCACGACGCGGTCTTGGTCGGTAGCGGCACGGTCTTGGCAGACGATCCGCGGCTCGACCGCCGGCTGGGACTGGCGCGAAAGCCCAACCTGCGGGTGATTCTCGACCGCCGCTTGCGCTTGCCCGCCCAGGCGAAACTATTCGACGTTCCCGGCCGGATCGTGGTATACACTGAGGTGGACCAGGTCGCGGCGCAGCGCAAGCTTACAAGGCGGGGGGCGCTGGTGATCCAACTGCCTAAAGTCGAGCCTCAAACCGTGCTCACCGATTTGTATCAGCGAGAAGTGCGGAGCGTTCTCGTCGAAGGCGGCGGGCAGATCGCTGCCGCTTTTGCCATGGCTGGACTTTTCGATCGAGTTGTGGTCGACTGCGCGCCGCTCCTGATCGGCGGGCAATCAGCACCTGGCCCGCTGGCCGGTCAAGGCGTGGCTTCTCTCGCGGAAGCGTTACGCCTCTCTGAGTTGCGCGCTGAGCGGCGGGGTGAAGACTTGATTTTGAGCGGGTTCCGGAGCGGATGTTTACAGGACTTGTGCGCCAAGTTGGGCGTCTATTAGAACCACCACGAGCGGCGGTTACGGCTGCGGAGCTGGCGCGTGCCGAGTCTGGCGCAGTGCGTCTCTGCATTGGCTGCGGCCCGGGGCTCGGCCACCTGGAAACCGGAGCCAGCCTGGCGGTTTCAGGGGTTTGTTTGACCCTGACCCAGGTCGCTCCAGACCACGTCGAAGTGGAACTTTCGCCGGAGACTTTGCGCCGTACCACATTGGGACAGCTGCAGCAGGGTTCCCTGGTCAATCTCGAACCCGCGCTGCGTTTGGGGGAGCCGCTCGGAGGACATTGGGTGCAAGGTCACGTCGACACCACGATCGCCGTCCGCGCCCGCCGGGATTTGGGCGAACATCGCGAGCTGGTCCTGGAACTCCCTCCAGAGTTTGCGGGGTTGGTGGTCGAGAAAGGTTCGGTGGCGCTCGATGGGGTGAGCCTGACCGTGGCCGCACTGGCAGCTGACAGCTTTGCTGTGGCCGTGATCCCGCACACGCTCGCCGCCACCACGGTGGCCCACCTCCAACCGGGCGACCGGGTCAACCTGGAAGTGGATATTCTTGCCAAGTATGTGCAGCGCGCTTTGACCACCAGCGCGCTTGCCACTGCCGGGGGAGTCCGCTAGCGCCATGTCTTCGTCCTTTGGCCACAGTCGGCCTGTCCAACACATTTGTGAACCAGCGCGTTTTTGGATCGGCTACTCGCCGCGCACCTGGCGGTCGGTCACGGACTTGTGGTCGGACCTGGCCAATGCTCGCCTCGAAGGCTACCAGCGCCGTTTTGCTCCAACCCTCACCGAGCTGGACGCGGATGGGCTCGATGACATGTTCTACTTGCCGCCGGTCGATCCCGAACTGCGCGAGCAACGCAATCAGCAGGCCGAGATGTTGGTGCGGCAGGGGATCACCGTGCTGATCCAGGCGGTCCCCGGCGAGCAAGGTTTTCCCGCGGGCGCGCATGTCGTCTATGACCTGCTGCAGCCACTGCTCGCGGGTGAGATCGAGCGCTTGCTCACGCTTCCTGCGGGTAGCACCGCAGCTTGGCCTTTGATCCCCGGACTGACCGATCCGGCGGAGATTTGCGACGAAGGCTGCGCCTTGCTGGCCAGCTGCGGCGTCACCTGCGTGCAGGCGATCACCCTTGAACTTTCCCCCCTGGCTCGCCGACGCCTGGCTGAGGGGCGGGAAGACGACGTCTTCGATGCCGTTTTCCACAGCGTCGCCAAGTCGGAGCGTGAGTTGTCGCGCATCGCCGCCCAGCACGGCCTCGAAATCTTCATGCGCCGTCCAGAAATCAAGCTACCGTCCCGCTTTCTCAGCAACCGAACCATCGCCACCCAGCTGTCCTTGGTCGCTGAGCTGTGGACCCGGCTCGAGAAGTCGGTTAGCCAGGGGCAAGCATTTTTGCGCGCGGCGCGCGGTGCTGCCACCACCCATCACCATCTCACTGCGCTGGCTGAAGAGAAAAACCTCAAAGTTTTGAGCTGGCTCGACACCCGCAGCATCGATTTGGTCAAAGAAATCGTCGATCGCGGGAGAAACTCGCTGTTCGAAGAACTGCTCGCCGAGTACTTGGGCAAGCAAGTCATCGTCCCTTGCAGCGAAGAGGATGAGGAGCCTGCAACCGAAGAGATTCCCGACAGCATTCTCGATACGTTCGAAGACGACGACGATTTCATCACCGACTAGCCCGGAAGAGCGCTCCCTGTCGGCCTCCGATGTTGAGCGTCCACTTCGGGTCCGGCACGGTGATATCCGACACGGTGATATCCGACACAGTGACATCCGACACAGTTGGATAGAACCCGCAGTATCTCTGTACACCCTCTACCTGGGCAAGCAGCTTTGCTCGTCCAGCTAGTTTTGCGAAAGGATAGGTTTTAGCCATGGCTGATGATCTGATTCGCCCCCATGGCGGGGCTTTGGTCGACTTGCTGGTCGATGAAGCGCAGGCACTTGAACTGAAGCGCGCGTCCCTCGACTGGCCGTCTTGGGACTTGACCCCGCGCCAGCTCGCCGACCTCGAAATGCTGCTGAACGGAGCGTTCTCGCCGCTCCGCGGCTTCATGAACCGTGCGGACCACGAAGCTGTGTGCCAGAATTTGCGTCTGGCCAATGGCGTGTTGTGGTCGCTGCCGATCCTCCTGGACATCCCGCGGGAGCTGGCGGATCGCTTGCAGCCGGGCGGCTTCCTCGCCCTGCGCGACCCTGAAGGGGTGATGCTTGCAGCGCTCGCAGTGGAAGAGCTGTGGCAGCTCGACCGTGAAGCCAAAGCCCAGGCGGTCTATGGCACGCTCGACCCTGCCCATCCCAGCGTGGCGCACCTCTTGAACCGCACCCATGAGGTCGCCGTGGGCGGCCAGATCTTGGGCTTGCGGCCGCCAGCTCACTATGACTTCGTCTTGTTGCGCCATACCCCCAAAGCATTGCGGCGGGAGTTCGCGCAGCTGGGCTGGCGCCGGATCGTCGCTTTCCAGACCAGAAACCCGCTCCATCGGGCGCACGTCGAGCTGACCCTGCGCGCTGCGAGCGAGATCGAAGCCAATTTGTTGATTCATCCCGTGGTCGGCTTGACCAAACCCGGCGACATCGACCACTACACGCGGGTCCGCTGTTACCAGGCAGTCCTCTCGCGCTATCCCCAACACACTGCCATGCTGTCACTGCTACCGCTGGCGATGCGGATGGGCGGGCCGCGAGAAGCCCTGCTCCATGCGATCATTCGCAAAAACTACGGCTGCACCCACCTGATCGTGGGACGCGATCATGCGGGTCCCGGCAACGATTCGCAGGGTCGTCCGTTCTATGGACCTTATGCCGCGCAAGAGCTGATGCGCGAACACGAGGCCGAGCTCGGAATCCAGATGGTCGACTTCAAAGCCATGGTTTATGTCCCCGACCTCGACAAATACGTGGCCGAGGACGAAGTGCCTGCCGGGCAAACCGTCCTCAACTTGTCGGGAACCGAGCTGCGCAACCGCCTGGCTGAAGGACGCGAGTTGCCGGAGTGGTTCACCTACCCGGAAGTGGCGACCGAGCTGCGCCGCACCCATCCAGCGCGGCATCGGCAAGGTTTTACCGTGTTCTTCACCGGACTCTCGGGGGCGGGAAAGTCGACCATCGCCAATGTGCTCATGGTGAAGTTCCTGGAAGCTGGTGGGCGTCCGGTCACCCTGCTCGACGGCGACATCGTGCGCAAGCACTTGTCTTCCGAGCTCGGTTTCTCCAAACGCGACCGCGACATCAACATCCGACGGATCGGCTTTGTCGCTTCAGAGATCACCAAGAACGGAGGGATTGCGATCTGTGCCCCGATCGCCCCCTATACTGCGGTACGGCAGGAAGTGCGCGAAATGATCGAGCCGCTCGGCGGTTTCATCCTCGTCCATGTGGCAACCCCGCTCACCGTCTGCGAGGAGCGCGACCGCAAGGGGCTCTACGCCAAAGCGCGCGCGGGCGTGCTCAAAGAATTCACCGGAGTTTCGGATGCTTACGAGTTTCCGGCGGACGCTGAAGTGACGATCGACACCACAGACTTGAGCCCTGAAGCTGCGGCCCAGCAGATCATCCTCCACCTCGAGCATGCAGGCTATTTTCGCTAGGGATTGGGTCAAAAAGATGAGCTCGCGCAAAACCTTGCTACCTTGTCAGCAGGACCGCGAGCAAAGTATGATGCTATAGAGATATTGTAGGAAGTGGGGCCGGGGGCGAGGCTCAGCGTGAGCAGCGCTCTCTGGTGGCAGCAACTCGACCTGGATTTGCCTTGAAAGGTAGGTGCCTAGATGTCTTTGATGAACATTCTCGCAGAGGTCATGGGGGGCGACACGATCGGTCAGGTCAGTCGCCAGCTCGGGGTTGACGAAAACACCGCGCAGCGCGCGGTCAGTAGCGCCCTGCCCCTGCTGTTAGGTGCGCTGGCGCGCAACTCGAGTTCGCCGGAAGGGGCGAATGCGCTAGACCGGGCCCTCGGTCGCGATCACGACGGTAGCATTCTCGACCAAGTCGGAGATTTCCTCGGAGGTGGGGGCAATGCCGGCATGGGCAGCGCGATCCTTGGCCACGTGCTCGGCGGCCGGCAGAGCACCATAGAAAGTGGGGTCAGCCGGATGAGCGGACTCGATCCTGCGATGGTCGGGCAACTGCTGGCCATGCTCGCTCCCCTGGTCATGGGGGTCCTCGGTCGGGAAAAGCAACGTCAAGGTCTCGATGCCAGCGGAATCGCCGGAATCTTGGGCCAGGAACGCGCTGCTTTCGAGCGCCATTCACCGCAGGCCATGGGGCTCTTGGGGCTCCTCGACCAGGACGGTGATGGCAATATCATGGACGATGTCGCCAACATCGGGGCCGGGCTGCTCGGCGCTTTCCTCAAAAATCGCCGGTAAGCTGCGGACTCGACGCGGATCCTTTCGCCTATCGTAGCGTACCCGGCAGTACCGCAACCCAATACGTGCCAACCCTAGGAGGATCAGGCTTATGGGTTTGATCGATTTCGTCAAGAGTGCGGGATCCGTCATCTTCGGTGGTAAAGCCGAAGTCGAAACGGCTCCTGAGTCCCCCGTCCGCTCCGTGGAAGAATCAAGAAAACTGATTGATCAGCGGCGTGCCGAAGCATTGCTCAATGCGGTCAAGAAGCTGGGGCTTGAAGCCGACAACCTCGCCATTCGGGTGCAAGGCGACACCGCCATCCTCGAAGGCAAGACGAGCAGCCAGGCGATGCGCGAGAAGATCGTGCTCGCGGTCGGCAACACCAACGGTATCGCGCAAGTCGATGATCGACTGGAAGTGGTGGCCGCTGAGCCGGAAGCTGTTTACTACACCGTCAAGTCGGGAGACTCACTTTCGAAAATTGCCAAAAACCACTATGGCAATGCCAACAAATACATGGTCATTTTCGAGGCCAACAAGCCGATGTTGTCCCATCCGGACAAGATTTACCCAGGTCAAGTGCTGCGTATCCCACCCCAGTGAATAAACCTAATTTTTATGAAGGAGACCTCTGCTATGGGGTATAAAATCGAAGAAATTGAAGGAATCGGGCCGGTTTATGGTGCCAAGCTCGCTGCCGCAGGCTTGAAAAACACCAAGGACTTTTTGCAGCAATGTAGCGACCGCAAAGGACGGAAAAAAGTCTGCGATGAAACCGGCATCTCGGACGCGTTGATCCTCAAGTGGACCAACCTCGCTGATTTGATGCGAATCTCAGGTATTGGCCCGGAATTCAGCGAACTGCTGGAAGCCGGTGGAGTCGATACCGTGAAGGAATTGCGCAATCGCAACGCCGAGAATCTGGTGGAAAAGCTGCGCGAAGTCAACGCTGCCAAGAAACTTACCCGCGCGCTTCCCGCCTTATCGATGGTCAAGTCCTGGATCGAGCAGGCCAAGCAGCTGACGCCCATGGTTACCCACTGACCTGGCTACCCGCCGAGAGAGCCATGCCTTCGAGACCCGCCCACTGCAGCGGGTCTCGTGGCTTTGGCAAGGCTTTGGCATTGGACCTCACCCGCGCTCTTCCTTTTCTTCACTGCTGGTATTCTCCTGACGACGCCCTCCTGGATCGCTGCCCAGAGTTCAGCTTGACGCTGCGGTTGCCGTCGCGCTGTTCAGTGAATTGATCTAGTGTTTATTTCTTCATTTTTTAGCTGAATCGATGATAGATTGAATTCAATGACGTGGGCGCCATGCCATTGCGGCTCGGCTATCTGGACGTCTTCGAGGAGATCTATTCTATGCAATATTCAAGCTTGGTACCAGTTGCCCTCAATGCTGCGCGCGGGCAGATCCCGGGGAGAAGGAAAAGGGTAGGAACTGCGCTTAGTCCCGCAAGAGTACGTGCAAGTTTTTCCTCAGCGGTCGAGCCTTTCGGTCAATCGATATATTGAAAAACAATGCTATGGTAATTTCTGTACAATCCAGCGCAAGTTTCGTGGTAGTTTGAGGCCGGCTGGGTGCCGCAGAGATGAAAACGGAGATGAAGCAGCCAAGCAAGGCCCAGGGACGTGGTGGAGTTTGGAGTCTTCTCGTTGTTGGGGCCACGGCTTGGGCCGCGTTGGCTTTCGGGGAAGATCCGCGTGAAGCGGAACTCGCAACCATGCGTGCCGAAATTGAACGCCTCGCGGTTCGCTTGGCCGAAGTCAAGGTACAAGAGTCAGGGCTGCAAAGCGAGCTGAGTCGCTTGAACCTCGAGCTTGAACTGCAACAAGCCGAGCTGCAGGAGGCCACCACCGCGCATGAGCTCGCGGCTAGCCAAGCCGACACTGCCAGTGCGCGGATTTTGGAGCTGGAAACAGCTTTGCGCACCCTGGAACAGAACCTGGCGCACCAGCTCGGGGGGCTCTACCGGCTCGGACGGCGGGGCTATCTCCGCCTGTTCTTGGCGCTCGAACCCGATCGGAGCCTGCTCCCCGCCCTGCGCCAGCTGCGCTTCCTAGTGCGACGGGATCACCTGCTGATCCACCGTTACACAGAAACGCACGATCAATTGCTGGCCCAGCGCGGCCAGCTCGAAGTTAGGCGCCGTGAGATGGTGACCTGGAAAACGCAAGAGGCCGCGCGCCGTGATCGGTTGGTGCGCCTGCAGCGAAAGCAAAAGCAACTGGTCGCGCAAGCTGCGAACGAGCACCAGCAACTGGCCGCGCGGAGTGACCAGCTCCAAGACAAAGAGCGCAAGCTCAGGGCTCTGATTGCGTCCCTGCTGGCAGGTAGCTTGACTCCGCTCAGCGGTTCCGCGGCGCAGAAACCGATCCAAGACTTTCGCGGGGCGCTCGACTGGCCGCTCCGCGGTCGGGTTCTCGGCCGTTTTGGCCCACGACTCGATCCGCGCTATCGCACCGAAGTGCCGCACAACGGGTTGGACATCGCACCCGAGGAGAGTGAAGTACGGGCAGTCTTTCCCGGTGAAGTGCTCTATGCTGCCAGCTTCGAAGGCTATGGGTTGATGGTCGTGGTCCACCACCCAGACCGGGTTTTCACCCTGTATGCCGGGCTGCGCGAGCTCAAGGTGGTGAAGGGCGATGTGTTATCCTTGGGCCAGGCGTTGGGGCGGGTAGGGGAAAATCTCTACTTCGAGATCCGGCACGAGAACCAGCCGCAAGATCCCCTCACCTGGCTGCGCTAATCTTGCAACCCTGCACGAGTTTTGCTTAGATCAGCACTCCAGACGTCAGGGACCCAGCGGTCTGGTCGATGGGGCAGCCCGACCAGAGAGAACACAACGAATCCAGCGGGGGAGTC
>CAZCOV010000165.1:0-13268 GCA_964499975.1 uncultured Thermoanaerobaculia bacterium
CCGCCGGCATGGCCACCCATGCCGTCAGCCACGCTCGCGAGCAGCGCACTGGCCAGCCCCAACCAGACGAGCTGCCGCAGGCGCGGCGCCGCGAGAAAATCGGTGAGCAGCGGGGACCTCAACCCCAAGTCTGGCAACAGCCCGAAGTAAACCAGGGGTGCGAGCCCCAAGCCGCCGACAATCCCCGCGGCCAACCCGCGGCCGAGCCGCGGCCAGCGCGCCGGGCTCAGCTGCAAACCCAAGAGCGCCAATGCCCCCAACACCCCGAGGACCACCCCGACTGCAGCTGCCGCGAGCAAGAAGTCCGCGTAGAGCCAAAACAGATCGCGGCTGGAGCTGCGCAAGTGCAAATTGAGCTGCAGGGTCAAGCGCGCGATGCCGAGCCCGGTCAGCGCGCAGGCGGCGAGCGCGGCCAGTCCGGCGTCAAGCGGGCGCAGCTCGGGGTCCACCCGCACGCGGCTCAACCCCGCGCGCCGTGCTGGCGCAAGAGTTCCACCATGGCATCCTGCTTGCCGGCCATGGCATGCCGGATCAAGGGGATGCCGTGCGGCCCGGCCAAATCCACCACTTGCGGAGCAAAAGCGAGGAACGCCTTGACGATCGCGATCTCGCCGAGCATGGCCGCGCAAAAAACGTCCATACGCGCACCACGGCCGAGCAAAAAGCGCGCGATTTCCGCGTTGCCCATGTGCGCTGCTCCCCCCAGGCCGGTTTCCCAGTCACCCCCGCCCCAATCCCAGGTGGCATTGACGAGCGTCGGAGTTGCGTCGAGCATTTTCTGGGTTTTCGCCAAATCGCCATGCGCTGCGCGCACGAATTCTTCGACCAGCGCTGCTTCAAGGCGAGGACCGCGGTCGGGGATGGCGGATTGCGCGGTCTGCGCCCCCACCCGTAACGCGACGGCACTCCCGAGCGCCCAAGCGCCCCAGCAGACACCGTTCCACAGCAGATCTTTTCGGGTAATCTCTGGCATGAGGTCCTCCAACGTCAAGCGAGCCGTGCTTGGCTCTGCCGCGCACTCTACCATCCTCAAAAATTGGGGTGAGAAACGAACCTCGCCGGTCACGCGGAGCGCGCCGGCATGCACGAGGACTTTATTCAGTTAGTAATACTTAATCACCGACACTCCTGGCTGGCTACGATGATTGCCTGCGAAAGGATGGCTATAGGTGATTGTCTCCAAAATACGCTTTTTCCCTCTCCTGACCTCCGCCCTCGCGATGTTGCTGGGACCGCCGCTGACAGCGCTCGATTGGTCCGCGCTCGGCCCTGAGGGCGGCTCGATCGTTACCTTGACGCTGGCGCCCGGCGACCCCACCAACGCCTGGGTAGGGGGTGACGGCGGCGTCTTTCGTTCGGTCGACAGCGGCGCGTCGTGGACTTCGGTGCCAGTGCCGTTAGGCGGCTTCGCGCCGACCGCGATTGCGGTCGACCCCGCCGACGCACAGCGGGTTTTCATCGCCACAGACGGCGGCATGCTGCTCAGCATCGACGGGGGCGCCAGTTTTGCCCCTGCCGGACTAGATGGTCAGGTGCTGCGTTCGGTGCAGATCGACCCGGTCGACGGCCAGATTGTGCGTGCAGGCTCGGACGCCGGTGCCTTCGTCACCACGAATGGCGGTGTTGCCTGGTCGCCGCTCGGTGGTGGCTTGCCCACCGGCGACGGCTTCACCACCTGGGCACGAGCCAGCGATGGCACGCTGTTCGTCGGCACCGACGCTGGCGAGGTCTACCGTTCGACCAACGGTACCACCTGGACCAACAGCTCAAGCGGTCTCGGCGGCTCCGGCATCGCCGGCTTGACCACTGACCCGAGCGTCGCCGCGTGCTTGTGGGCGGCGACCAGCGCTGACGGCGTCTTCCGGTCAACGGATGGGGGGGCTTCTTGGCAACCGATGAATGCCGATCTAGGCGATCTTGCCATGCTCGACATCGGGCTTGACACGCGCGGCGCTTTAACCCTGTTCACCGCTTCGGAACTGGCCGGGGTCTACACCTCGACGGATGGCGGAACCAGCTGGCAGACGGCGTCGACCGGCCTCGGTACCGCGCCGATTTTCCGCTTTGCCGTGCCCGCTACAGGCCCGGGTCCGGTGCTCGCCGGCAGCGAAGGTGAGGGCATCTTCGCCACGGTCAACAGCGGTGCGACTTGGCAAGCGGCTAATTCAGGTTTGCGCTTGTCCAGCATCAACGCCCTGGCGGTCGCCGGCCAGCCGACGCGGATTTATGCCGGCAGCAACGGTGAAGGGGTCTATCATTCGGTCGACGGCATCACCTGGACGCGCGGCAATAGCGGACTGGACAGCCTGCGCATCACCGGTCTGGTGGCTGACCCGGAGAATCCGCTCAACGCGTGGGTGGCTGCCGACCGCGGCGGCGTGTATGCGTCCACCGACGGCGGTGTTTCGTGGACTGCAACCGCATTGCCCAACCCGGATGTGCTGGCGCTCGAACGGGACAATGTCGGCACCCTCTACGCTGCGACCGACGGCGGCAGCGGCGTCTACCGTTCGACCAACGGCGGCAGCTCATGGGTGCCGGCTTCGACAGGTCTGGGCAATTTCCGGGTTTCGGTGTTGGCGCTCGATTTGACCCGGCCTACTCGGCTCTTCGCGGTCAACAGGAACGGCCTTTACCGCAGCACCAACAGTGGCAGCTCGTGGACGGCATCAGGCACCGGGCTGGCCGCCGCCAACGTTTGGGGGATCGCCTTCGACCCTGCGCTCGAAACCCGGCTGTGGGCGGCAACCGATCTCGGCGTATTCCGTTCGCTCGACGGCGGGGTGAGCTGGTCTCCTAGCGGCGATTTACCCGATCCCTTGACCCTCGGCATCAGTTACGACGGCGCCAAAAAGCGGCTGTGGGTGGGTACCGAAGCGGGCGAGGTCTACCAGTCCGCGGATTTCGGGGTGACGTTCATCCGCAAAGACAGCGGCGTCAGCGGTCCGGCCGCGGCCGTCTTCCGCTACTCTGCGGTCGGCGACACCTACCTCGGCACCGGTCAGGGGGTGTTCCGTCGGCTCAAAAACGTCTTCATCGACGGCTTCGAGACCAGCGATGCCAGTGCCTGGTCGACGGCCGTGGGTTTTTAGAAGCGAAAGTCCCAGGCTTGCGGACGGGGAATCGGTCGCGGGAGGCATCAGTGATGCATGCCGGGCGTCACCCCCAACCACAGGGCGCGAATGAGGAGAAAGCTGCCCATACCGAGGAGCAAGACCCCGACGATGCGGCTGCCTTGGGCGCGCAGGCGGATCGGGAAGAGATGCGAGCCGAGCAAAAATGCGGTGAGCGCCGGTAGAGTACCCAGTCCAAAGCTGAGCATGCCCAGAGCGCTCATCACAGGATGGCCAAGGACCGCCACAATCAGCAGCGTGGCATAGACCAAACCGCAGGGAATCAGGCCGAGGATCGCACCGAAAAGGAAACGCGCCGCAGCCTGCGGCTCCCGCTGCAGGGCGGCCAGCCAGCCGCTGAGCGGCCAGCAACTGCGCGGCCAGCAGCGGCCGAGGACCGTGTCAAAACGCAAACCCGGCAGCCAACCCAACGCCGCTGCCCCGCTCACCAGCACTACCCCACCCGCCAGAACCGACAGGCTTTGCTGCCAGCTGCGCCAGGCCGCAAGCTGCCCCACACTTCCCACCTGACCCGCGATCAGCCCGAGCAAGCCGTAGGTCCACAACCGGCCAGCGTGGTACGCAATCACCTCCCACCCCCGACCCAGGCCGGGACCGAGGACCCGCGAAAAACCGAGCAGCAACGGGCCGCACATGCCCACGCAATGGAGGCTCCCGGCTAGACCGGTCAAAAACAAGGCCGGAAACAGCACGCTGGTGTCCAGGCTCATCCGGGTACCGCCTCCCACCGGGCAGCAGCGAGCCCGGACGCGTCAGAGGCTTCGGCGGCGGCCGTAGACGCTGGAGGAGCTCCCGCACCGCGAGCAATGCGGATCACCACCAAACTCGAAGAAAACGCCATGGCAGCAGCGGCGATGATTGGGGTCAAGTAGCCCGCGGCGGCGAGCAAGATACCCACCGAGTTGAAGGCAAAGGCCCACAGCAAATTGGTGCGGATCCGTCGCCGGGTGTCGCGGGCGAGCGCGAACAAGATGGGCAAGCGGTCGAGGCGATCGGAAATCAAGCGGACGTTACCCGACCGTCGGGCGAGGTCGCTGGCGGAACCGAGGGCAATGCCCACGTCGGCCGCGGCCAAGACCGGCGCGTCGTTGAGCCCATCGCCGACCATGGCGATCCGCCGCGCGCCTTGGGTCCGCGCACCACGCAAGTGCTCGACCTTGTCTGCGGGCAACAACTCGCCGGTCGCGCGGACGCCGAGCGCGCTGCCCAGAGCACAGGTGGCCGCGCTGCGGTCACCGCTCAGGATACTCACCGCAATGCCCATTTGCTCCAGGCTCCGGATCACGGCAGGCGCGGCGGGCCGCAGCCGTTCGCAGAGGGTCAGACGCGCCAGCACCCGCTCGGCATCCAGCAAGAAGAGGGTGGCACCTGGATCAGGTGCGGTCGACGGCGCGGCAGTCAACCCGAGCTCGCTCACCCATTTCTCGCTGCCCAGACGCAGCAGACGGCCACCGACTTGGCCGAGAAGACCACGTCCGGGCAAAACGGTCGCAGCGCTCACCGGCAGCAGGGTGAGCTGCAGCTGCTGGGCCTGGGCGAGGACCGCGCGCGCGATCGGGTGCATGCTGGCAGCTTCCAGGCTGGCGGCCCAGGTGAGGGCCTCCTCGCGCGTCACGCCTGGGGCGGTTTCAAGGGTGCCGAGCACGAGCTCGGGTTCGGTCAAGGTCCCGGTCTTGTCAAAAAAGAGGTGATCGACCAGCGCGGCCCGTTCGAGCGTGGTGGCCGAATCGATCAGGATCCCTTGCTCAGCCGCACGGCGGAGGGCGCTCCAGCAGCTGAGGGGCGCGGCCAGACCGAGCGCGCAAGGACAGCTGATGAGCAGCACGCTCAAGCCGCGGAGTAGCCCCTGGTCGACCGCACCTTGCGCGGCAGACGCAGCAAAGACCCCGAGCGCGAGGAACACTACTCCCGGAACAAACCACCCAGCGATCTGGTCGGCCAGCCGCTGGATCGCGGGTTGGCTGCCGCGCGCCACCGTCAGCGAAGCTTCCATTTGGGCCAGCACAGTTTGCGCTCCCACCCGCTCCGTCTCCAGCCAGAGCTGACCGTCCAGGCTGATCGCACCAGCGAGCAAGCGATCCCCAACTTCAACCGTGCGCGGCTGTGCTTCGCCGGTCAAACTCGCGGTGAGAACCTGGCTGCAACCGCTCACCACCCGACCATCGACGGGCACGGTCTCACCCGGACGGACACGCACTCGGTCGCCCACTGCGACTTGGTCGCGCGCGATCTCGTCGCACCTACCCTGCCGTTCGACGTGGACTTGCGCGGGCAAGACAGCGAGCAATTCGCAGGCCGAAGCCAGCGCGCGCTGGCGCGACCCGGCCTCCAAGTAGGAGCCGAGCGCAACGAAAACCAGCACGATCGCCGCTGTGTCGAAGTAGAGGCTGCCTTGACCGCGCAAGGTGTGGAGAACGCTCAAGAGGTAGGCAGAGAAGACTCCGAGGGTGATCAGCAAGGGAGCGCTCAAGCGGGTGAGCAGCGGGCCCGGGGCGCGCAGCTGGCGCAGGGCGTCGGCGAGCAGCGGCAGGCCGAGGAGCACCAGCACCAAGGTCGCGAGCAACCAGGCCAAATAGCTGAACAGCCCGGTCAACACGGCGAAGTCCGCAGGTGCTTTGGCCGCCGTCCCGAACACCTCTTGCGAGTAGGACAACCAACTCGCCACCATGATGTTGAGGGTGAAGAAGATGCTCAGACCCAACCGCAGTAGCAAGGTGCCAGGCACTCCTGAGCCGCGGCTCGGATCGCTTGCAGGCAAGGCGATTTGGTGAGCGAAAGCACACCCCAAGCAGCAAAACCAGGGTGCAGCGCGCGCCCGGCTGGACGGCACGGGCAAGCCGCAGTGCTCACAAACCGGCGCCGGTCGCTCCGGTGGCTGGCACCTTGGCGCGAGGCACCCTGGCTCGGGCAAGACCGTGGCGCTCCCCTCCCCCATCCGCTACTCCAGCAGGATGTGGCGCACGAGGTAGATCAAACCGCCGATGAAGAAAGCGATCCAGATCAGGGTCGCGTACCAGGGGAAGGCATAGCCTTGGTACGCGAGGTACTTGTGCCGCTTGAAAGGGCGGGGCGACGGAGCAGGGGTTTTCTCAGAGGGATCAGCAGGTGTACTCATCGCGGTTCAGCTGAACGGCTGGCCTCCGGACCGTTTGGCACCAGCAAGCCATCCAAACGATCGAACTGTTCTTGCAATTCCAACATGCGGTACTTGGCAGCTTCGAGATCGCGAAATTGGCCGGAAGCATAGGCCCATAAAAACAGGCAGAAAAAACCACCTGCCACCAGCAAGTAATTGAGCACTGGGATGAGAAAAGAACCCAAAGCTTCTGGCCCAGAGGTGGTGGCGATGGTGAAAAACTCGATCAACTTGAAAATGAAGGCACTCCCCGCGACCAGCACCAGCACGATGCTGAAGACCCAGAGGAAGCGGCGCGCGCGCGGGCCCGGCGTGGAATCCAAGGGGGGCACTGGGCGCAGTTGCGGACGAGGACTCATGGCGTACTTCCCTCCTCTGCCCAGATGTCTTGCCCGGCGCCTGCTGCTGGCGTTTCCGGTGCTTTTGGCTGGCGTGGTCGGTCGAGGTCTGCGGGGGGGAACCGGGATTCGAGTTGAGGGATTTCATAGAGGTTTTCTTCGACCCCGGGCTCCCAGCTGCCCAGCCACTGCACGTAAGCGATGATCGAGAGCCCGGTCTTGTTGGGCGTCAACCCATCCGCCTGGAAGAACCAGGGATAGCTCGGCATCACGCTCACCGGGCTCACATCGGTCGGGTTGTAGAAGTGGGCCACGTGCCAGTCGTTCGAGCGCTTGCCGCCGCGCCGGATGAGGTCCGGGCCAATGCGGCGGGTCCCCCACAAAGGCGGCATGTTGAGTTCGTTGTGATACTCCTCGGGATAGCTCTTGCGCCCATAGCGCGCTTCGTCGTTGCCCCAGGGGCGGACTTGCTGGCTGTGGCAGTGCCAGCAAGCTTCCCCGATGTAGGCCTTGTGCCCGACCCGCAAAGCTTCGGCAAAGGCCGCAGTCAAGCTGAGCCCGCCAAAAGCCTGCTCAAAAGCTTCTGGGTACTCGTCTTTCAAGTCGCTGAAACTGGCGGGAGGCACAGCCGCGAGCTGCTCGACCGTGCGCACCTTGAGATGCTGGACCGGCAGCATCGGGATCCAGCCGCTGACGGCAAAAGCGAGGCCGAAAAACAGCAGGCCGGCGACCAGGAAAACAAAGCTAAACCGCTCCAATGGCTGCCTCCTCTCCGTCGACCGTTTCGTAGGGTGCGTAGTCGGTATCGACGTGGACGACCTTGGCGGTGCGTGCGGTCAAGATCAGGTTGACCGCAAAGCAGGTGAACCCGCTGATGATCGCAATGCCGGTGATCGCGCGGATCAGCCAGAAGGGACGGATCGCTTCGAGGATGGACTCGCGCGGTGCCAGGTGGAGCGCCATGAAGCCCTCAACCAAGCCGCCCGCGGTCAAGACCAAGAACATCGTGCCCAGTCCCAACGTGATCAACCAGAACGCCCAGCGGCGCAGCGCGCTGCTCCACCACTCGTTGCCGGTCAGCTTGGGCCACAAGTGTTCGATCATGCCGAAAATCCAGAAGCTGAACACCCCGAACATCACCATGTGAGCATGCCCCACCACCCAGTCCGTGAAGTGGATCACTTGCTGGAAGGTCAGCGTCACCTGGAAAGCGCACTGCAAGCAAGTGATCGCGTAATTCAAGGCGCCGACCCAGAACCAACGGATCGCCATGCTGCGCTTGAGCGTGCCCTCACTGCCCCGCCAGGTCATGAAGAAGTTGATGATCACGGTGGTGACCACGATCTCGATCGCGATGGTGCTGACCACTGCGCTGTACTGGGCGAACATCGGGATGGGTGAGCCAAAAAAGTGGTGGACGCCCTGCAGCGGATAAAAGAAAGCCAGCCCCCAAAAACCGACCAACGACAGCGCATGCGACCACATCGGCCGCTTGAGGATGATCGGGACGAAAAAGTACATCATCCCCCAGCCCATGGGGGTTACCCACAAGCCGACGAGGTCATGAATGTAGAGCCCGAGGAGGGGGCCGGCAGCATTGCCCGCGACCAAGTACTGCGGGAAGAAATTGCCCATGATGTAGGTGAGGCCGAGCCAAATGAAGCCAGCGCTGAAGTACCACAAGCTGACGTACAAAGCCTTTTCGCTGGTGCGCAAGATCGGCGGGTAGAACTGGAGCCACACCAAAATCGCGCCGACCACCACCAACGGATCCACCCACACAGGGGTTTCCCCCCACTCGACCGCTTGCGCCTCGCCCAGGTGCAAGCCCACATACGTCGCAAGCACAATGCCGTTCCAGGCGCTCCAGATCAACCAGCCCAGGCGGTTGGACAGCACCCGCTGACCGGTCAGCCGCGGCACGGTCCAATACAGCATGGCGAGGAAGGAGTTGGTGAGAAAGCCAAAAGCGATCAGGTTGGTGTGGATCAAGCGGATCCGTCCGGGCGACAACACCGGAATCTTGGGCAGGGGCCACGACTGCAAGAGTTGCAAGGAGTAGAGGAAGCCCGCGATTAGGGCCAGCGCAAACCAGGTGACCCCCGCAATCAGGTGCCATTTGACGAGCCCCCGGTGCGTCAGCGGGGCGGTCGTCGGCAATCCCTCGGCGCGGTCCGACGAAACTTGGGAATGGGTGTTGACCATGGACGAGCAGCTCCTCCCACCCTCAGCCGGCGGGCGTTCCGAGCACGGCTGGGGCGGTCGTTGTCTTGATCCTGAGCGAGAGAATGTAGGCCACTAGGTCCCAGCTGTTGCGGGTTGCGAGGTCCAGCCGCTGGGGCGGGCTCAAGCTGGCGAGAGAGGCGCCATCGACCGGGAATTGCGCACGGACCGCCGCGAGTTGCGCGGCTTCTTGCGCAGCGGCCGGCAAGTCGGCAAAAGCGGCGGCGGTCACGGCAGCGAGGGTATCGCCTTCGTAGGCCGGCATGATGCTGCGCAAGCCAGTGTGGAAGGTCCGGTAAATATCTTCCGGGGAATTGCCTCCCTTGAGCGAACCGCGGGTGAAATCGAAGGGACGCTGCGGCTGGCCCCAAGCATCGATGTACTCGGTTTGGGTGGCACCGCTGCCCCGGCCGTCGACCCCGTGGCATTTCCAGCACTGCATCTGGAGATAGACGACCCGCCCGCGCAGCACCCGCTGCGGGTCCTCGAGGTCACCCGGAGCGAGCGGCAAGGGGATCACCCGCCGGTCGGTTTTTTCCAGCTCCCAGCGCGGATAGAAGGTCTTGATGTATTCGATCACCGCGACCCGGTCGCTTTCGGGGAGCAAGTTGAAGGAAGGCATGCTGACCCGGGCGAGCCCGCGGGTGATGGTGCGGTAGAGATCCGCTTCAAGGGGCAAGCTGCCGGAGTCCGTCGAGCGGAACTTGTAGATGCCGCGGGTGAAATCGCGCGGTTGGGTCTTGAGGCGGACCGCGGCTCTTCCCTTGCCGTCGCCCAGTTCGCCGTGACAGCCAACGCAATATTTGTTGTAGACAAGAAAACCGCGCTGCTGCAAATTAGCGCGCTGGTTGTAGGTGGCATAACCCGCAGGCGGCGTCGTCTGCCATTTGGGATAGACGATCGAGCCGTCCGCATGGACCCCGCCTGCGCTTCCCGCCGCCGGGCCAGCCGCAGCAGCAGCAGTCGGAGGGGGAGCGGAACCGCCGCAGCCTGCCAGCGCCAAAGCCAGGAGGGTCAAAATCAAGGCCGACACTGCCTGCATCAGCAGCACCTGGAAGACCAGGACCCAGGGGTTTTGACCACCCCGGCAACTCAACCGCGCCTCGCGCACCGGCGTATCGCGCACCGGCGTATCGCGCATCAGCGCCTCGCGAACTGCGTTTTCGCTCATGCTGCTCACTCCATCGCAGGTTAAAACGCTGGAAAGTTGCGTTGCCGCTGCACTCCGCACCTTGACCTGGGGCCTAGTCTGAGCCCCGGTAAGCCTCGAAGCGACCCCAAACCTCGGCAGCGGTCACGGTCCAAGCGAACGTGAGGTGGGTCAAAGCGCCAACCCACCACGGGATCATTTTCACGATCCAGGTATCGCCCAAAAGCAGGGGCTGCAGCCAGCTCAGGATCAAGTAGAAATTGACGATCCACAAGCCGATCCCGAGCAGGGTGCCCACCTGGAAGCGTTTGACGGGGGGCGCGTCCGCAAAGTACAGAGACATCACCAAGTGGATGAGGATGCCGAACAAGGCACCGGTCGTGAGGTAGAGCAAGCAGCCGACAAAGAGGACCACCCCGGTGTCCACTTCGAGCGCGTGAACGCCCATCGGGAAAGTGAGATAAACCCGGATCAAGTCGAGCGCACGCCGTCCGAACAACGGCGCGCCGAACACGTTGGCGAGGAGGCTGACGACCGCCCCGAAAGCGCCGAGCATCATGCCGATCACCACATGCCACAGCAAGTAGTAGCGGTTGGGCGGCCAGCCTGGCTCGGCCTGCGGCGTGGCCTGCTCTTCGATCTCGCGGATCTTGTCGAGGTGCTCTTGGATCAGACGTTTGCGGGTTTGTGCGTCCATTGCCGTTCTGCCGTGCTTGTTCTGCCGTGCTTTTCGTTCTGCTGTCCCGCTCTGCCGCCCCATCCGACCGGCGGGGTCGAGGTCCAAATGACATTCCGTGGGGAGCAATGTAGCAATCGCTGGGCCGCGCCACACCGTCCCACGGGGCAGAGTTGATGCCTCTCCCGGTCGGTGGGCAAGCGACCACCAATCCGGGGTGGGATCGCCACCCCACAGGGTGGTCTCCGCCAAGTCACGCCGCACCTGGCGGGTGGCTGACCCGGTCCCGTCTGCGAGGCCTCTTGCGAGGGGGTCTTGCGGCGGTTATGCGGGGTTTGCGGCGAGCGGCGCCAAGCCCGGTTCGGTGCGCTGAGCGTAGTGGCCCAGAATCCCGCCGGGATCACCGTCGGCTTTGAGCCAACCTTGATCAATCCACAAGCAGCGGGTGCAGTACTGGATGATCTCGAGCGGATTGTGGGAGACGATGAGGATGGTGGTACCGGCATCGCGGAACTGCCGGAGTCGATCATGGCAGCGTTCGGTGAAACGCGCATCGCCCACTGCCAGCACTTCGTCGAGCACCAGCACATCTGGCTGCCAGGCCGTGGCCACGGCAAATCCCAAGCGGGCCATCATTCCGGTCGAATAATTGCGCACCGGGGAGTCGATGAAGTCGCCCAGGCCAGAAAAAGCGATGATCGCCGCGAGCTGGGCATCGACTTCGCGCCGCCGTCGTCCCAACAAGAGGGAGTGCAGGTAAATGTTCTCGCGGCCGGTCAGCTCATAGTCAAAACCCGTGCCGAGCTCAAGGATCGGCGACACCGCCCCGCGCACAACGCAGCTTCCACGGGTGGGTCGGAGCACCCCCGAGATGACCTTGGACAAGGTGCTCTTGCCCGCGCCGTTGGCGCCCACGATACCGACAATCTCACCCCGCCCGACCTGCAGGTTGATGTCGCGCAGGGCCCACAGCTCGTGATACGTCAACGACCCCCGCACCAGGTGGATCAGGTACTCCTTGAGCGAACCGGGTTTTTGTTTGGCCAGCCGGTACGCCAAGGAAACGTCGGTGATTTCGATAATTGGTTCAGACATTGGTTTCGGGAGATCCGGCCAGCAGCGCAGTTCGCGTCCCAGATAAATAGCACAGGTTGATAGGTTCAAACGACGAAAATTCTGAGGTCGTCAGGCTCCGTTGGATGGTTAGCCCAGATTTCAATTTTTGTTCGGGCCCATTCCGTCTCGACAGAGAGGATTTCTTCATGCGCAACAATGCAAACAGCTAGCCCCCTGTAGTTTGGAGTTTCTATTTCGCCTTCATAAACTAGCCGATGTTCTAGGATTGTCAATCCTCTACCAACCCTGAGATGAAGCCTTGTTAGTCCGTCAGATTCAGATAGGCAACCAATTGCTATGCACGAAGGAGTAGCTGCCACCAATTGGCCTCGCATCGATTCAGGAATTGCAAAAATTATCCGGATCCATCAGTAAAACTATCCTGACTTCTCCTCGCTCAGCAAAGAATCTCGATGCCAACCAAAACCTCTGTCTCGTCGAAATCAAAAACGACATCAGGTCCTTTATAGCTGCCGATCAAATCAAAGAGGCGCACTGATTTTGATATCCGACAAGTTCTATCTATCGGATAATCTGATAGCTGAACATAGGCGACATCGTTGTCATCTTCTGAGATCACTAAGCGAATCTTTGTCCTATTCTCCATAGCGACTTCTCGATCGAGATCAATCAAACCACTGCAATACAGTTTTCAGCTTGAAGGTACCATTCCTGCCGACCTGATAAACAACTGCGCCGCCCTGCCCGAAACCCGGAACAATTACTCGGTCTGATCTAGCTGGATCTATGATCGCACTTGCCGGGAATTGGGAAGAATTCTCGATTTGTTTTCCAAAATTTTGAAGGGCAACTCTAGCTTCCTGCTGAGATCCAAAACCTGCACGTTCGACAGCACGTTTCGCGGCATGCCCCATATTTGAATTAACGACTCTACTGACAAAGGAGTTCGCTCCTGCTGCACCAGGCCCTAGTTGCACTACTCCGGAGGCTGAGATAACTCTCGTAATTCCAGTAGCTGCTGCCCCCCCATAGCCCACCAGCCCGGCGACCCGCAAAGCATCCTGCCCGATCGCCAGCGCAACGCCGCCCGTGGACTCCCCGCTACCCACCGCCGCCCCGATGGCCTCACCCGCACGCAAGGGATCAACCGTCAGGACTACCGTGTCTCCTGCACTCCCGACCAGGAAATTCAGCAGGATGCCCAACGGATCTCCTGAGGTGTTCGCGTTGGTAAATTCTTCGAGGTCCTGGACATAGTTTTGGACGCTCTGGGCAACGTCGCTGGCTGTCCGCTGGCCATCGGGGTCGGTGAAATTGATGGGGTTGCCTTGGACGTAGGCGTAGCGGTTCCAGCTCTGAGGCTTGCGTGGATCCCCCAACACTGGATCAAGACTCAAAAACCGCCCCAAGATCGGACTGCAGTACCGCGCCTTCATGTAGTCGAGCACGCCTTTGGGGACGTCACCATTTTCGTCCCGTTCGTGGCCGGTGAACTTCAAGGAAAACGGTGACTGCTCAGGATCTGTGGCTTCTT
>CAZCOV010000166.1:0-4132 GCA_964499975.1 uncultured Thermoanaerobaculia bacterium
GACGCGGTCGGCTGAGACCGGCAGAGCGGACATTCTGGGTTTTTTGCGAGTTTGAGTTCATGAAAACGCCAACGCAGGGCGTCAAACGTCAGGAAACGACCCACAAGCGGGTCGCCCACGGCGAGCACCAGCTTGATGACTTCGTTGGCCTGGAGCGCGCCGATGATCCCGGGCAAAACACCCAGCACCCCGCCTTCGGCGCAGGACGGCACCAGCCCGGGCGGCGGCGGCTCGGGAAACAGGCAGCGGTAGCAGGGACCACCCGTCCCACCAAACACCGAGATCTGGCCGGTGAAGCGCAGCACCGCGCCCCAGACGTCGGGCTTGCCGAGCAGTACGCAAGCATCATTGACCAGGTAGCGGGTGGGGAAATTGTCGCTGCCGTCGACCACCACGTCGTAGTCGGCCACCAGATCCAAGACGTTGTCGACCTCAAGGCGCAGCGGGTGGGGCTCGTAGGCGAGGTGCGGGTTCAAGTCGCGCAGCCGGGCGAGCGCGGCTTCGACCTTGAGCCGCCCGACGTCCGCCTCGCCGAACAGCACCTGACGCTGCAAGTTGCTGGAGTCGACCCGATCGTCGTCGACCAGCCCGAGCGTGCCAATGCCGGCCGCTGCCAGATAAAGAGCGATCGGTGAGCCCAATCCGCCGGCGCCAACCAGCAGCACTCGCGCCGCCTTGAGCCGCTTTTGCCCAGCCAGTCCGACCTCCGGCAACACCAAATGCCGACCATAGCGCCGGAACTCGTCGGGCGTGAGCTCTTGCAGCAGAGTTTCAGGGGCAATCGCGGGTTGACTCATGCGCAGTGCTTGCTGCCAGGTGGTGCTTGCCGGAAGTTCATGCGCGACGCGTCCTGCCTGGAGATCCCCAGCGGCTCAACCGCGCAGCAAACGCACGGTATCGTAAAACAAAGTCACCAGGAAAACCGCGGCCAAAAGCGCCAGCCCGGCATAGGTGGCCAGCGCTTGCATGCGCGGGCTGACCGGTGTGCCTTTGAGCTTCTCGGCTAGCAGGAAAACGATGTGCCCACCGTCGACCACGGGAATGGGGAGGAAATTGATCACGGCCAGATTGACGCTGATCACCCCAAGGAAATAGAGCAAATACATGAGGCCGCGATCGCGGGCGATCTGGGTGCCGGTCTCCGCAATACCGACCGGTCCACGCATTTCTTTGACCGGAATGAAACCCTGTACCAGACGCAGCAGGGTCAAGTAAACGCTCTGCATGGTCTGATACGTCTTGTGCATCCCGAGGCGGATCGCCGCCAGCGGGTTTTCCGCTTGGATCCGCTGCATCAGCGGGCTCAGGGGCAACGCCGTCACCGCCAGCGGATCTGCGGACGTGGTCTTGAGCGCGACTTCGTTCCGCCGACCGTCGGCTGCCGCAAAGGTCAGCTGGACGTCATCACCCGCGCCCTGGAGCCGTTCTCGCAACTCGGCAAAGCTTTCGACCGCTACCCCGGCAACCGCCACGATCCGCATGCCGGGCTCGATCCCGCGGGCCAAGAGCCCTGGATCCAAGCGCGCGTGCGGGTCGATTTGCAGCGAATAAGCGCTCTGGATGCCCAGGGTGGGCAGTCCGCTGCTGCCGCGCACCGGGGTAATGTGAAACCTGAGCGGCTGCGGGTGGCCAGGACGCGACACTTGCAGTTCGAGCGGCTGGTCGCCAGCGAGCGCGCTCGCGAGCCGCACGTCGGTGAAGTCGCCGACCCGGTCACCCCCCACGTGGGTGATCGCGTCGCCGGGCAAGAGGCCGAGAAAAGCCGCATCCCCGTCGTGCCCTTCCGCAAAGGTGGTGGCTGCGGGCAAGTCGGGCACCGTGGTCCCGACCACTGCCTGGGGGAACTCGACACCAGCCATGAAGGCGATCACAAAGAGCACCATCGCCCCCAGCAGGTTCATCACCACCCCGGCGCTGATCACCACCATGCGCGCGCCCACCGATTTGGTGTTGTAAGATCGGGGATCGTGGCTCAAGGCGTTGGGGTCGAGATCGTCTTGACCGAGCATTTTCACATAGCCGCCGAGCGGCAAAGCACTCCAACGGTACTCGGTTTCGCCGAGCGGCGCTTGCGGGTTTTGCGCCAAAATGCGCGCGGTTTCCGCTTCGGTGCTGCCCAGCCGCAAGCCCAGCCCCGAGCGCCACGAAACCAGCGGCCAGCCAAAGCCAACCGCAAACTGCGACACCTGGATGTCCGCCCATTTGGCGGCCAAGAAGTGTCCGAGTTCATGGATCAGGATGATCCCACCAAAGCCCAAAGCCAAAGCGAGAAAACCCCATAGCGTATCTGCGGCTGGCAGCAAATCCATCGCGGTCTCCCAGACTGCGCTCGGTCAAGTCACGAGCAGCCAGCCCATGCTATCGCAAAGGCCAGCTCTAGCGGCGACTGCCGTTGCGACGCCTGCGAGCCCTGGGTCTTGGCGGGCCAAAAGGGGCAAGGAGAGCAAGGAGAGGGACGTCTTTGATCCACCGGCGAACTCCGGCTACAATGCAGCCGCATTGGGCGGCAGCAGTGCCGCACGGTTTGGACGCCAACGTTTGGGCGTCAACGTTTGGGCGTCAACGTTTGGGCGTCAGGATCGCTTGTCCCACCTGGGGACAAGTCCAAAATAGCCGAAAATTAGCCAAGCCAGGATTTGGCGACAGGAAGACAAGTCAGACGTGAGGGAGAACTCTCATGAGTGAACAGCCAGAAACACCGCAAGAAACACCGCAAGCGACACCCCAAGAGACTTTCGAATTCCAAGCAGAAACCCGTCAGCTGCTGGAAATCGTGATCCACTCCTTGTACTCCAGCAAGGAGATTTTTCTGCGTGAGTTGATCTCCAACGCATCCGATGCCCTGGACCGCTTGCGCTTCGAGTCTTTGACCCAGGCCGAATTGATCGAGGCCGAGCACAAACCCGAGATCCGCATCGAAGCGCAAGCAGAATCACGCACCTTGACGATCAAGGACAACGGCATCGGCATGAGCCGCCAAGAAGTGGTCTCCAACATCGGAACGATCGCCAAGTCGGGGACTCGCGAGCTGATGGATCGCCTCAAGGCCAGCGACTCACCCGCCGCCATCGCGCAGCTCATCGGACAGTTCGGAGTCGGATTCTATTCGGTGTTCATGGTCGCTGACCGGGTCACGCTGGTCACTCGCCGGGCAGGCGAGGAAGGCGCCACCCGCTGGGATTCGACCGGCGACGGCACCTACCAGATCCGCGACGACCACCGTTTCGGTCATGGCACCACCATCATCTTGCACCTGAAAAAGCCCGACAAAGACCAGGGGATCGGCGATTACACCGACATCTACGAGCTCCGCCGCATCGTCCGCCGCTACTCGGATTTCGTCACCTACCCGATCGTTTCCAAAGAGCGTCGCGACGAGCCCGAGCCGGGTGAGGAACACAAGCCCGTGCCCAAAACCCGGACGGTGATCGAAGACAAGATCTTGAACTCGATGAAACCGCTGTGGACGCGTCCAGCAGCCGAAGTCACTCAAGAAGAGTACGCGGAGTTTTACAAGCACATTTCGCACGACTGGACCGAGCCTTTTGATCACATCGGGTTCAGAGCCGAGGGGAGAGTCGAGTACGACTGCTTGCTCTTCATTCCGGCGACCGCTGCCCACGATATTTACTATCGCGAGCAAAAGTACGGGCTGCATCTTTATGTGCGCCATGTCGCCGTGATGGAAAACTGCGAAGAACTGCTGCCATCCTACTTGCGCTTCATCAAAGGAGTGGTGGATTCCGCCGACTTGCCACTCAATATTTCCCGTGAGTCGATTCAGCAAGATCGTCACATCCCGCAAATGGCCAAGTGGATCACCCGCAAGGTGCTCGACTATTTGCACGGGCTCAAAAACAAGGATCTCGAACGCTATTTCACTTTCTGGAAAGAGTTTGGTCAAGTGCTGAAGGAAGGTTCGCGCGCCGACACCGACAACCGCGATCGCCTGGTGAAACTGTTTTATTTCGCTTCGTCACATGACCGCGACAAGCTTACCACTTTGGGTGAGTACGTCGAGCGGATGAAAGAAGGGCAAAACGAGATCTACTACTTAACCGGTGAATCGCGCGACGTGGTCGAGAACTCGCCGCACCTCGAAGCTTTTCTCGCCAAAGGCTACGAAGTCCTT
>CAZCOV010000166.1:4142-13239 GCA_964499975.1 uncultured Thermoanaerobaculia bacterium
CTTTACTTTGTCGACCCGGTCGACGAAGTGGTGGCGCAATCGGTCATCGAGTACGACGACAAGCGCCTTAAGTCGATCGGCAAGGGGACGATCGAGCTCGGCACCAAAGAAGAGCGGGCAGCTGAAGAGCAAGTGCTGAAAGAGAAAGCGGAAACCTACAAGTCGCTGCTCAAAGCGTTGCAAAAACCCCTCGACGAGTGGGTCCGCGAAGTGCGGCTTTCCAACCGCCTGACCACGTCGCCAGTCTGCCTGGTCGGCGGTGAGTTCGACATGAGCCCGCAAGTCGAGCGGATGTTGCGCGAAATGCAAGGGGCCGCCGCGCCGCAACCCGGTGGGGTCTCTTTTGGTCCGCAAAAGCGCATTCTCGAACTCAATCCCGACCATCCGATCGTGGTGCGGCTGCACCAGCACTTGGAGCAAGACCCCAAGTACTCCCGGCTCGAGGACTATGCTAACTTGCTCTACGGCTACGCGCGGATTGCCGAAGGCTCGGACTTGCCCGATCCGGTGAAATTCAATCGCCTGGTCGGCGAACTGATGACCCGTGCGCTCTAACTGGCGAACTAGCGAGTGCGGCGGCAAGTCCGGCTAACTCGCCCAGGGGTGAACCATGAACGAACTTGAAACCTATTTGCGCAGCGTCCAAAACGAGATGCAGATGTACAAGTCGCTGGCTGATAAATCCATGGCCCGGGTCAGCGACCACGACTTTTTCCGTCAGCTCGATCCTGAATCCAACAGCATCGCGTTGATCGTCAAGCATGTTGCAGGAAATTTGCGCTCGCGGTGGCAGGATTTTCTCACCACCGATGGGGAAAAGCCGGACCGTCACCGCGATGCTGAGTTCGAGATCACCCCAGCAGATTCGCGGGCAACTCTCCAAGAGTTCTGGGAGAGCGGCTGGCAAACCGCTTTGACCGCACTCGCGAGCTTGACTGTGGCTGACCTAGGGCGGACCGTGATCATCCGCCGCGAGCCCCACCCGGTGGTAGTGGCGATCAACCGCAATCTCGCGCACAGCGCGCACCACGCAGGCCAGATCGTGCTTTTGGCTAAGCACTTTGCAGCGGCCCAGTGGGAGAGCCTGAGCATCCCGCGCGGTCAGTCCGAACAGTTCAACGCGCGGATGCGCGAGCAGTTCAAAACAACTTAGCGGTCAACTTAGCGGTCCCTACGACCCAAGAGCTCAGCGCCCTGCTCGCCCTCGCTCAGGGTTCGACGACCAGCCCTTCGGCGCGTGCCGCGGCGCGCAGCTGCTCGTCGAAAACCACAAAGGTCACAGGAAAGCGCAGGCGTCGACGGAGTTCGAGGCTAGAGGCTAGGTGCAGGGCATCTGCTGCGCGCAGGGAGTAGCGGAGCAACAGATGGCTCGCAGCTTGGGTCACGTCGGACGACAGTTCGATCACGAAGAAGGTGGAAAAATCGTGGCGGAGCGCGGCCAGCGCGCGGTCCCTATCGGCAGCGGGAAAGTGGCCTTCACGGCAACGCCGGGCCAAAGCCGAAGTGACTTCCAGTTCGGAAATGCGCGAGGTCGAGACGATCGTGTTAGAGAGCAGTTGCTCGACCTCGGCGGACCCTGACTCAGTCACGTAGCGTTTGACCAGCGCGCTGGCATCAAAATAGTGGATCAGAAGCGATCCTCGCGCTCTTGGAGCAGGGTCTGGCTGACCGGTGGGCCGGCGGACACGATCGGGTCGAAATAGGCGAGCGGCCGCCGTTCACCGATCGTTCCACTGATCACCCCCAATGCCCTGAGGCGATCCAGCTGCTGTTCCAAGCCGTGGGCTTCCGGCTGAATCGGACGAAGTTCGGCCACCGGCCGTCCGCGTTCGGTGATGATCAAGGTGGCGCCCTCCTGGACGAGTCGCAAGTAGGTTCCGAGGCGGATTTTGAGCTCGCGCGCGCCGATCGACTTGCGGGTGGTAAGCAGGGGTTCAGTGGGAGTCGACATCGGCTTCATGTGATCATTGTGATCACTCACCCACCTTTTGTCAAGCCCCCACCTTCCAGCGAGGGCCAAGAAAAGGGCTGACAGGGGATCAGATCCTGACTATGATGAGCCCGCTCCTCTCTGCCGCGGCCTCATCCCCGGCTGTTGTCAGTGAAGCTGCTGTCCGTGAAGCTGTCCGTGAAGCCGTCAAGAAAACCCGGAGTGCCCCCAACCCTAGTGACAACCCTAGAGTGACCAGCCCAGCCCCGATGAACAACGAAGCAAACGCAAATTCATCTGTAGATTCATTGGCGACCCCTGAAGAGCGCAAGGCGCGTTACAAAAAAACGCTCAACTTGCCGCAGACGTCGTTTCCCATGCGCGCTAATTTGGCGCAAAACGAACCGCAATCCCTCGCCCGCTGGGCGCGTCAGGACCTCTACTCCCGCCTGCTCGCCGAGCGGGCCACGGCTCCGCTTTTTGTTTTCCACGACGGCCCGCCTTTTGCCAACGGCACCCTTCACCTCGGACATCTGCTCAACAAAGTGCTCAAGGACATCGTGGTGCGCAGCCAAAACATGGCCGGACGTCAATGCGCCTTTGTCCCCGGCTGGGATTGCCACGGATTGCCGATCGAGCACAAGGTGATGACCGAGCTGATCGCGGGGGGTAAGCTGGCCAAGCTGCAAGAACTCGACGACAACGCCCGCCGCACCGCGGTTCGCCGCGAGTGCGAGCGCTACGCCAGCAAATACCAGCGACTCCAGGCCGAGCAAATGCAGCGGCTGTTGACCCTGGCGGACTATGGCCACCCTTACTTGACGATGACCCCCACTTATGAGCAGGCTGTGCTCGAAGTTTTCGCCGAACTCGTGGCCCAAGGACTGGTCTATCGCGAACTCAAACCCGTCCACTGGTCGATCGCCAACCAAACCGCCCTGGCCGAGGCCGAGCTCGAGTACATGAACCGCTTGGACCCTTCGGTGTATGTTGACTTCCCCGCGACAGACCCTGAGCAGGTGGCAACCGCTTTTGGTTGTCCGGTCGAGACCACTCCAGGGTTCTTGATCTGGACCACCACGCCATGGACCTTGCCGGCCAATCGCTTGATCGCGGTTCACCCGTCGTTTCAGTACGGCCTGTTTCGGGTGGCGGACCGCCTGCTGGTGATCGCCAGCCAGCTGGCCGCGCAGGTCCTGCGTGCTGCTGGCCTGTCAGACGCCCAGAAGCTGGCCGAAGCTCCCGGGGCAGCGCTTCTCGGACTGACTTACCAGCACCTCTTTGCGCCGCTTTCGGGTCGGGTGGTGACCGCTGAACACGTCACTTTGGAGGACGGAACCGGTTTGGTCCACACCGCGCCCGGGCACGGCCATGAGGATTACGCCCTCGGCATGCGCGAAGGCGTCGTGATCTACAGCCCAGTGGAGCCCGACGGCCGTTACGATGACTCGGTTCCCGACTGGCTGCGCGGCGACTTGGTGTGGGATGCCAATCCCAAGATCATTGAGCACTTGCGGCAGACCGGGCATCTTTTTGCCAGCCTTCAGGTCGAGCACTCCTACCCGCACGACTGGCGCTCCAAAACGCCGGTGATTTTCCGCTGCACCGAGCAGTGGTTCATCGCGGTCGACCGCCCGACTCGGCGCGATGGCAAGTCGTTGCGCGAACTCGCGCTGCACGCTTGCGAGACCGGCATCCAGTTCATCCCCGGCTGGGGTCAAAACCGCTTGCGCGGCATGCTCGAAGCGCGTCCGGACTGGTGCATCTCCCGGCAGCGGTCGTGGGGGTTGCCGATCCCGGCGTTCCGCTGCCCGGATGGCCAGATGTTCCTCACCGCAGCTTCTACCCGAGCAGTGGCCCAAGCTTTTGGTCAGCGCGGCAGCAATGCCTGGTTTGCCGAGTCACCCGCCCAGTTGCTTTCGACCTACGAGCGAGAGCAGGACCCTGACGCCCCGCCCGGCCTCGACCTCAAAAGCCTCGAACCCATGTACGACATCTTCGATGTGTGGATGGAGTCAGGGTCATCGTGGAACGCGGTCATGCGCCAGCGCGGTTTGGGTTTTCCCGTCGACCTCTACCTCGAGGGATCGGACCAGCACCGCGGCTGGTTCCAGCTCTCCTTGCTCCCCGCCCTGGGTGCAACCGGACGTGCCCCGTTCAAAGCGCTCCTCACCCATGGTTTCATGGTCAACAAGGAGGGACGCAAAATGAGCAAGTCTTTGGGCAACACCCTCGAAGTCGACGAATTGCTGCGCCATTTCGGCGCGGACGTTTGCCGCTGGTGGACCAGCTCTTTGGCCTTCGAAGCGGACATCAAAGCCGATCTCGAATTCTTCGAGCTGGCGGGCGAGTCGTACCGCAAAGTGCGCAACACCCTCCGTTTCTTGCTCAGCAACCTCTACGACTGGCAGCCGAGCGGGGCGTGGGTACCACCCCCGCAAACCTCGCTCGACGCACGCGCGCTGACGCTTGCCGCGGAAATGCGCCGACGGGTGCTCGCGGCTTATCTGAGCTACGACTTCCGGCAGGCGCACCTCCTGCTCTTCGACTTCTGCAACGAGACCCTCTCGGCTTTTTATTTGAACGCGGTCAAAGATCGGCTCTACTGCGACGCCCCCGACTCCCCGCGACGGCGTGCGACCCAAGCCGTGCTCTGGCAGATCACCGAACTCTTGAGCTGCCTTTTGGCGCCGCTCCTGCCCCACACCGCGGACGAGTCCTACCGCGCACTTTTGCGGGATGAGGAGGCTTGCGTCCACCTCGCGAAGTTTCCTGAACTCGAAGCCACCGCAGATCCGGCCTGGCCCCAAGTGATGCGGACCCGCGAAAGCGCGCTCAAGGCACTCGAAGAAGCCAAGGCGCGCGGCATTGAAAACCCGCTCGATGCCGGGGTGGTCTTACCCGACCCCGAGCACCTCCTCGAACGGTTTGCCGCAGACTGGCCGGACTTGCTCGGGGTGTCTCGCGTGAGCTGCGACCCGCAAGCCACGGAAATCTCGATCGACGATCTGCGCGAGGAACCGCGGTGTGAGCGGTCCTGGCGCCGCGATAAAACCGTCCGCCAGCGCAAAGACGGCGGCTGGCTCAGTGATCGCGACGCGCAAGCGGTGGGCTTAGCGTGATCGGCTGGCACCGCATGCGGAACACCGCTCGCAAATGGCGGGGCGAGTGAGTTAAAGCCAGTCGACCCAGATCCGGTCGCCGGCCATGATGTCGCGCCCCCAAAGGCGCCATAATTCGGCACCCTGACGGTTGCTCACCACGCTGCGCCGCGGCAGGTCCACCAAAAGATAGTCGGCGAAGAGTTGCTCCAGCTCTTCCATTTTCTGCCAGATCAAGTCGAAATCGACGTCGGCGTCCACTTGGGCTACGCGCTGACGGAAGGTGGGCTGTTCTGGGACGGAGGAGGAAGGTTCGGGGTCAGCGGATTTCTGGGGGATGGGATCCTCGTTAGCAGGTTCGGGGCTGTCCGCTGGCAAGTCAGCGGGATGCGGGTCACGGCAGGCTGCGGACTCCAGAGGCGTTGGCCTGGGCTTTTTGGGCGGTATCTGGCTCATCGCGCCGCACCTTGCTCGCTGCTGCCGAGCAGGCTGCTCACCGGTGGGCCCAGGCGGGAGATGAGCGCTGCTAGCTGATCCTCAGGAGCCGCCTGCAGCACCGAGACCGCGAGCTCCAGATCTTGGTCGAAAACAAGTCGGTCGCGCAGCAGCTGGCGTTCCTGCTCAGCGCGGCGGGCGCGGTCACGGGCCACCACTTCTTCGCCTTCGCGCAGCAGCTGGCTGCGCGTGACGCCCAAGGCTCTCGCTAGCGGGGCGAGTGTTTGCGTCGTGCCGGGGTCGCTCTGCCCATTGAAGATCGCGGACAGCGTGCTGGGGGCAATGCCTGCCCGCTTGGCCAGCTCGCGAGCATTCCAGCCGCGGAGCACCATCAGGGAGTGAATCCCAGCGATCAGTTCCAGGTCGGGGCCGCGCTTGCTTCTCGACGCCTTGGGGTTGCTCGGGGATTCTCCGTGACTCATCCGTCGGCACTCCTTTCTTTGCGGGTTGATTCCTTTGCGGGTTGATCCTCGCCGGTTGAGCATTGCACGATGCGCCAACGTCTCTTGATTCTAAACCTCGCTGGCTCACCCGTCGCAACTGATTTCGCGACCAACGTGCATTGACCGCAGCGCGCAGCCGATGCTTCAGCCGATGCTTCCTACGGGCTCTCCGTTTGAAGGACTTCGATCCGGATGATGTCGTCGCGATTGAGCAGTCGTCCGTCGACCGTACTGCCCGAGGCCAGGTAGTTGCGGTCTGCCCGCGCACCCCAGCCTTCAAGTGCGAGGAGCACGGCCGCGGCGAGCGCCAGTCCGCGCAGCAAGAGACGCGGGGGACGCTGATCCGCATCGGCTGCAAAGCGGCGCACCAGCACCGCCGGGACGAGCGCCACCAGGGTGAGCCAGAAGGGCAGAATCAAGAGCCCTTGCCGGACGTAGCCGAAAAAAAGCGCGGTGGTCGTCAGGCTGACGCTGGTCAAAAGCAAGACCAAGATGGCCCAACGCCGAGGTCCGTCCGGGGCACGCCAGCCCGGGGCACGCCAGCCCGGGGCACGCCAAGCCAGGCCCAGCCCAAACAAAAGCAGCGGGACCAATAGCCAAGGCAGGGGGCGCTGGTCCGGCACAAAAACATCCACTGGATGGCGGGTTCCGACCAACCCACCCGGCCAATTCCACTGGGTGAAACCGAGGGTCAAAGCTTCGCTCAGGCGTAGCCATTTGCGCCCCACGAGCCGGACAAAAGCCGAGGGATGGCTGCGTATCCAGGCCCAGGCCAGGGCATCGCCGTGGAGGAGGTAGCGCAGGTGTTCAGGGTCGGTGAGGGACAGCTGATCCGAGCCGGTGCGGGCGGTCAAGGCAGCTGGGGAAAAGCTGCCATCCGCGCCATCTTGATTGGCGAGCGCTAGGTTCAAGGGACCATAGATCGTCACCGGGACGAACGTGGGCAGAGGCTCGGCGAGCTGGCCGGCTAGGCGGGTGTTGAGTTCGTGCAAGCGCACGGCATTGCGGATCGTCCAGGGTGCAAGCGCCAGCCCAAAGCCGGCGATGAGCACCAGCGCGGGCAGGAGCGCGCGGCGTGCCGTGCGGTAGCGCTGCCAGCCGGAAAACCCGCCCAGGCTGGCCAAGAGCACCACCAGCAACTGCGCTTCTGCGCGCACCAGGGCCAACAGGCCCAGTCCCACCCCCACCGCAAACCCCGCGACCAACGGACGTTGAGGCGTCGTCCCCGGTGCGCTGAGCGGCGAGTCCACCGTCCGCGTCCAGAGCAGGAGCACCGCCACCAGCAGCGTTGCATACAAGCCCTCACTCACCGGCGCGATCGCCAACACGCTGAGGCCGAAGTGATATACCGCGAGGAGCGCGGCTAAAAGCGCCGCGGTCCGGCCGAGGTAGGGGCGAACCAGCGCGTACAGCAGCCCAATCCCGACGCTGGCGAAGAGCGCCAGCACAGCCTTGACCATAAAGTGAGGGATCTCGCGCACGCCATGGCCTGCCCCCAGCAGGTGGTGGACCCCCGCGAGCACAGCGGGAAAGCCTGGAGGGTGAAAAGGCAAGCCCTGATCGTAGAGGCGGCCGTCGAGAAAAGCTCGGGCATGTTGGAAGAAGGTTTCGGCGTCCCCTTCATAAAACACGGTGAAGGGCCAATCGCGGTCGCGGTTCGAGTGGAGCAAGGCCAGCCGGTGCAGCCAGGCGAGCAGGGTCAAGCCGAGGGCGGCCCACAGGTCGCTCGGACCGTCCGGGCTGGGGCTACTGGTTTTCCGCCTCGGCGCGGGCACCTTGCGCGTCACAACTGTCCTCGATCGCACCGGATGAGCAGCGTCACCGGGAAATCCTCAGTCCAAGATAACGCCGCAGCCCACGATTGATCCAAGGGTGGAATCTAAAGTGGAATCTAAAGTGGAATCTAAACGAGTCTCCATCAGCACCAAGCACCTATCTTACCGCACTACCGCAACAGCCCTGGCTGCCAGCTGCCAGAGCCAACCCGTCAACCCGTCAACCCATCAACCAAGCCCTCAGAAAGCATGGCCGGCAACCCGAACGAACTCAAGCCTCGGCGCGGCTGGTGGCAAAAACCGCAGCTCCGACCAGCCCGACCGCCCCGGCAGCGAGAAAGGGAGCGGTCGGCACCACTTTGAACAGCAATCCGCCGATCGCCGCAGCTGGAGTCACCGTGAGACTGCGCACGAGATAGTAGAGCCCAACCGTCCGCGCGCGCAGTTCGGGCACCGCGGAATCGACGATCAGAGCCTTGCGCGCCGGTTCGCCGATCTCGCGCAAACCACCGATGACAAAAGCGAGCACCCAGGTGAAGAAGTCGGTGGCCAGGACCACCGCGAGGGGAAAGAACGCGAAACAGCAACACGTCGCGAGCACGAAAGGTTTGCGTCCATGACGGTCGGCCAGACGGGCAGCGGGAAGGTAGACCAAGAAGGAGGTGGCCTGCTGGACCGCGATCAGGAGGCTGTACTCCGCGATGGTGCAGCCCCCCACGTTGGTGACGTAGAGCACGACGAAAACCCCGGCTAGCCCTTCGCAGGTGCGCAGCAAGACATCCGCGACCAGCAAGCGGCGGAGCGGTCGCGTGAAAGAACGCCAAACCCCGCGGATACCGCCAGGTGACAGGGCTGGGTGCGGCAGGCGCAGGGTGCGAATGACCGGTACGGCGAGCGCGGCTAGGACCAGGGTCAAGACCAGCCCAAGCTGCACCCCGCGGACCACGCCCCAGCTGGCGATCAGCAACCCACCCGCGAGTGGCGAAAGGATCATCGGCACCCGCTTGAGCAAGGATTGCACGGTGAAGGCCATGGTCCGCTGGGTTTTGGGCAGCGCATCGCCGATCACCGCGAAGAGCGCGGGTGATCCCATGCTGTGCCAGGCCATGGCGAAAGCGAGCCCGGCAAAAGCCCACGACCAGCTCGGGCTGGCGAGGTAAATCCCGTAGCCTAAAGCGGCGATGCCAGCAAACAACAAGAAAGCGCGTTGGCGTCCGAGGTGGTCAGCCAGCCAGGCGCCGGGGTACTGGTAGAGCGCGTCCGCAAGATCCTCGGCCGTGCCAAAAAGGCCGATCGCGAGTGGGCTCGCCCCCAACGCTTCGAGGTACTTGGGCAAGAACTTTTTCCACAGCT
>CAZCOV010000167.1:0-13230 GCA_964499975.1 uncultured Thermoanaerobaculia bacterium
GCTGCGTCGACCCTAAGCCGCCGGATCGAATCACTGCGCGAAGAGAACGCATCGCTGCGCGAAGAGAACCAGGCCCTGCAAGACGCGAGCGACGCGCATGAGGCGGAAGCCTCGCTTTTCAAAGGAAGCACGCTAAACAAGTACTTGGCTCACACCGTCTTCGATGTCTTCGAGTCTTCGATTTATAACCTTGACAATGTAACCCATATCTGCTGTAATCCCACTTCAGCGAGCTACGAGTTAGTGGATTGCAATGCCCTCTTCGTGGGGGCTCGAACCTTCAGATCTGCTCGACAACGGCCACGATGTCTACTTTCTTACCTCCGGCAACTCTTGCAGAAGATTGCGAGTGTCCCACGCAAGGCCTGTTGAGCAAAATTCTTCCCGGGAAGGGAGCCGGTCATGGCATTTAGACAAACGCTTCGACGCAGTCTTCTTCTTTTTACGACGGTAGCAGTCCTGGCGGGGGACGCGGTGGCACTGCCGCTTCTGCCTGGGCAGGCCGTGGCGACCTGCTACTCAGGGAGCAATCCGATCGGAGACGTTGCCGGCGTACTCGACATTAGGGCCCCCGCAACGAACGGAGCGATCGTCAATACGAATTGGAATCCTCCCAGGGGGGCCGCCTGGACCCTCGCAAACCTCGGGACTCAGGTTTTCGGCATCGCGCTCGACGACGCGCCGAGCCCGAACATCTACGTCACTGCAACAATAGTCTACAACGCCTCTTTCTACCCGCCTCCGCCTCCGCCTGCGCCTGGGAGAACGCTGGGCGAGATCTACAAGCTTGGTCCTGCCTGCAGTGGTCCGCTCGCTCCTGGCTGCGTCTTCGCGGTGTTGCCGAATAGCGGCCAAGGCTTGGGCAACATTGCTTACGACCGCAAGCACAAGCAGTTCTTCGTCAGCAACTTCTATGACGGCAGGATCTACCGGGTGAGCAGCGCAGGCGTCGTCGCCCCCACGCCCCTCGATCCGGGGGCCCCATTCGTCGGCCCGATGCCGGCTCCTATTCCCGAGCGGGTTTGGGGCGTCGGCGTGTTCCAGGATCGACTCTATTTCGGAACGTGGGGCCCACCGGGTCCGGGTCAGGTCTACTCGGTCGCGATTGATCCGATTACTGGCGATTTCTCGGGCCCGATTGATCCTAATGGCTTGCTCCCGAGTCCCACTAACCAACCAATCGCCGACATCGAATTCTCGGCAAACGGAAGAATGTTGATTGCTGAGCGCGGTGTCATGGCCCCCGGCGATTTGGCGTTCCCTCACCACGCCCAAGTTCTTGAGTTCTCAGTGGGCGGTTCATGGATGCCGACCGGGCACCAGTTCATGGTAGGCGAATATGCCACGAAGACCAACTCAGCCGGAGGTGTCGACTACGTGTGCGAGGGCGATGGGGTCGGGAGCGTCGTTGCCACAGGCGATGCGCTTCACCTTCGCAACGACGACTTTATCTACGGCCTCCAGATCTTCCCGGCCGGTGGTGGGGATACGACGAATAGCTTTCTCGTCGACCTCGACAATGAGCGCACCGAGATTGACAAGACCCAGATCGGCGATGTCGACGTTTACAACACGTGCGACCGTCAATGCGGCGAGCTCCTCGTCGAGCGGGTGATCTGCGAGACGGACAGCCAAGGGATGCCGACCGGGAAGTTCAAGATTCTGTTCCGGGTCAAGAACCTGTTCAAGGAAGCGGTCTTTCACGCTTTCCTGGTCGGGCTAGGAAGCGTGACTGCCAACCCGAGCTATTTCCCGGTGGCGGCCGGGAACGATGGAGACCTCGACCCGGGCGAGGTGAGCCAGCTGCTCACCACCACGATCAGCGGTGCTACGCCGGGCCAGGCCCTCAGCTTCCAGATTACTCTTCACAACCAGGATCTTGTCGAATGTTGCGCGACTCGGGTCACCGTGACGCTGCCCGAGTGCGACTGCGCCCAGGTGACCGCCGAGGCGCGGCCGTACTGCAAGTTTCGCCCGCTGAGCTGGAGCTACTCGTTCACGCTTCAGAGCCTCTTCCAGCAGGCCAATCCAGCCTTCGTCTTCATCGTTCCGGACACGCCGAAGACGGCAACCTTCACTCCGAACGTGATCCCCTTCACCGGGAACCCGCAGAAGGTGTCCCTGGCGATCGGCAACGCCAGTCCCGGTCAGCAGGTGTGCTTCCTGGTCAGCCTGCACACGGAGGACTTCGAGACGTGCTGCTCGATCCACCACTGCGTCACCCTGCCGAAATGGTTCGACGACCCATTCACACCGGTAGGGCTGGACGACACGTCGCTGATACTCTTCGGCGACGACCTCATCATCTCGGACGCCGAGGGCGATCCGGGCGTCGTCCTGCCGCTCGTCGGCCAGACGGGGGTCGACCTCTTCTGGGAGCCGCTCACGCCGCCAGTGCTGGGCCCCGGCGATTCACTTGAACAGACACTCAAGGGCCGGGCCACGGATTCGGAAGCGGACAGCGAACTGGCGACAACCCAAACGCTGAAGACTTCCACGGGCGCGGAGCTTCGGGCGAGCTTCCCAGCTCTTGGAGCTACGCGGCAACGCTGGGAGCTCTTCCGGGAGGGGGATCGGGTGCTCACGGTGCCTGACGTGGCTGGCGACGTCCCGGCGATCTGCAACAGTTGTGGCCCGTCGATAACGACCGATGCCCATTTCAGCGTACACAATGCGTTAGGCACTCCGGCCAGCGTGGAATACCCGCCGCCGTGCGACCCCCGTTTCCGGTGCCTATTCGCCGGCTTCACGTTCAAAGTGCCGAGCATCCTGCGAGTGGGCCCGGCTGGGGAGGACGTTGCAGCGGATGAAGTACGGGTCTTCCCAGAGAATGCGCGCGACACCGTCGCATCCTTCTCCGAACTCACGATGCGCGCCTCGGGGATTCCGAGCTTCACCTTGACTGGCTTTCGCGGTGCAGTCGATTGCAATGCCAACGGCCTCGACGACTATGATGAGATTACTCGCGGCGGCGGCCTGGACCTCGACCGCGACGGTGCTCTGGACGAATGCACCGCAGCCCCCCAATCCGTGGTGATTGATCTCTCAACCGGGTTCGATCAAACCGTCGGAGTTGCGCTCACCCCCGGGGCGGCCGACGACGATTGGCAGCTGGCCGTGCCCGGCCCCGAACGCCCGGCGCGGGTGATCGTCACTCCCCGCACTGCCTGGCCGCCGCCCCTCGGAAACAGCCGTTGGGTTGGTGCCGAAGCCAGTACCGGTCCACCCGGGGGCGCAAGCACTTACCAGTACAAGCGTGTGTTCTGCCTGGCCGAGGGTGCCAGCGACGTGGTCTTAAGGCTCGAGCTCTTGGCAGATGATCGCGCCAAGGTCTTCTTGAACGGCCAGGAGATCTCAGGTCTTGGTGGCGCTTTCCGGGGTGCCCCGCTCGTGGTCCAGAGGTCAGGTACTGCGGGTGATGGGCTCTTTTTCGCTGGCGACAACACCCTCACGGTCAGGGTGCGCGATCCTGGCAAAGTCGTGACCGGCTTCACGCTCACTGGCAGCGTCACTGCCTCAGCTGGAGCGTGCCAGCCGTAAAACGCTTAAGTTTTGATCGAGCAGCGCAAGAGATCGCAATCGCTGCCTGCGACGCCTCCGCGGGCGTCTACCACGACCTGGCCGACGGCGCAGCAGGTCGGGCGGCTCGACTTGTCCCATCTCAAGCGGTGCCCGGTCCGCCCTGAACAGCCGCAGGTGACCCGATCTGGTCAAAGCCCCTGCCCCCTCTTGCTGGCTGGCGAGCCGGCAATCAGCGCTTGGGCTCAGGATCGCCCACAGCGAAGGTGCGCAAGTCCAGCGTCTGGCCAGGACGCAAGCTGAGGAAGGTGAGGGTGCGCGGTCCGACTTCGAGCGCATAGACCGCCGGGACCACGTGCGGGATGTAAAAGGCGCCCTGCGCGTCGCTGTGCACCCGGGCGCGCAGCTGGCCCTGGGGAAACGCGCGCAAGCGCACTTCCTGACCCACGAGCGGACCTTGTGCGGTCTTCAGCCGACCGCGGACCAGCGTCTGGGGAAGGGGCAACGTGAGGGTCGCGCCAGCTGGCAGCTGTCCTTGCCAGATCTCGACTTCAGTCGCGGTGGTGCGATTTAGGGTGTGGAGGAAAATTTCCGGCCGCTCGCCTGGGCGTCGCCTCAGTTCGAAGGTCGCGTCCGCGGCCGGGAAGAACTTCTCTTGGTGCCCGCTGCTGCGCAGGCTGAGCGTCCACTCAGAACCCAGCGCGGGTGAGAAGCGCAGCCGAACCGCTTCAGCGCGATCACCGAAGCGGACCTCTACCCGCCGGCCAGCCTTGACCCGCACCGCCTGAAACTCGGCAGCGGTCTCGGTGATGACCGTCGAGCCGAGGTGGGTCACCCGTGGCCGATAGACCCGGTAATTGCCCGCGGCCAGGGCATCTGAAACCGCCACCCCCCAGGCGTCGGTCAACAGCTCGACGCCCGCCGGCCAGATCAACAGCCGACAACCTTGACAGGGCAAGCCGCTCACCTCGTCGAACACCGCGGCCGCGATCAACCCACCCCGCTCGAGCTGGACGACGAGGGGATCTAGGGGGCGACGGCTCGGCCGCACGACCACTTCGCGCGGGGCATGCCGTGCGCTCGTCACCCGCAAGGTCAAAGGACGACTTGTCGGCGCGGAAATGCTGAACTCGCCGTCAGCATCGCTCACTGCCTGGGCTGCGCCCGCGGGTTCCATGGCGATGATCTCAGCTCCGGCCACCGGCCGCTGGTTGACCGCATCCACGACCCGCCCGCGCAGCTCGGCTGCCGCGGCTAGGATAACCGTTTCCAGCGCGAGCTCTTGTCCGGCTGGAAGCTGCAGTTCCTGGGTCCAAACCTCGTGGCCGGGCGCGGCGATCACCAGCTCATAATCGCCAGCCGTCAGGTTGGTCAGCACGAAGTGACCGCCAGCGTCCGTGTCAGCCGACCCCACGACCGACGCTTCACGGCTCGGCTTTTCGCCCCCGCGCGCTCGGGCGATGAGCGTCGCTCGGGCGGCGGCCGCTTCCCCGCTCCAGCTCAAGACCACCCCCCGGACTGCGGCCAGCGGCTCGAGCGTACACACGACCAGCGCCGGGATCAGGTCATAGCGCAGCTCGACCGCCCGATGACCGGGTGCCCGGCAGGTGAGCCGGACGGGGGGAGCAAAGTTGAAACCGCGCAAAAACGCGTTGCCTTCGCGGTCTGTGCGCGCGGCAAAAGAAGTGATCTCCTGCGGATTTATCCCCTGCGTCGCGCTCACTTGGGCGGCCGCAATCGGCGCTCCGGTGGGGTCTTGGACCTGCACTTGGACGTCGAGGCCCAGCTCGACGTCGAGCGTTCCGAGGTCGACGATGGGGGAATTCGCGGCAGCGCGCGCAGCCACCGCGGCGGGCCTTGCGTCCTGAGCGGGTACGGCCTGGGCAGACGGCGCGCTGTCGGCGTTGCGCGGAGGCGGGACATCCAGCGAAAAGACGGCGCTGCGCTGCACTTGTCCCGTGGGCAAAACGGCTTCGAGTCGGTATTGGCCGGCCGCAAGCTCGGGCAGAGCAAAACTGCCATCGCTCTGGGTTTCGACCTCGCGCACGAGCTCACCGCTGGGCCCAACTCCGAGCGGCAGGATGAACGGCTCGGGGTCGAACGCATCGGCTGGCACCACGGCAACGCGCACCCCGGCGAGCGGCAGCCCGGCCAAACGATATGCCCCGATGACCCTGGAGCCGGCCTCAAAACCGACCACGTTCACGGCTTGTGCTTCCAGGTAGACCGGCTCGCAGGTCACGGCAAGGCCATCTGCACCCCGGCACAGCATGACTTTTCTGCCGACCAAGTCCGTGGTCAGCGCGAGCGCAGGGTCGTCGAGCTGGCGGTCGGGCAAGGTGAGAACCACTGCCGGGTTCCCGGCCGGCGCGAGCGGGGTGAGTTCCAGCCAACCTTGGCGGAGCGCCTGGGGTAAGACCACCAGCTTTCCTGCGCGGGACGCGGCGACTTCGGCTGACGCTGGCGCAGGCTGCCCGAGGACGCGCAGGCTGAGGCAGAGACCCAGCACCGCTAGCCCAATGCCATCACGCCAGCGGGTGCGCCGGTCCTTGCCAAGTTCACCGCGAGATCGGGTCATGAAGGCTCCTCTAAGGGTGACCCCAGACCGGGTGACCAGGCAGCTCCGCAGCTGCTAGACCCGCGGGTCCCTGGTTGCGAACATAGCACAGCCCCATTCCGGCAAGCGGCTGGCGCAGGGGTCAGTGATCCTGCGCCAGCAGCGATGGCTGGTGAGCTAGGTCGAGCGCCTCCAGCCGTTGCTGGCGGACTTGCTTGAGGGCACGTTCGAGGGCCTGCTCGAAGCGTCGACGATCAAAGGGTTTGAGCAGGTAATCTACGGCCTGGAAGTTGAAAGCGTGAGGGGCGAAGTGATGGAAGGCAGTGACGAAAATCACCAGCGGCATGCGGTCCAAACCGACCTCTTCGATGACCGCAAAGCCATCGAGATCGGGCATCTGGATGTCGAGAAAGACGAGATCTGGCTGGTGGACCCCGATCGCCCGCACGGCTTCACCACCACTGCGGCATTCCGCGACGACCGCAAAGTCCGAACGCGGACGCAGGAGCTCGCGGATGCGTTCTCGCGCCAAGGGCTCGTCATCAACGATCATGCATTGCACCACCATGTCGGCTCCTCCTGCGGGCTTCGGGCCGGTAACCGCCACGCGCGGACACCCCCGAGGGCACGGTTAGGATACGCGATGCGGGTGAGCAGAAGATCTGGATTCGCCGGTGCTGGTCCCAGCCCAGAACCGTCCAGGCTTAAGGGGGCGGGAATCGACACCCAACCGGCGGCAACTGGTCCCACCCGCACGCGGAAGCGGTGTCCGGTACGGAAGCGCTATTCCCTGATCCCGAGTAGGGGCGCTAGACTGGGCACCCACCGCGCATGGGGCGCCGTGGTTTGAGGTCACCTGGATGCGAGCTTCCCTGCAGCGCCGTCCGCGCACGCAAAACACCCTGTGATGAGTTCCTGGGCTGATGTGAGTCGACCGCCCCGTCCGGGGGAAGACCTCCCCGCAGATCGTCTCGCGGCTTTCCTCGCAGCAGCGTTGCCTGAGCTGCGCGCGGAGCTGGTGGTCGAGCAGTTCCCCAGCGGTCACTCCAACTTGACCTATTTGTTGCGGTTGGGCGACCACGAAGTGGTGTTGCGCCGTCCACCTTTTGGCAATCGGGTCAAGACCGCTCATGACATGGCCCGCGAATATCGCGTGCTCACCGCGCTGCACCCGGTCTATCCCGTGCCCAAACCCGTGCTTTTCTGCGCTGATGCCGACGTGCTCGGGGCACCGTTTTACTTGATGGAACGGCAGCGCGGGGTGATCCTTCGCCGCGAACTGCCGCCGGGGCTCGAACTCTCACCGGTCCTGGCTTCCCGCCTGGCCCAGTCCGCGATCGACCAGCTGGCAGCGCTCCACCGCCTCGAGCCCGCAGCCGTGGGGCTCGCGGACCTGGGTCAGCCCGCAGGTTACCTCGAACGCCAAGTGCATGGTTGGATCCGCCGCTACCAGGATGCCCAGACCGATAGCTGGGTCGAAGTCGACCAGGTGATCGCCTGGCTTTTTGACCGCTTGCCGAACCTCGCCACCGGGGAACGCGAAAGCCCGCCGGCGATCGTCCACAACGACTTCAAGTATGACAACTTGGTGCTCGATCCCACGGACTTGACCCGCATTGTGGCGGTGCTCGACTGGGAAATGTGTACGGTGGGCCATCCGCTGCTCGACTTGGGGACTTTCCTCGCTTATTGGGTGGAAGCGGATGACGATCCGCGCCTGCGCGCGGCCGCCTTCGGCCCCACCGCCATCCCCGGCAGCTGGACCCGCAAGCAGCTGGTCGAACGCTACTTGGAGCTCACCGGCCGGGAAGTCGCAGATCCGACGTTTTGTTATTGCTTCGGATTGTTCAAGCTGGCGGTCATTGTCCAGCAGATCTACTACCGCTTCTTCAAAGGCCACACCGACGACCCGCGCTTCGCCCCGTTGAACCACCTGGTGGGACTGCTCGGCCAAGTGGCTGCGGCTGCCATCGCCAGCAACCGCATCTGAACTTGGATCTGAGATGGTGAAACTGCCCCGTATCCTGACCCGTTCCCGCACCACCTCACCGCGCCTCCAGATGCTCGCCTGGGCGAGCGAGGACATGCCCGAATTCACCCGCCTCCCGCTGCCTGATCTGCTCCACCGCGAACCGCGGTTGATGCTCGATTCGCGCGCGGTCCACGAACTCCTCGACCTCGGTTTTGTCGGCAAGGACGTGCGCGCCGACTTCGACGCGGTGTTGAACCGGGTCCCGAAGTCGGGCGGCGGCTTTGACCCTGAGCTTTTTGCCGAGGATCTGTTTCTGCGCGAGCTGGTGCGCCACAACTTCGTGCTGGAGATCCAGGGCTACCGCTACCCCGTCCACGCTGACTTTCTTTTCCGCGTGCTCAGCGATCCCCCGCTCGAACTCGCAGCCGTCACTTTCCGCCAGGACATCTTGCGCGAACTCGACGCAGATCCCCAGGTGCTCGCCCACAGCGAAAAGCTCTACCTCGAACTCGCCAGCTTGCTGGCGATGCTCAAGTCGCCCGACCACGCGGTCTACCTCGATATCAACAGCTTTCGCCTCGACGTGTTGCGCCAGTCCAAAGGAATCATCGACTTCATGGCCGCAAGCTTTGCCACGTGCAGCTCCGGGCTCGCCCGGCTGGGTCAAGCCGGAGTGGCGATTCAGGCGTCCGAGGAGTATGCAGTGCTCGCCGCGCTGCTCGACCACGAAGCGCATCTCGTCACCTTGAAGCTCGACGTGCAGCTGGCGGGCGACGGCCAGATCCGCTCTCTCGACATCCTGGAAATCGTCGAAAACCGGTCCAATCGGTTTTACCTGAGACCGCTCCGGCGCTGGCTGCGCAAGCTGCAGCTCCTGCTCTTCCACGGCTTTCTGCCGAGCAATCGCGAGCTCATCAACAGCCTGCTGCAAGAAGTCTTCGACCGCGTCTCCCCAGCGTTGATACCGCTCGTCCAGCTGCTCGGCCAGCTCGAGTTTTACCTCGGCAGTCGCGGGTTTCGCGTCCGCGCACAAAGGCGCGGTCTGGCCATGACGCTTGCCGGTTTCACTGCCGAAAGCCCGCTGGCGATCGCGCAGATCTTCAATCCCCTGCTCCTCGATTTGCCCCAGCCGCCGGTTCCCACGTCGATCGCCAACGCAGGAAACCCCGCCATCACCGTGCTAACCGGTCCCAATTCCGGGGGCAAAACGCGCCTCCTCCAGGCCATCGGGCTGGCCCAGTTGCTCGGACAGTCAGGGCTCTATGTGCCGGCGGCAGCCGCCAACTTGCCCTTGGTTTCCGGACTGGCGGTTTCGCTCATCGAACGCGAAACCGCGGATCAAGCGGAAGGACGGCTCGGTCGCGAAATGATCCGCATCCGCAAGGTCTTTGCCTCGCTGCGGCCGCCCGCGCTGGTGATTTTTGACGAGCTGTGCTCGGGGACCAACCCGTCTGAAGGCATCGAGATCTTTTTGCTGGTCCTGCGTCTGCTCGAACGCTTTGGTGCGGTCGCGTTCCTCAGCACCCATTTTCTCGAATTCGCTCGGGGGCTCGCGCTGCAGCCAGAAGTTGCCGGGCTCGAATTCCTGCAAGTGGAAGTCGATGCGGCACAGCGCTCGACCTACCAGTTCATCCCCGGCGTCGCCACCTCCTCCCTCGCCGCGCTGACCGCAGAGCGGCTGGGCGTCACTTTCGACGAACTCGTCGCCACGATTGTCAAACGCTTGGGCCAATCTCCATCAGGGGCGACGCAGCAATAAATTCAGTTTGCTCCTCGTCTAGAATACGGGCTCACCGCAAGGAGGCTGCGTTGCCACATACGATCGCGATCGACTGCCGCAAGATTCAAGACTTCGGCATTGGCACTTACATCAACAACCTGGTCCGCGAGTTGACCCGACTCGATCAAGAGAACCATTACTTGCTCTTGACCGGTGTGGTGGGCAAGCAGATCCTCAGCGGACTGCCGGAGAACTTCCATCCGGTGGTCCAGCGTTCGCCGGTTTACTCGCTGCGCGAACTCGTCGGCTTGTCCTGGCAGCTGTGGCGGCAACGGGTCGACCTTTACCACGCCACCCATTACGTCTTGCCATGGGTTGTCCCTTGCCGCGCGGTGGTCACCATCCACGACATCATCCACCTGCTTTATCCCGAGTATCTGCCCAACCGGTTGGCTTTCTTCTATGCTGAATGGATGATTCGCCGCAGCCTGCAGCGCGGGGACCGGATCATCGCCGTATCCCACAACACCCGCGCGGACTTGCTCCAATATTTCAACGTCGACGGAGCGAAAATCGAGGTCATCCACAACGGGATCGACGACAGCTTTCGCCAGACGCAAACCCGCGAAGAGATCGACTTGACTTTGCGCGAACTGGGAATCGAGCGCCCTTACTTGCTGTTCGTCGGCAACCCCAAACCGCACAAGAACCTCGACAACGTGGTCAAAGCCTATGCCCGGGCGCTCCAACTGCAAGACTTTCCCCATCGGCTGGTCTGCGTCGGCGACCGGGACGGCATGGAGTTCAAAATCAGGCAGCGGGCCGAGCAGCTGGGGATCCGCGAGCGGATCCGCCTGCTCGGCCATCTGCCGCAGGAAGCTCTGCCAAAGGTCTACCAAGGTGCTGAGCTGTTCCTCTACCCCACCCTCTACGAAGGTTTTGGTTTGCCGGTGGTTGAAGCCATGGCTTCGGGGACCCCGGTCATCACTTCCAACACCTCCTCGCTCAAGGAAATCGGCGCAGGCTATGCCAATCTGGTCAACCCTCTGGACATCGACGGCATGGCACGCGCCATTCTCCAATGCGTCCGCGACGAAGAATACCGAGTCTCCCTGCGCAAACTCGGACGGCGGCGCGCCCAGGACTTTCGCTGTGACTTCATGGCGCAGAAGACCCTCGAGATTTACCGTCAGACGATCGCGGGTGAAGCCCCCCCCGCGGGAGCCGCGCGCTGATGCCCTGGGATCAGGCCTTGCCGGCAGGGCTGCGGGTGGCCCTGGTTCACGACTGGCTGACCGGGATGCGGGGCGGCGAGAAAGTGCTCGCGGCATTGGCCGAGCTTTTCCCGCAAGCGCCGATTTTCACGTTGATCCACGCGCCCGGTAGCGTTAGTTCGCAACTCGAAAGCCACCCGATTCACACCAGTTTTCTCCAGCGCTACCCCGGAGTCGTGCAGCACTACCGCCGCTACCTCCCGCTCTTCCCCAGTGCCATCGAAGACTTCGACTTGCGCGCTTTCGACTTGATCTTGAGCACCAGCCACTGCGTGGCCAAAGGCGCGATTCCCCGTCCGGGCGCCTTGCACCTCTGCTATTGCCACACGCCGATGCGCTACGCCTGGGACCTCGAGCACACGTACTTTCCGCAACGCCGCGGCCTGATCGCGCGCTGGCGCAACCTAGCCCTGACCGGCTTGCGCGCCTGGGATGTCGCCACGGTGCCGCGGGTCGATCAATTTGTCGCCAATTCGCGCTTCGTGGCCCAGCGCATCGAACGCTATTACGGTCGCCGCGCCATCATCATCCCGCCGCCGGTCGATGTCGAGTTCTTCGCTCCGGCCGAATCCACTCCAGCGGGCAACGGGGAGCAGACCCCGCCCGCATTTGCCCTGGTCGTGTCAGCGCTAGCTCCTTACAAACGCATCGACCTCGCCATCACGGCTTGCCAGGAGCTTGGCTTACCCTTGCGCGTGGTCGGCACCGGTCCCCTGCAGCCGCAACTCGAAAAGCAGGCCACCGCTGGCCGCGCCACCGCTGGCCGCGCCACCGCTGGCGGTGGTGCGGTCGAGTTTCTGGGTCAAGTCAGCGCGGCTGCGTTGCGCGACCTCTACCGCCAAGCACGCGTTTTCGTGCAGCCAGGGATCGAGGACTTCGGCATTGCGACGGTTGAGGCCCTGGCCGCCGGAACGCCGGTCGTGGCGCTCGGGCAAGGCGGTGTCTGTGATATCGTCGAGGACGGAGTGCATGGCGTCCTCTACAGTCCTGCCGACGAGATCACATCTTTGCGTCTGGCGATTGACAAATCGCTGCAAATTCGCTTCAATAAATTGGAATTGACAGAACGGGCTCGATCCTTCTCCGTCAACCGCTTCAAAGAGCGCTTCTGGATGTTTGTGGCCCGTAAGATCGAGGAGTTGGAGATTCGATGATCAAAGGACGTCGTCGCAACAACGCAGTCCTTTACCTAACGGCGGACTTGCTGGCCAGCGTCGCGGCCTTCTTTCTGGCCTGGTTGCTCCGCTTCGAGCTTGAAATCCCGACGGTGACCAAGGGCCTTCCTGATTTTGACCTCTACCTTCAATTTTTGCCCTTGATTCTGGTTATCTGGCCTGTTGTCTTTTACTTCCACGGCCTGTATCAGATCCGGCGCGACCACAGCCGAGTCGACGAGGCGCTGACCATTCTGCTCGCCGCAGCCCTGGCCACTTTCATGATCTCGGCGTTGCAGTCTTGGTATCGCCCCACGCTCACCCCCGGAGGCACCGACTACTTTACTTTCAGCCGGGCTTTCGTCGCCTGGTTCGCGGTGCTTGACGTGGTCTTCGTGGTGGGTGGACGCATGCTGGTCCGGCGTTTCCTGCAAGAGCTGCGGCTGCGCGGCCACAACCTGCAGCGCATCTTGGTGATCGGTGCTGGGCGGCTGGGCCGGGAAATCACCCAGCGGCTCCTCGCCCATCGGGAGCTGGGGCTCGAAGTGGTCGGTTTCCTCGATGATGATCCGGGCAAAATCGGCAACACCCTCGACGGCATCCCGGTCTGCGGGACGCTCAAGGACGCCGAGACCGTGATCGAGGAAGGGCGCGTCGACCAGGTCTACATCGCGTTGCCGCTCGAAGCGCATCGCAAGATGATGCGTTTGATGGAGCAGATGGCGAAGTACTGCGTCGACATCAAGCTGGTACCGGACGTCTTGCAGTACGCCACTCTCAAAGCGAGCCTCGAAGACCTGGATGGCGTTCCCGTGATCAACTTGTCGCAAGTCCCACTCCAGGGCTGGAACAGCTTGATCAAGCGGGGGATCGACATCTTGATCTCGATGGCGGCGTTGGCCGTCCTCTTGCCCGTTTTCCCGGCCATTGCTCTCTTGATCAAACTCACCGATCGCGGTCCGATCTTCTATCGCCAAGAACGCATGGGGCTCGACGGCAAGTCGTTCATGATCTGGAAGTTCCGCTCGATGCGG
>CAZCOV010000168.1:0-10081 GCA_964499975.1 uncultured Thermoanaerobaculia bacterium
TCCTGGACCTGGCTTGGGATCGGGATCGACTTCGTCTTCCTTGGGATCACCGTCTTTTTGGGCGATTCCCGCAGCGAATGCGTTCACCACCCGGAACGTTCCCAGCTCCTTTTGCGCATCTTGAGTCAGGACGCAAAACCGTAGGTCTTGCGCCTGGTCGGTTTCGAGGAGCAGTCCCTCGGCCCACCGTGCTCGTACCCTCAAGGTTTTTAGCGCGGCGCCGCCGAGTTGCAATTCGTGACCTGTCGTAGCTGTGAGTTCGATCAGTAAAGTTCCGGCTGATGGAACATACATGGCGTAGCAGCGATGGCTTTCGCCGGGAATCCCTTGCCATGACGAAGTCGAGTTGAGTGTCAATGGAATCGCATTGTCGTCACTGTGGCGATCGAGTGCTTGCACTCCCGAGGATGCAGCGAGCAAAGTTGCAATGAAAAGTACTAGATGAATGACGCGTGACAACTTGAGATGTAAAAAATGAGACTTGAACATAACTCTCCCGCAAAGGACCAACACGTGGTCCACGTCCTTGAGACATTGAAGTTGTTGCTTTAGATGGTGGTGAAAACACCACCTTCCAACGTTCGTCTCGTCGGCCGACGGTTGAGGCGATCCTTGCTTTTTTTCGCCTTCATTCAAGTTGTAACCAGGAGTTTTTCTCAAGCTGCACGAAATGGAGCGAATCAGTGGGTGAAATGTCAGGGATTTCCCGCGAGGAATTTTTTTTAGCCCTCAGCTCACGAAAAACGAGCAATTCCGGCAAAGGCACCGGTTAATTCCCAGCAACAGGGGGAGCGCACGTGGGATTCAGCTTGCCGCAGAGCCCCGGAGCACTGGGCCAGGGGTGCCCATGCAGCCAATAAGTCTAGGTAGTAAATCTAGGCGTTATATCCGCTGGCGTCCTACAATGAAGCGGGTTGCAGTAGGTCTCAACCGGACTGAGGGCTAGGGCGCACCACCGCGCAGGATCAGGTCTGCGCGCGAGCGGAGAACGCGGCGTGGTCGGGTGTGTGAAATCAGTGGGAGCGAACGAGGGGAGCGAACGTGAGTACGGTTTTCACGTCCTACGTCAAGTCGCTGGCAGCAGCGGAAGAGCCTCCGGATGCTGGCGACTTCACCGCGCTGCTCAACGGGCTGCGTCAAGCTTTGGTTGCCGAATTGAAGCGGCGCTCGTTGTGGCAAGCACCGCCGAGTTACCTCGGGATTTATGGGGGGACGCGCTGGAGCGACGGCGAGTTGCTCGAAGATCTCCTGCTCGACTGCTACCACTTCATTTTCATCCACCGCCTGCCCGGTCTGATCCAGCAGCTGAGCGTCCGGCCCAACATCGACGGCCTGGTCTTCCTCAACATCCGGCACTTCCTTCTGGAGACGCAGAAGCGCTATGACCCCCTGGGATATCGCGTGTTCTCCGTGCTCAAGGCCGCGGTGTTGCGGTTGGTGGCTGCGGGCGAACTCCATGTGCTGGCCGGAGATCCCGGCATCCGCAACGACACGGTCTTGGGGTTTGCGCCATGGAGCGAGCCTGATGACGCGACCGCGAGCGCGCTCCTGCCGCTGGTGACAGCCTGGAACGACGAGCTCTTGCCCGACTTGATCACGGCGTGGAGTGTCGAGGACGTGGTGCCGCGGGTGGTTTCCTGCATCGCTCGCTTGTCCGCGCAGGAGATCCCCGGATTCAAGTTCCGCGACCTGGTCGAGCCGCTCAAAGCCGACGCGCGCACGCGCTGGTCAGCGCTCGGCCAGCCGGGGGAAGATGCTGCTGCGGTGGAGCTGGGCCCCGACCAGGATCGCACGCGGATTGCCCTGGTCCACCCGTGCTCAGATTTCGAGGAGCGGCAGAGCTATGAGCAACTGCTGCGTTGCGTGGCCGAGCGGCTGCAGCAGGCCGGGGGAACGCGCAAGACCCGCGAGCATTTGCACAAACTGTGGGTTTTTCTCCGCAACTGGGCGGCCGATGCCCCGCCAGAAGCCGCCGCCGTCGGCGCGATCTGGCGTGAGGAGGAGTTGCCCTCGGACAAAAAGCTCGGCGAGTTGCTCGGGATTCCCCGCAATCGTCTGCGGGAACTCTTTGCAACGCTCGGGCAGATGCTGCAAGCTTGTCGGGATGCAGGCCGTGCCTGGGCAACAGCTGGGGCGACGAGTCCGGACGGCGCCGCAGCCAAGAACGGAGGAGAGGTGTCCGCCAGCCGCCAGTCCGCCGCCAGCCGGCGCCAGGCTTTGCGCGCGCAGACCGCGCAGGTGGCGGCAGCTGTCCGCCGCCAGAGTCTGCTCGCGGCCGAGGATCTGGGCCAGATCCAGGGCGGAGACGTGTTGGTGCTGGCCACCCCGCGCGCGATGCCGCTCGCCTGGTTGGTGCTCGCGTCCGATGTCGTGGATCCTGGGCGTGTGCTGGTCGTCCCCCTCGACTCATTTCCGGGCGTCGGCAGCGCCGACCTGGAACTCCCCGACGCAGAGGGCGGGGGGTGTGTGCGCTGTGGCGAGAGCGTCTCTTTGCCCGTGGCTCGCTTGGCTGCGGCCCGTCGCCGTCACCAGCTTCCAAGTGAAGTTTTAGCCCAAGTGGCGCGCAAGCGCGCGGACCTCGCAAAAGGCGTCCGGGCCGCGGCGTTCAGCGCGGAAGTCGACGAAGACCCCGAATACCGGGCGTGGATCCACGAGATCCGCGCGGTCCGAGCTGGGCTCATGGCCGGCCCGCTCGCAGCAGAGGGAGAAGGGGAGCCACCCGCAAGCGTGGACCCGCCGGTCCGCTTCGTGCGTCCGCAGGCGAGCCCATCTCCCAAAGCTCCTGCCTTGGGGTTTCCCTACGCGCTCGCCGCAGTGCTGATCCTGGCCATCCTCGGCCTGGGCTGGCGCACCACCCAGCTGTCGTGGCAGCTAGCCGAGCAAGTGACTCCGGCCTTGACCCCATCGCCGGATGTCATCAACTTTGGCGAGACCGTGCGCAGCCCCACCGCGATCCTGCGGGTTGCGGCCGGCGCCCGCGGCGCTGCGATCACGCTCGTGTTCGGCGATATCGAGGCTTTTCCGGCTTACCGCTGGCGGTTGCGCGAGGAGCCGAGCGGGCAGCTGGTCTGGCAAGGCAACGTCCCACCGGGGTCGGAGTTCAGCCTGTTTTTGCCGCGCGATTTCTTGACCACGTCGCACTACCGGCTGGAGCTCCTCGGGCTGACGGCGAGCGGCGAAGCAAAGCTGCTCGACCAGCAAAACCTCAAAATCGAGTTTGGGCCAGCTGGGGCCACGCCATGACCCGCAGCTGAGCGGACTCACCTTTCCCTTGCCCCAACCCGCGAATTCTCCCCCGCGGTGGACCGCCGCGCGCGTTTTTTACGCTATTGCATTAGCGAGGTGAGCGCGACGTTGCAACAGCTACCCCCGCCGGACGTGCTTTTGGTGATCACGACTTCACCTGCGCTCGAAGGGGCGCAGCTGGGCTACCGTGTGTCGATCGGCGGGGAGCATCAATGTTTTCGCTCCGAGCCCTTTCCGAGCTTGCAGTACGTCCGGGGCCGGCTGCAGACGCTTGAAGACGGCAAGGTGGTCGACGAGCACCGCCTGGCCGGATTAGGGTCGCAGCTGACCAGGAAATTGCTGCCGCGCGAACTGCAGTGCCTGCTGTGGCAGCAGGCGCAGCCGTCGCGACCGCGCACGCTGCAGATCATGGCGAGCGGCGACGCGGCGGCCGTGCCCTGGGAACTTTTGTGCCTGCAGGATCCCGAGGATCGGAAGGGAACGGTTTTCCTCGCGGAAGCTTTTGCCCTGACCCGCTGGATCGAGGGTTGCAAACCGGCCAGCGCCTTGCCGATGACAAGCCTGGCGCTGGTTAAACCCCCAGATTTTCATCACGACTCGGGAGAATTCCAATTCCTCCAAGCCCTGGCGGGATTTCGGGTTGAACGCATCACCGGGCGCCAAGCTGTCTTGGATACGCTGGCGCAAGGCGAGCATGGTGGCTGGCACTTCATCACCCACGCGAGTACCCCGGCGGATGACCCAGATAGTGCGTCTCTGGTCCTGTCCGGGGGGGATCTACTGAACGTCTCGGATCTCCACCGCGGGGGCCGCTACCTCAAAAACGCGCCGCTGATTTTCCTCAATGCGTGTGAAAGTGCAGGCACCGGGTCTGCCCTGACCGGCCTCGGCGGTTTCGCCAATGCTTTCCTGCAGGCTGGCGCTGGCGCCTTGATCGGCACGTTGTGGTCGATCCCGGGGGTGCCAGCCGTGGCCTTGACGCAGGCGTTCTACCGCGCTTTTCTCATCAATCAGCTGCCGATCGGTGCTGCCATGCACCAGGCCCGCCTGGCGGTACGCGAAAAGTTTCCCCAGGACCCCACGTGGCTGGCCTACACGGTCTACGCGCATCCGCTGGCCGCTCGCCGACCGGTCGCGGCCCTTCCACCAGAGGATTTACCGCCGCAACCGCCGCTGGATACCGTCCGGTCGTCGCCGTTCAATCCCGTCCCGCCTCAGCCCCCGCGGCCCGTTCTGCGCTGGATCTCAGGGGCACTGCTGGTGCTCCTGCCTTTCCTCCTTTTTGCCGGGCTCCAGGGGGTGCGCACGGCGACTCTGATCCACCTTGAGGTGGTGGCCAGCCGGGTGGAAATGGCGATTGGGGAAGCTGGGCGGGACCCCATCTTGGACCTCGCGCCCGGCGTCCGTGCCCTGACGCTCACGCGCTTCAGCCGGGTTGAGCTGCAGCCCGCCGAGCTGCGCTGGCAAATGCCGGGCGCTGCGCTTTCGACCTGGTCGCCTCAGAACCCGGTGCCAGCCGCTTGGGTGCTGACCGCTCGCGGTCCGAGCGCGGCCCTCGCCTGGCAGCTCCCTGACGCCCCGCTGACCACGGTGGGCAGCCTCCCGCTCGCCCCCGGCGCCCGCTTGGTACTGACCGCTTCGCTCAGCGCGGAGGACGTCGATTTGACCAGCGAAGTCACGACCACCAGCCCCTTGCTCCTCGACCTCGACCGTTTTGAGCTCTTGAGTGAGTCGGTCGACGTCCAAGGGGTGCTGCTCCCGGCCTCGGCGGAGGTGGTCAACTGGCAGGGTCGGGTCCGCGGCGAGCGCCCTTTTGCCGAGCTTCACCCGGCTGCAGACGGCTTGATCCTGACCGTGAGCGTACCGTTCAGCGGTTTCAAGCCCCAGACCGACAAGCCGCTGGTAAGCCGTCCCCTGGCCTTGACCGCGATCGAATTTCTCAAGTTGGACCAAAGCGAGCGGGTGAGTTCGCTCGAACAAGGCACGCTGACTTACCCCGACCAGCCTGGGGTAGCGTCGGTGCGCCTGAATCCAGGAGAAACCCTCGACTTGGGCGACCTGCGCGAGGTCCGCGCGGTCAAGATCGACCTCACCCCGACCGGTCGGCTTCGGCTCGTTCTCGCCGGCAAGGTTGGCAAGCTCACCGCCGGTCTCCCAGGCCACGGACGTGACCTGCGGCTGAGCTTGGCGCAGCAGTTTTTGGGGAAGCCCGAATGATTGCGCCCCGTGGCACGTAACTGGGATCAACTACCGGAGGTCCACTGCGATGGAGGTCCAACGCGCCTTTGCCCCGATGCCCTTGAGGGTCAACCGGAAATTCAACCGAGGATTACGGCCAAGAAGGGGTATGAAAAAACGCGACTTCCTGCGTGAACTTCACGTTGTCATTGAGGAAATAGCCGTGGAGTTGCAGCCGATAGGTGCCCTCGGCCTGCTGCCCAGCCCGCCACAGCACGTCAAAGGGGAGGTCGGCCGGTCTCCTGATCGGATCACCACCTTGCGCGAGGACCTGATTGGCCGGGCCCAGGATCGACCAGGACACCTTGGCCGCAGCCTGCAGCTTGAACACAAAGTGGTAAGCGTTGATTTGCCGCGGTCCAGCCGCCGGATGGAAGAGCACGGGTGCCACCCGTTCTTGCCGGCTCGGCGGCGTTGCTTTCCCCAGCCGCGCCACCACCAGCAACTGCGCGGGCTTGAGCTGCAGCGGCGCGAGCACGTCCTGACTCGGCCAGTCAAAGCTGTTGACCACTTTGGCCTGCCAGGGCTTTGTCGGTTTGACTTGATCCAACCAATAGTAGGTCTGCGGTTGACGCTCGCGCACGGTGAGGTGGACCTCGTCAGCTTGGGCCAGGAAGAAATGCACCACAAGCCGGTCCGGCAAGGCAGCGGGCTGTGGGCCTTCAGGTTCGATCATAGCCGCCAGCAGTTCGACGTCATGCCCGCCCACTGGTTTGGACTTGATGCCTTCGTGGCGAGAACCCCGTTCGCGGTAACTCAGGGGATCGACCGCTGCGTAGGCCAACCATGGGAGTAAACCGATGAGCAATCCCCAGATCATCCCCCCGTACAGCCTTCGTGCTGGCCAGCTCCGCGAGCGGGTGACCCACGTCCTCGTGAACTCGAACATTACCAACCTCCTCGCTCCCTGGACGCGGCGCGCGGCTTGGTGTCTGGTGCTCGGGCTCTGGCCCTGGGCAGCTGCAGCCGTTCCGCTCACCGGGGTGGTCAAGATTACCACGACCACTGCCGACGGCAGGACCAGCCCAGGTTCGGGCTTCGTGGTCGCCAGCGAAGCGCGCGATGCGTACATCGTCACCGCTACCCACGTGATCGCCGGATGCGACTTGATCCAAGTGGCGTTTGCCAGCGATCCACATCACCCCCGGCGGGGCCTGACCCTCGAAATGGATGAGCACAACGACCTAGCCGTGCTTCTGGTCGAGGATGCTCCACCCAGGGTCACCGCGCTGGCGCTCGATCTTTCTGGAATCCAACCCAGACAGCCCTTGTCGCTGGTCGGCTTTCCTGGCCGCTCTTCCTCCCCTTTGTACAGCTCGACCATCCTTTCTGGACGCGACGGCAGCCTTTTGATGCTTGACCGCTCCGTTGCAGAAGGAAACTCTGGGGGTCCGGTTTTGCGCGATGGTGAAGTGATGGGGATGATGGTGGAAAACCGGGATTCTCACTTCGCCCATGCCGTCTCGGCCGCAGTCGTCGCTGACACTCTCGACGGCTGGCAAATCCCGCACAAAATCAGCGGGCGCCGGGCCGCGGCCGCCCCTGCGCGATCGGCCAGTGCGTCTCCTGCGCTCGGGTCAGCCCCTGGACCCACGGCCCTGGCCGAGACCCTACCCGCGGGTTTTCCCTGCCAAGGCAAGGCCGCTCCCAGGAACGGCGAGCGAGTTGTGGTCTATGCGGCGCCCGGCTACCGCTTTGGGATGACCGGGGCCCAACTCCGCGCGGGAGCCGAGGTCCAGCTTTTGGGCAAAGAGGGGCGAACAGGTACTGAGTGGTTTGCTGTGCCATCAGGCGGCTGGGTCTATGGACGCGACCTCGAACTGGCAATCGACTGTCCCTAGCGAGCCGGGTTAGTAGCCGCCCGCGCAGGGCGTTGGAGGTGGACTGATGAATGCGAAGATCATCGGGTTGTGTTGGACCCTCGGCTGGGCAGGACTCGCCCTCGCTGAGGAAGCCACGGAAGTGCGTTGTGGGCAGGTAGTGGAGGGGGAGTTTCGGCAAAATCAGGAAACGCGAACTTACCGCATTCGGATGCAAGCCAGAGAGCGGCTCCGTTTCCGCGTGGCCCCTGCCGGCGAATACCTGGCGTTCGTGGGCGGACTGAACGATCCCGCGGGCAACCGGATTGGCGGGAAAGACGTTCCGCAGCGGATCCTCAAGGTCAGTACGGGCAAACTGTCCGCGCCAGGGGATTACCAGGTTCGTTTCCAAAACAGCCGCGGTATTGGTCGTTTTACCCTAACCTTTAGCTGCACCCGGGAAGACGGAAGCAAGATCGAAGCCGTAGCGGCCTCGCCGCCGGGGTCGGTGGTCCAAAGCAGCGAGGCCGCAACGCTCCCGCCCTCCCTTTCCGCCCCCTGCCCACTCCCCAAGCTCAAGCTGGGAACCTCGCTCGACGGCGTGCTCCCCGCGCGCGGTCCCGACTCCTTTGGCTTTGCTTTCGCAGCTGCTGCGGGCGCGGTCGTGCGCCTCCGCGGTGAGCATCTCGCCGGCAATGCGGACCTCCAGCTGACCCTGCTGGCACCGGATCAGCGACCGCTGTTCAACTCGCCTCTGACCCCGAGTCAACCGGTCTCGACCCCGCTGACCCTGCCCGCTGCTGGGGATTACACCGTGCGAGTGGCGCGATCGGGTCCCCGGGACGCCGCAGAGGTCGACGCTGAATTCAGGATCAAACTCACCTTGACGCGGTCCGCTGCTGTGAAGGCCGAGCCGCCAGCCGCGCAAGGCGGGACGTGAAGTGCGGCTGAAGTTGCCGGGATGCCGTAGAATCGCCAAGACTCATGGCGAGGTGGTCTTCCTTTCGCTGGCGTTGGTGGTTGGGCTGCGGCCTTGGGCTCGCGGCCGCGGCTGCATTGGCGACCGTGCTGCGCGATCCCGTGGGGCCGGAACCGTCAGGAGGATTCGCTGCGCTGCGGGCGCAGGCGCGCTACTCGACGTCGACCCGCTGCGAGCCTTGCCACCGCGAACGCCACCGCAGCTGGCACCGCACCTTTCACCGCACCATGACCCAGGAAGCTTCAGCGCAGGCCGTGCGCGCGCCGTTCGATGGCTTGCCGCGGGAGTGGCTGGGCGTGCTCTCGACCCCGCACCGCACCCCAGACGGCGGCTTCGCCCTCACCACCACGCATCCGCAAAGCGGGGAGCTCCAGGTTTTTCCCGTGGTCCGGACCGTGGGCTCGCGGCGGATGCAGCAGTACGTCACCCGCTTGGGCGATCGTCACGTGCGCCTGCCCGTGGCCTACTCGCTGGCTGAAGAGCGCTGGTTTCATCTTTCGGAAGCCTTCTTTCACCCCGACGGCGAGCCCTTCCACGCCAATACCGCGGTGTGGGACCTGAACTGCATTTTTTGTCACAACGTGAAGGCCCGTCCGGGGCTCGACTTGAGCCAGCCGGTCGCGGCCGCGCTGGGGCCGGAAGGACGGATCGACTCGTCGGTCGCGGAGTTGGGGATCGCTTGCGAAGCCTGCCATGGTCCGGGGGAAGAGCATGCGCGGCGGATGCGCCAGCCGTGGCGGCGGCTGGCTTTCGCCTGGCGAGATCTCGCGGACCCCACGATCGTCCACCCTGCACGGCTCGATCCGCTGCGCTCGACCCAAGTGTGCGGTCATTGCCATGGCCAGCGGGTGCCGGTCGAAACCGCTGCGATCCGCGAAATCATGCACCAAGGGGATCCGTTCACCGCGGGCGAGGACCTGGCGCGGTACTACAAGCCGGTGACCGCGTCCACGCAGCTGGGCGCTTACAGCTTTGCCCCGCGCTTCTGGGCCGATGGCTCGCCCCGTTTGACGGCTTACGAGTATCAGGGATTGCTGCGCAGCCGCTGCTTTCAAGCTGGCAAGCTGACTTGCTTGTCCTGCCATGCCATGCATGAGGGTGACGTCCATGGCCAGTTGCGGCCGGATCGCTTGGGCGATTTGATGTGTACGCAATGCCATGCGGACCAAGCAGGAGATGCCCTGACGGCGCACACCCACCACCCTGAAAAAAGCGCGGGCAGCCGCTGCGTTTCCTGCCACATGCCGCCCGTGGTTTACGGGATCATGAGCTGGCATCCGAGCCACGAGATCCGTTCGCCCGACCCGCGCACGGCAGCTGCTCTGGGCATGCCGGACGCCTGTACGGTCTGCCACAGCGGGCGTTCTCGCCGCTGGGCTGTGGCGCAGACGACGACTTGGTGGCCAGGCGCCGCGGACGCGGCTGCGGGGACTGCCGCAGCCAACCTCGCGGAAGTGCCGGAACTGCCGCGGGCACTGTTTGCAGGGGACGTGGTCTATCGCACACTCGCGGCTTTTCGTCTCGGCTTACCCGGGCCCGAGCCGGAAGTCCGTCAGCTGGCGGTACCGCTCCTCGCCCAGCTGCTGGTCGATCCGTTTCCCAATGTCCGGCGCACTGCCCGCGGGGCCCTGGCCGAACTGACGGGGGAAAAGGATCTGCCTTGGCCCCACGCGCCCCTGGAACTTCGCCAGGCGGTGCGCGACCGACTGACCACGGTCCAGCCCCTGGGTCTCGCGCCCGGCGCGAGCCCGGGCTGGCATTTTCTGGAGGACGGTAACCTCGATTCAGCGCTCCTCGCCGCTTGGCTGGCAGCGCGCGT
>CAZCOV010000168.1:10091-13212 GCA_964499975.1 uncultured Thermoanaerobaculia bacterium
GAGGTTCCGGTGGCGATTGGTGAGTAAAACCCTCCCCTGGACGCTCGGCTGCGGCCGCTGGGGGCTCTTTGCCTGGCTGCTCAGCGGGATGGTCCTCGAAGCGTTGCACCTGTTCAAGGCCCCGTTCTATTTGGAAGATCCCTTACGCCGCGAGCTGTGGGTGCTCGCCCATGCCCATGGTGCGCTGCTCAGCGCGATCAGCCTCTTGATCGTCGCCCTCGTGCCTCGCTTGACGCTGTCGCCCGCGCGGTGGCAGCGGATCGACCGCGGGCTGGCGGTGGGGGCGCTGCTGGTGCCTTGGGGATTCCTGTTGGGCGGCATCGGCCATGGCGAAGCGGACCCCAGCCCGGCGATCCTGCTGGTGCCGGTGGGAGCCCTGCTGCTCGCGGTGTCGCTCGGCCAGATCGCGTTGGCCAAGAGCCGCTGAAAGCACCGCCAGGCCCGGCACGTCGAGTCGACGAGCGCGCGCGGGTCGCCAGACGTCAGCCGCGCCGATCGCTGAGCGCGACGAGGTGGGCGAGACGGTCGGCCAAGTCGTCGGTCAGCGCGCCAGCGAGCAGACGCCAGCCCCAGTTACCGGTGGTCACCCCCGGGGTGTTCATGCGCGCGCTCCCATCGAGCCCGAGGAGGTCTTGCACGGGGAGAATCGCGAGTTCGCTAACCGAAGTGTAGGCCAACCGGAGGATCGCCCAGGGGACCTCGGCAGCGCTCGCGCCGGTGTAGTCGCAGGCCTGCTGCTGCGCGTCCGGGCTCAAGCCTTGAAACCAACCGAGCAGGGTGTTGTTGTCGTGGGTTCCGCTGTAAACCACGGTTTTTGGCGTCAGGTGGTGGATCGCATGCGGACTACCCGGATCAGCGAAACCGAACTGCAGGATGCGCATGCCGGGCAAGCCGAGTTCGTCGCGCAAGGCGTGGACGTCCGGAGTGATCTCGCCCAGGTCTTCGGCGAGCAGCGGCAGCGGACCGAGGGTTTGCGCGAGCGCGGTGAACAAGGCGCGGCCAGGACCGGGGTGCCAGCCGCCGTTGACCGCGGTCGCCTCTCCTCGCGGGATCCGCCAGTACGCCGCAAAACCGCGGAAGTGATCGAGCCGGACGACGTCGGTCCAGCGCAGGTTGGCGCGCAAGCGGTCGACCCACCAGGCAAAACCAGTGGCCGCGATCCGGTCCCAGCAGTACAGGGGGTTGCCCCAGAGCTGTCCGGTGGGGCTGAAGTAGTCCGGCGGTACACCCGCCACGGCCATCGGTTGATCCGCGTCGTCGAGGTCGAAAAGCTCGCGGTGAGCCCACACATCTGCGCTGTCCCAAGCCACGTAAATCGGCAAATCCCCGAGCAACTGGATGCCACGCTCGGCGGCTGCGGTGCGGACCCGCTGCCACTGCCGGAAGAAGCAGAACTGGACGAAACACTGGTAGTCCAGCTCGGGTGCCAGCTCCTGGCGCGCTCTGTCCAGGGCTTGTGGCTCGCGCTCTTTGAGCGAGCGATCCCACGTATGCCACGGGCGCTGGTTGAAGCGGGCTTTGAGCGCGGCAAAAAGCGCCCAATCTGCGAGCCAGACCTGCTGCTCCGGAGCCGCGCAGAAGCTGGCCAGCGCGTCCGCGAGAGGGGGAGCTGCGCTGCTCTTGAAGCGGGCGAAAGCACCGCGGAGCAGCAGCTCTTTCACTTGGGCAACTTCCGCGAAAGCCACTGTCTGAGCAGGAAAATCCGGGACGGACTCGAGGTCTTGCGGGGTGAGCAGACCATCGTCGCGCAAACTTTCGGGGGAGATCAGCCAGGGGTTTCCCGCAAAGGCGGACAGGCCATCGTAGGGGCAGCCGTGCGCTGCCACCGGTCCCAACGGCAGAATTTGCCACACCCGCTGCCCAGCGCGCGCGGCCCAATCCAAAAAATGGTCGACTTCAGGCCCCAAGTCGCCGCTACCAAAACGGCCGGGCAAAGACGTGGGGTGGAGCAGGATGCCGGCGCGACGGGCGCTCATGCGAGGGTTAAGCGTCCTTGAGCCGGGCGATCACGCTCAAGCCAGTGCGGATCCCCACGGCAGAAAAGAGGGCTTGCCCGAAGTTGTGGAACCCGTCGGAGAAGGGCTCGGTGCGGCCCATGACACGGTAGGGGCGCAAGCCCTGCTGCACTTTGAGCACCGTAAACCCCGCATCTTCGAGCATCCGGTTCAAACTCTTGGCGCTGAAATAAAAGAGGTGCGAATCGTCCATGATCCGGCCCTTATCCAGGCGTTCCCGGATGTGCAGGAGGTTGGGCACTTCGATCAGGATGAGTCCTGGCGGCAGCAAGTGGCGGCGCAGTTCGAGCAAAGTCGCGCGGGGATCGACCAGGTGTTCGAAGACCTGGGAGCTCAAGATCAAGTGGAAACGCTCGGACGCGAAACCCGGATCCGTGGCTACCCCTTGAAACACTGGGATGCCGTAAGTGTTGACCACGTGCGCTGCGAGCTCGCGGTTGAGTTCGAGGCCCATGACGTCAAATCCAGCGTCCCGCGCTGCGACGAGAAAACCTCCGGCGCCGCAGCCAAAGTCCAGCAGTCGGCGGCCACTTCCCGGCGGCAGCAGGCGCGCGATTTGCCGCAGCATGAAAGCGTAGTGCAGCTGGTTGCGCGGTTTGAGCTTCTTGCTTTCGGCTGGCACCTCGCCCTCTTCGTAGCGCGACTCGCGGTAGCGGGTGGGCAGCCGCGGGTTGCGCAAGACGAGCTGGCAGCGGGTACAGCGTTCGTAGTGGATGAACTCGTCGGGGTTAAACAACGACTTCACCCGACAGTAATGCTCGAGCTCTGGGTTCCAGCACACCGGGCAAGCGTGCAAGTACTCGAGGAAAGAGGCGCGGACGCCCGCGCTCTCCAACCCTTCGGGGGCATCGGCAAGCGAGTTGAGCGAGTCCTGGCTGGTCATGAGGTCAGCATCATATCACTGCACCTACCCAGCAGAGAGGAGCGGCCGCTAGTCCGCTTTCTAAATGACCACTGACCCTCAGGATCCACAAAATTGATCGGGTTACCCCGGACGTAGGCGTAGCGATTCCAGCTCTGGGGCTTGCGCGGATCCCCCAAAACCGGATCTGGACTCAAGAACCGCCCCAAAATCGGACTGCAGTACCGCGCCTTCATGTAGTCGA
>CAZCOV010000169.1:0-13209 GCA_964499975.1 uncultured Thermoanaerobaculia bacterium
CTTGCCGCCCTTGCCGCCTTGGAAGTCCTTGAGGTAGGACTCGTTGTAAGTGGTCTGGGTGGACAGGGTCTGCCAGATCTTGCTCGAAGTCTGGTCGAGTTCGAGGACGTCGGTCCATTCGTAACGCAGGCCGAGGTTCAAGAGCAAGCGGTCGTTGACCTGCCAGTCATCCTGGAAGTAGAAACGTCGCTGATCGTTCGGGGCGCTGTACTCGAAAGTGCCGGCATTGAACAGGATCTGGGTGATCGGTGATCCCGGCTTGTCGCCAGCCGCGGTGAACTGACCAAAAAGACCGGTCGGGAAGTCGCCGCCCAGGGTCGGTTCTTCGACCAGTTCAACGCCCACTTTGAAATCGTGGCGATCGCCGCCGAGCGTCTTCGAGAAGCTGAAATCGTCTTTCAGCTGGCGCTTCTTCTGGATCGTGCCCTGCGGCGTGTTGCCGTTCTGGCCAGTGACCACGCCGTTCGAGTAGTAGATCGTCGGGTTGTCCGAATCAGCGACGATCAGGTTCTCGAAGTCGCTGTATTGCAGGGTCAGCTCGTTGAAGCTGTTGGCCCCGATCTGGGCGGTGTGACCACCCAAGATGCTCGAGTAGGTGTTGGTCAGGGTGCCGAAGTTATCCGGAGTGACGTTGGGCACCGCGTTGTATTTGTCGGTGTTCTTCTGGTAGCCGTAGCGCACTTGCAGGAACTGTTTGGTGGTCAAGTCAACCGAGATCTTGCCGCTGATCAGTTCGTCGGTGAACGGCACTGGGGTGACTGCTCCATCAAACGCGGGGGCGGTACCTTCCGTGAAGGTGATCACGAAGGCATCGCGCTCGGTTTTTTCATAGGTGGCGAAGAAGTGCGCCCGGTCCTTGACGATCGGGCCGCCCAACGAGGCGCCGTACTGATCGCGGCTATACGCCTGCTTGTCACCGCCGGACCGCTTTTCGCTTTCGGTCTTGGCGTTGAGGTCATCGCGCCGGAAATACCCGAAAACGCTGCCGTCGAACTCGTTGGTGCCGCTCTTGGTGACAACCGAAAGCACTGCACCGGTCGAGCGTCCGTACTCAGCCTTGTACTGCTGGGTCTGGATCTTGAACTCCTGGACCGCTTCGATGCTGAAGTTCTGCAGCGCACCGCCGATGGTGTCGTCCATGTTGTCGCCGCCATCGACCAGGTAGTTGACGTTGCGGCCATTGCCGCCCGCCACGCTGATGACCTGCTGGCCGGGCTTGGTCGGGTCGGTGTTGAAATCGAGGGTGGTTCCGGCTGCCAGGGTGCCGAGGTTGGCGAACTGACGGCCATTAAGCGGCAGGCTCTCGAGCTGCTGCTGGCTGATCACGGAGCCGACGGTCGCGGAGTTCTGGATCACCGGCGCAGCGTCTGCGATGGTGATGATCTCCTCGCGGATCTCAGCGAGGGCGAGCTTGAACGACACCTCGCGGGTGGTCGCCACGTTGAGGACCACGCCGTCGATACGCTGGGTGCCGAAACCCTCGAGCTCGGCCGTGACGTTGTAGGCGCCGGCTGGCATGACCGGGAAACGGAATTTACCCGTCGCATCGGTCACGGCGGTGCGGTGAAAGCCAGCGTCCTGGTTGGTCGCGGTCACCGTGACCCCCGGCAGGGCCCCGCCTTCTTGGTCGATCACAGCTCCTTGCAGCAGGCCGCCGGAGTTTTGCGCCAGCGCTGGCCCGGCAACCACCAGGCTCAAAAGCAGGATCAGGGTCAAAAAGTTCTTGCTATGCATTTGGCTTCTCATCATCAAGACTCCCCTCTGGACTCTCCATTGTTTTGGGTAGACAGCTCGCTCTACGGGTTTTTGAATTTCGTCATTCAGAGTTCTGAACGGCGGATAAAAGTACTTCGATTATATCTCCAAGTTTATCTCGAGTATATCTCGCAGTCCAGCAGCGACTCGTCGCCCACAGATGCCGCGGGATATCGCACGGAGACCCGTTTAGCGGAGCCTCGAGGTCTTGGAGCGGTGATGGGCATCTGGTTGGTTGGCTGGTTGGTTGGCTGATTGTTTTCGCGACGACCGACTGCGATCCGACTGCTAAGACGGGAGATTACGCAAGGTCAATGCCAGCTTTCCTCGCGGGAAGAGACCCTACTTCGAGTGCAGGGCGAGACGTCGCAGCAGCTCATCGGCGGCCTCCCGCTGCTGGCGCGCGTGGGGGTTGCCGGCGGTCTTGGTGAGCACATCGCGGTACACTGCGGCCGCGGTTTGACGGTCCCCGAGCAACTCATAAGCAATGCCCCGGTTGAGCCTCGCCTCGTGAAAGCCAGGAGCCAGCTCTAACGCCCGATCGAACGCCTGAATTGCTTGCTGGAACTGCTGGCGCTCGATCGCCAGGGTGCCGAGACCATTCCACGGATCGGGATAGTCCGCAGCGAGCGCGAGTGCACGGCGGTAGGCTTCTTCGGCTGCGCTGAGCTGACCCTGGGCGCGCAGGACGTTGCCGAGGTTGTTGGCGGCGGTCGCATCGCGCGGGTCGAGCGAGAGGGCCAGCTCGAAATGTTCGCGCGCCGGCCCGAGCTGGCCTTCGGCGAGGTAAGAAATCCCCAGCAAATTAGCCACGTCTGAGCGCGCCGGGTCGCGGCTCAGGGCTTCGCGTGCGGCGGCAAAAGCTTCTTGGGGACGTCCAGCCAGGTTCAAGACCGAGGCCAGGTCATACCAGTTGTCGACGTCAGCGGGCGCGCCTTGCACGGCCGCCTGGTACTCCGCGATCGCGGAGCTGAGTTCACCCCGCTCCTTGAAAGCGCGGGCCAGGCTGTTGCGGAAGATCGGATTCTTAGGGTCCGCAACTGCCAGCTGGGTGAGTACCGGCAAAGCCGCGCTGAGCTCACCGGCTTCGAGCTGACCATAAGCCTTTTCCCAGGCCGAAAAGAGCGCAACTTGAACCTTGGGATCCGCCCGTTCGGGATCAGGAATACGGGGCAGGCTCTGGGTTGCTCCGGCAGCGTAGCCCAGGGCACTCAACTTGGCCCGGGTAGTAGCGTCGACCGCGTGCTGGCTGGCTGGAACCATTTGCGCCACCAGCTGCTGCAAGCGCTCGGCTAAGGGTTGGGCCGTGCGGCGGGCGGTGGCGAACTGATTGCGGGTCTCGCCGGGATCTGGCGCGAGGTCGTACAGCTCGGGTTGGGGGGCGGCAATGAACTTGAGGGAACCGTGACGCAGCGCTGCGATCGCACTCCAACCAAATTGGGTGGGATAGGAGGTGGTGGCGTAAAGCTCACTTGGCGCAGGCTCTTCGCGGGCTCGGAGGGCGCTCCCCAGATCCCGTCCGACAAGCTCGTGCCCAGCGAAGACCAGCGGCTGCTTCACCCACGCTGCAAGGGTGGGGGCCACGTCGAGCAGGCTGACCGGTGAGTGGACCACGTGTCCCGCGGGCAAACCCGGTCCGTGGAGCAGCCATGGGACGCGGAGCGTCGACTCGTAAAGCAACAAGCCGTGGCTTGCCTCGCCGTGGTCGCCCAAGCCTTCACCGTGGTCGGCGACCACCGCGAGCAGGGTTTTCTCAGCCCAGCCCGGTTGTTCGATCGCGTGTAAAAGCTCTCCCACTTGGGTATCCAGGTAAGCGATTTCACCGTCGTAAGGACGGTCGGCAAAGCCGGAGCGAAAGGGTTCGGGCGGCGCGTAGGGAGCATGGGCGTCGTAGAGGTGAACCCAAAGAAACACTGGACGCTGGCCGTCTTGGTGCTGCAGCCAAGCGACCGCGCGACCGATGACCTCGGCCGCCGGCCGCTCGGCTTCGAGTTGCGGACGCTGGCCTGCCGGCCGCTCGATCGCGTCGTCGTAGTGAGCAAAACCGCGCGCCAGCCCAAAGCGCTGGTCGAGCACGAACGCACCGACAAAAGCCCCGGTAGTAAAACCCGCAGCCGCCAAGTGGGTGGCGAGCGTTGTGAGTTCGGCCGGAAAGCGCCCGCCGCCATTGACGGTGAGGCCGTGGGCAAGCGGCGACAATCCCGACAGCAGCGAGGCGTGCGCGGGCAAGGTCAAGGGCACCGGAGTGCTGACGTCGGCAAAGCGCACGCCTTCGCGGGCCACGCGATCGAGGTTGGGGGTTTGGGCGAGTGCATGACCATAAGCGCCGAGGTGATCAGCGCGCACGGTGTCGAGACTGACCAGCACCACGTGGCGAGCCGCAGTCGCCGGGTCAGACCCCTGGCCCGCGCCCTGCGGCGCTCCCCCCGGACCGCAAGCGTCAAGAAACAGTGTGATCAGCCCGACCGCCAACCAGGACCCGCCCAGCCGGCTGAGCTTCTTGCGCAGTCCTTCGCGGCTGATGCCGAGCGCACGCGCAGCGAGCGTCCGATTGCCCCCCATGGCCTCCAGGGTCTTGCGGATGTGCTGGCGTTCGAGTTCGTCGAGGGTGGTAGGGCTTCCAGCCGGCTCCTCACTGCTGCGGGTGATCCGCGGCGAGAGTCGGTCCACGGTGAGCGGCAGTCCGTTCGGGGTGACCACCAGCAGCCGGCGGGCTTCGTTTTCCAGGTCGCGGACGTTGCCCGGCCAGCTGTGCGTCTGGAGCACTTTTTCGAGCTGGGGCGAGACCTCGGGCAGCGGCCGCTGGGCTTCGGCAGCCGCCCGCGTCAAGAAGTGGTAAAACAGCGGCAAGATGTCGTCGGAGCGCTGGCACAGCGGCGGCAGATCAATCGTCACGACGTTGAGACGATAGAGCAGATCTTCACGAAACTTGCCGGCGCGCACTTCGCTTTCGAGGTCGCGATTGGTCGCGGCCACGATCCGCACATCGACCGCTTTAGACTGCGTCGCACCGACCGGCAACACCTCGCCGAACTGTAGGGTGCGCAGCAGCTTGACCTGGACTTCGGGGGGCAATTCTCCGACTTCGTCGAGGAACAGGGTGCCGCCTTCGGCAGCTGCGATCAGGCCGGTCTTGTCGCGATGGGCTCCGGTAAAAGCGCCACGCACGTGACCGAAAAGTTCCGATTCGATGAGCGCGGGTGCGATCGCGCCGCAGTTGACCGGCACGAAAGGTTTCTGCGCGCGCCGGCTGTTCAAGTGCAGCGCGCGCACGATCAGCTCTTTGCCGGTCCCGGTGGGTCCTTGCACCAGGATCGGCAGTTCCGAAGGCGCAACTTGGGCGACGGTTTCGAGGATTTTGACGAAGCCGGGATTGCGGGTGATGATGCCGGGAAACCGGTGACGGGCCAAAAAGTCCTTTTCGAGCAAGCTGTTGCGCTGTTCGAGGAGGAGGCGCTTGACGCAGCCGGTGAGCGCCCGCTGAGAAAGCTCCAAAATCGCGGTAAAGAGTGGGAATTTCTCGGGCCCGAATAAGCGATCGAGGCTGCGCGCTTCGAGGTACAAAGCGGCTTTCCGCTCGCCTTGGACTTCGAGCGGAGCGGCCAACACCGAACGAATCCCCAGACGCAAGATGCTCTCGGTCTTGGCAAATCGCTCGTCGGCCAGGGCGTCCTCGATCAGGACGGGCTCCCCGCGCTCGAGCACCCCGCGGACAATCGAACGGCTGACTGGCTCACCATTGCCGGCGAACACATCCTGCTTCCAGTTGCGCACCACTTTGAAGTCGAAGTCGAGGCCGCGGGCGAGCACCAAGAAGCCGTGTTCGGCGCGCAAGATCTTGAGCGCTTGCTCGAAGATGGTGTCGAGCATGCGGTCATAATCGTCGAGCGTCAGGAGTTCACGGCTCAGGTGGTAGAGGCCTTCGAGTTCCTCGCGGTTGAAATCTGACATCAAAAGCTCAAGCGGTAGGTTTGCGGAATCTGCGCGGCAAGGGCTATCCTAACACGCACACACGGTGATTCGCAGGCGACGATCGCTCGTGTCGCTCGTGCCCAGCGCCTTCTAGGTCGCTGCTGAAGCTCGCGCTTGCTGCAACCCAAGGTTGTGGGTAACGTACACATCCTGAACGCTAACGAGTGCTCGACCTTCCCACGATTCAACACCGAGGAACCTTGTCGTGAACATCCAGCGGATAAGCCCCCTGCTCCTGCTCCTGCTCATCTCAGCGCTCAGCGGAGTCGCGCTGACTCCGGCCTGGGCCAACACCACGGACTGGCCGCGCTGGAGCGGCCCTTACCTGAACCTCACCGCCGACGGCAATGGGTTGTTCAGCCAGGACGGTGTCCAGCTAGAAGTGGCCTGGACCCGTCCGCTCGGCTCGAGCTACTCCGGCAACGTGATCGCGGGTGACCGTCTGGTCACTGCTTTTTCTGATGTCAAGGACGATTTCCTCGTGGCCTTGCGCACCAGCGATGGTCAAGAGCTGTGGCGCTACCGCATTGCCGAGGTCTACAAAGGCCATGATGGCTCAGACGATGGCGTGCTCGCCACCCCCACCCTGCAAGATGGGGTGGTCTACGGCCTCGGCGGTTTTGGCCACCTGGTCGCCGTGGGCCTCGACAATGGCCAGCTGCGCTGGGCGCGCAAGCTCGACGTGGATTTCGGGGCCAAGGCGCCCGATTATGGTTTTACCAGCGCGCCGCTCGTCGTGGGCAAGGTGGTGGTGGTGCAAGCCGGCGGTGCCAACGGCAAATCGATCCTCGGACTCGATCGCCACACCGGCGAGCTGTTGTGGTCCACCGGCGACGACCCCGTCGATTATCAGTCGCCCACGTTGCTTCAGGTAGGCGGCGAAGAGCAACTCTTGGCGATCAACAACGGCCGTTTGCTGGGGCTCGTGCCCGCCACCGGTAAAGTGCTCTGGCAGCAAGAGCACAAAGCGCAAGAGCTGGGCACGGCGTCACAGCCAGTGCCCATCGGCGAGGGCCAGGTGCTGGTCAATTACTGGCCCGAATCCGTGCTCTACCGCATCGAAAAGCAAGACGATAACTACCGCGCGGCCGAGGTCTGGCGCACCACCGAACTCAAGGGAACCTACGCAGTGCCAGCGCCCTACGAAGGTCATATTTACGGCTTCAACGGCCGCTTCCTCACTTGCGTGGACGCTTTGACCGGCAAAGCGGTGTGGAAATCGCGGCCACCGGGCGGCGGCAATCTCGCCCTGGTCGACGGCCATCTGCTGATCCAGGCGCCGAACGGCGAGCTGGTCGTGGCAGCGGCGTCGCCCGCGGGCTACCAAGAAAAAGCCCGGCTGTCGGTCTTCGAACGCGGCTCGATCACTGCCCCCAGCTTTGCCGGCGGACGCGTCTACTTGCGCAACCTAAAGGACATCACGAGCATCAAGGTGAGCCCGGGTGGTGCACGACCGGCGGTGGCCACTGCACCCGCGGAAATGCCGGCGAACGAGCTGCGCGGCGCTTTCGGCGATTTCGTTCGCCGGGTGAGCGCGGCTTCGAACCAGCAAGCGGCGATCGACGAATTCCTGGCCGCACACCCAAGTTTCCCGATTTACGAAGGCGAGCGCCTAGTCCACCTGGTGTTCCAGGGGGACGTCAAGGATCTGGTGGTCAATGGCAACATGGCTTTTGGCCAAGATCTGCCCATGCAGCGAATTCCTGGCACGGATTTCTTCTACCGCTCGTTCGAGCTCGAACCCGGTGCGCTCTACACCTACCGCTTTTTTGTTTATGAGCAGGGCATGCCCGACCCCAAAAATCCCCACAAGGTGGGACGGCCGAACGAAATGGCCTCGGAGATCCGCATGCCGGGCTGGCAAGAACCCGCGCACCTAAAAGCGCCGCAGAACCGGCGCGGACGGGTCGAGGAGCTGCCCTGGAAAAGCACCCTCCTCGAAAACGAGCGTAAGGTCAAAGTTTACTTGCCTCCGGGTTATGACCAAGGCCAAGAACGCTACCCCCTGCTCGTCGTTTACTCCGGCGATCGCGCTTTGGGTGAGGGTTTGGTCGAAAACACCCTGGAGAACCTGATCGGTTCGCGCATCGCTCCGCTGATCGTGGCTTTTGTTCCGCGCGCGGCTTGGGCCGAGTATGGCGGCCCGCGCACGGATCTTCATGGTCGCGCGATCGCAGAAGAACTGGTGCCCACCCTCGACCGCACCTATCGCACCCGGACCGAGCGCCAGGCGCGCGCGGTCTGGGGCATGGGCTCAGCCGCTCTTGCCGCAGCGATGACCGCGCTCCAGCAGTCCGCGACTTTCAGCAAGGCCGCCCTCCAGTCGTTTTTTGTGGGGGAACCGGGAGCCAAGGAGTTGCTCAACCAGCTGGTTCAGGGGGAGAAGCGCGACCTGACGTGGTATCTCGAGTGGAGCCGCAGCGACTTCAAGGACACCAACAACAACTCCGACGCGCAAGCGGACAGCCAGCAACTCGCCCAACAACTCAGCGAGCGGGGCTACCCGTTGGTCAAGAACGAGGTCGGCGACGGCGTGGGGTGGGCCAGTTGGCGTTCCCGCACCGATCGCATTTTGGAACAGTTCTTCCCCGCGCAATAAGCCCGACGCGCCGCGATCCGCGCAGTAAAGACACAGTCGGTAAAGGTGGTTTGGGCTACCAGATGCCGCCCTGGTAGCCCAAACGCAGCCGCCGGAACAAGGCGCCCAGCTCGAGGTTGGCACCGAACGTGGTCACTTCGCGGTCAAAGGGCGCGAGATTCGAGTCATACTCGGTCTTGAGCGCTTGCAACCGCAAACGGATCAAGCGCCAGAGTTCGATGCTGAACTCCATGCCGCCCACGGTCACGTCATCGCGCCGTGGGCTGGCACCGGGCAAGGTGACGAAATCATCCTCTCCGCGTTCCGCGGTCCACGCCAGGGAAATGCGCCGGCCGCCGAGTTCGAGCCGGGTGCCCGTCCGCTCGCTCAAGATGGCCGTGCTGGTGCGCGTCAAAGCCGCGAGCACGTCGCGCCGGGCGTAGGCGAGGAGAGTGATCCGTTCTCTGGCGGTCCACAAGACTTCCAGGTTGCCCGTGATCTCGTCGAGGGGTTGGAACTCGGATCCCGCGCTGGGTTCGAGCGAGCGGGCGTCCAGCCGCAGTTGCAGGTCGGTGCGGGCACCTTTAAACCCCAGGGTCGCAAATCCACTGCGGTCCTCGTGCGACAGGCTGCGCGCTCCGGGTTGAAAGTCGGTGCTGCCATCGCGCCAGCCCACCCCGAATTGCCAGCGATCGTTGGGCCGGAAGCGGATACCCAGCTCCACGTCCTCAACCTCGCGATCGAGGAGGGAGAAAATCGGGTTTTCGTCCTCCAAACCTTGGCTTTCGTGATGCCCTGCCGTGGCGAAGAGGGTCAGCGGACGGGCTAGCTGGAGTTCTGCCGCCAGTTTGAGCTGGTCTTCGCGAAGAGTGGTCAGCTGTTGCAACTCGGAAGTGAAGAATTGCTGGCTTTCGTTCCGCCGGGCGGAGGCTTCGAAGGTCAACCGGCTCCAGTAGGCGAACATCCCGAGCCCATAACGGCCGTTTAAGCGGCGCTTTTCTGCGGCATCCTGCCAGTAGACGTACTCGGGCAAGGCATGGGCCGTCCAGTAGACCTTGCCGCTGCGCAAATAAACCCGCAGGCCCGCGCCCACAGTCGCCGTCAAATCGTTGTCGCCTTCGTCATCCAGACGATCGCTCACGTTCGACACATAGGCGACGTCACGAAAGCCCAGCCAGGGCCCGATCCGCAGCTGGCCCAAGCGCCAGCGGGCTTGCTCATAGCTCTCTTCGAGGTCTTCGCGCGGCGGCGTCACGTTCTGTGGTGCCGGGGTGCCGGGACGGGTATACTGCGCGCTGAGCGACCCTGGTAGCATCAGCAGGTTCAGCCCGAGCAGCAGGAATCCCAGTTCTAGTGAGGATGATCGGTACGAGCGAAAAAACATGATCTCTCCGTTGACGTGAATCCGGCTCAACGTTCGAACGCTTGGCGATGATACGACACAACGACTCCGCTTTCGCCATCTCGCTCACGCTGCTGTTGCTGATCATCGGCTGGGGACCGCTGGTTTTCGGCGGGGTCTTGCCGCAAGAGCGCTGGCTCTTGGCCCTGGCCGGGGTGGCGTCTTGTGCGCTGGTTCTGTGGCGTTGGCAAAACCCCCAGACGCTCTTCCCCGCTGCCCGTCCGGCCCTGGTGCTGGCGCTTTTCGGCGGCTGGGGGATCTTGCAGTCTTGGCCCTGGCCGCGCTTTCTCGCCGCAGGGCTTGCCCCGCACCTGGTCACGATCTGGGACGATACGCAGAAGCTCTTGGGGGACCCCAGCTGGGGCGTACCGCTGTCGCTCGCCCCGCAGGTCAGCCGCGTGGTGGGCAGCGACTGGCTGGCCTTAGCGCTCGGCTTCCTCGCGGCCACTGCGCTCGGGGAGCGGCGCGTCGGTCGGCGTTTGGCCGCCTTGACCTTGCTCGCGGTCGCCTGCTTTCAAATCATCTACGGGACCGGGAATTGGTTCGAGCGCGACGCGCGGATCTGGGACTTCGCGGTGCCCGGCGATCCGAGCCGCTTGCGTGGGACGTTCGTCAACCCCAACCACTTCGCGTTTTTCCTGGCCTTGCCAACCACCGCTTGCTTTGCCTGGCTGTGGTGGGCTTGGCGACGCGTCAGGCAGCGCGAAATGCCAGCAGAACACCGTCTCTTGTTGCTCAGCTTGCCCCTGCTGATGTTCATCTTGCTCTTTGCTGGCCTGGCCTTTTCTGGTTCGCGGGGTGGGCTCCTCGCAGTGGTGGTGGCGGTTTTGACCCAGACCCTGCTGCTCACCGCCCGCGAGCGCCGCTGGCAGTCCGGACTCTTGGGCTTGGCCGTCATCGTTTTGGGCGTTTCGAGTGTGGTCCTGTTTGGTTGGCAGAACGGCTTCGGTCGCTTGCTCACTACCTCGACCTATGAAATCGCGTGGGGCGACCGCTTCACGGTGTACGCAGCGACCTTGAAGTTGTGGACGCTTTTCCCGTGGACTGGCACCGGGCTCGGCACTTTCCGCCAGGCTTTCCCCCTGGTCCAGCCCGCGCACCTCGACAAGACCTGGTTCCACGCCCACGGCGACCTCTTGGAACTCCTGGTGACCACCGGCGTCCTCAGCTTGCCGCTTTTGGCCTACGGCCTTTTTCATTTGGGGCGGCGACTATTCTGGGTCCTCGAACGGGGCCGACGGAGCGAGGACCGCGCCGCAGGGCTGGCCGCGCTGGGCGCGCTGGCCGCCGCCGCAGTCCACTCCTGGGTCGACTTCGGGCTGACCTTGCCGGCCAATGCCTGGACCCTCACGATCCTCTGCGGGCTCGCCTGCGGTACCCCGCTGCTGCCCGCTGAAAGCGCGTCTCAAACGGCCATGGCGATCGTGCCCGCGACTGCCGCCGACGCTGCACTCGTGGCGGATCCGCGCGCGGATCCGGCCGAGCAGGGTGGGTGATGGCATCACCGCAGCCCGCCCTCCACCGCAGCCCAGGGCTTCGTTCCTGCTTGGAGCAAGCCTTTCAGGTCGCGCTCGGCGAGCCGACTGGTACGGTGGCGTCCTACATTCCCGAACTCAGCAAAGTGGACCCTGAACTGTGCGGGCTGGCCCTCTGCACGGTCGACGGCGAAGTGTTGTGCGCGGGTGATGCCCACCATGAATTCACCTTGCAGTCGGTGTCTAAGCCCTTGGTTTACGGCTGGGCGCTCGACCGCTTGGGACGCGACGCCGTGCATGCGCGGGTCGGCGTCGAGCCCACCGGCGATGCTTTCGACTCGATGATCCGCCTCGAACGCTCGACCCTTCGCCCGCACAACCCCATGGTCAACGCTGGCGCCATCGCCGTCACCGGCCTGCTGCTCGAACAAGGCGGCATGAGCGATCCGATCGGCGAGTTGCTGCACATGTTCGGCGCCTGGGCCGGGCGGACGCTGTCCGGGGTCGATGTCCCGGTTTACCTCTCGGAGCGCTCCACCGGCTACCGCAACCAGGCGATCGCCTACCTGATGCGGCACTGCGGCATGCTGCGCCTACCGGTCGAAGCCGCCCTCGACCTGTACTTTCAGCAGTGTTCGGTGCTGGTCACCAGCCAAGACCTGGCAGTGGCCGCGGCCACCTTGGCCAATCAGGGGAAAAACCCGCTGACCGGCGAGCAGGTCATCGCCCCGGCTGGGGTCGAGCACGTGCTCACCGTGATGTTCACCTGCGGGCTCTACGACGATGCCGGCCGCTTCGCTTTCGAGGTGGGGCTGCCCGCCAAAAGTGGGGTGTCAGGCGCTTTGCTGGTGGTGGTCCCCGGCCAGCTCGGCTGCGGTGTGTTCTCACCCCGACTCGATGCGCGCGGGCATAGCGTTCGCGGCTTGACCGCAGTGCGCCACTTGAGCCGGGAACTCGGCTGGCACGTGTTTGACGCGCCCGTCTTGGCTGCAGCAAGTCCGGCGGTGCGCCCTGCCCTCGCCCGGAGAAACCCCGACTTGCCCACCATCTTGACCCAGATCCACCAAGACGTCCGACCGGACATAAGCGGTGCAGTGGCCACTTACATCCCGCAGCTGGCCCAGACCTCACCCGCTTGGTGGGCGCTGGCGGTTTGTCCGCTTGCCGGCGAGGAAGTGGTGGTCGGCGATGCTGACGTCCCGTTCACCCTGCAGTCAGCCGCCAATCCTTTCACCTATAGCCTGGCTGCTGAGCGGTGCGGACCCGAACGCGTACACCAGCGGGTGGGCGTCGAACCCAGCGACAACCCCTTTGACGCGATCGTTTTCGACCCGCGCACCCAAAAACCGTGGAACCCGCTGAGCAACGCGGGCGCGATCGCGGTCTGCGGCCTGATCCCAGGCGAAAACCCAACCGCCCGCTTGGGGGTTCTCCTCGACCACTTTGCCGCGCTCGCTGGCGAACCGCGCTTACACCTCGATGCGGCGGTGCTGCAAGCCGAAAAAACCGCGGGCGATCGCAACCGCGCCCTTGCTGCGCTCTTGCGCAATTTCGGCCTGGTCGACGACGAGCACGCGGCGCTTGAACTCTACTTTCAGCAATGTTCGATCAAAGTCACCTGTCGGCTGCTCGCGCGCATGGGTGCGACACTCGCCAACGGTGGGGTGCGCCCAGGAGGCCGGCGGGTTTTGGCGCACGACCGGGTGCGCGACATTTTGAGCTTGATGCTCACCTGCGGCTTACACGACGAGTCCGGCCAATTCGCCTTCGACGTGGGCCTCCCCGCCAAGACCGGCATCTCCGGCGCGATCGTCGCCGTGGTACCCGGCCGCATGGGAATCGCCGCCTACTCCCCGCGGGTCAACCGTCATGGCAGCAGCGTCCGCGGAGTGCAAGCGCTCAAGGCCCTGGCCGCGTGTCTGCGTCTGGGGATCTTTGCGCGGGATTACGGGATTACGGGATTAGATTGCACGCCAGCGCTTGATTTCCGTTTGCCAGAGAGCCATACTCCGTAAAGGTGATGGGTT
>CAZCOV010000170.1:0-13181 GCA_964499975.1 uncultured Thermoanaerobaculia bacterium
GCTGTGCCGAGGCCATGGCAGCCCTGATCTTTCACAGCGGCTTTGCCCCTGCCCTGCTGCGCTGGGAAAAGGAACGCCGAGGATGACTGAGCCAAAGTGGAACAGTTTCGAAGACCTATCGATGACGACGGGGATCGAGGCTGCCGGCAGATCAGGCTTCTTTGACGGACGCTAACATCGCGATTTCCAGGAGCAGTCCTGCCAGCAGGCCATTGAAGTGCGGTCTCATCGCCCTAGTTTAGGTTGAAACGGGAAACCCACCAAGGGGCCCGGCCAGTCCGCCAGTCCGCTAGTCCGCCAGTCCGCTAGTCGCGATAGTCGTTAGTCTGCTAGTCCGAAGTCCGCTCAACTCAGAGGCCGTTTTGCCGATCATCTTACCCGGAGTGTGTGAAGAGAATCTTTGGTGCCCCCAAGTTCTACTGAAAAACTGGTTGAGTTTCGCCCACGTCAGATCTTAGCATAGGCAAATATTGACGGTAAGGAGAGTTATTTTTCTGTGGAAGGTATTTAAGTAGCCTACTAAAAATTCCAAAACGAGTTATGGGAGATCGCATGCCACCCAAAAAGCGGGGCCATCCATCAGCTAAGGCCGCCTTCAAAGCCGCTGCAGCCGCTGCAATTGAGCGGGTTCGCCAAGATCATCTTCGCGCCCCCAAGGATGTGAAACCGATCCTGGCCTACCTGGAACAGCACCTGTTTGATCCGGAGCTCAATGTCAGCTCCCTCTACCAGGCTTGTGGCATCAGCTACAAGTACTACAGCCGGCTCTTCGCCTTCAGCCTGGGCGCACGGCCAGGCCAGTACATCGAAGCGCGCCGCCTGGAGGTTGCAGCCAAGTTGCTCCGGGAGACGAACCACAGTGCTTCCAAGATCTGTGAAATGGTCGGTTACTCGGGTCTGCGGGTTTTTAGCCAGGCGTTCAACCGCTGGGCGGGAATCCGGCCGCATCTGTATCGCAGTTCGTGGCGGCATACCAAGGCTAGGAAGGGTACCGTCCAGGCTGCAACCGGTGAGGAGAGTCCAGCAGCACCCAGCGAGCTTGAGGAGGAACCACCATCGCCTCTAGTGCGCCCTTCGGACTAAGGGTCGACGCAGTATCGGTATTGACTCTCCGAATCGGCAATTTTTTTCCGAAACAATCGCCTTCGGAAGCTTTACCGACGGGTCACGAGATCTTGGGGGACGCCAACTGCAGCACATCCATATGTGGTGTCCTTCTTGCATCTTTTGTCAGGCGAATTGGCTTGCTTGCCGGGGTCGCGTTGACTGCCGGCAGTGACGAGTTTGGAGACCGTGTCTTAAACGACAAGGAGCAATAGAAAAGATGGATCTTCAGATCGCTCAGCTCCAGCAGCAAAGCTCAGATTTGAGCTCTCGATCGGCGGAGGGAACCCCCGAAATTGAAGAACCTCCCAGCGGTAGATGTCCTTCTACCGTCGACGCTTTTCCTCTACCTTTTCTCCCAACTCCCGGTCCTTTGACCGCACGTCTTTCCCGCTACGGTGACTTGACCCAAGCTTTTCGCCAACAGTTTTACCCCGACGTCCGCTCGCGTGATTGGAACGACTGGCGGTGGCAGAGCCGCAACCGGATCACTCGACTGGCGCAGATCGAACGCATTCTCGAACTCTCACCCGATGAACGGGACGCCCTGATCACCGGTGGTTCGCTCTTGCCCACGGGCGTCACTCCCTACTACATGAGCTTGCTCGCGCGGCACGATGCCCAGGACCCCTTGCGCCGCACCGTGATCCCGGTGACCGACGAATTCCGGCGCTCTCCGGGTGAGGTCGACGACCCCCTGGGCGAGGACCAGCACATGCCGGTTCCCGGATTGGTCCATCGCTATCCCGATCGTGTCCTTTTTCTCGTGCTCGACTTTTGCTCGACTTACTGCCGTTACTGCACCCGTTCGCGGGTGGTCGGGCATGGCGAGATTTCGCCCAACGAAGCGCGCCTCGAACGCGCGATCGACTACATCCGGCAAAACCCGCAAATCCGCGACGTGCTGCTTTCGGGAGGCGATCCCCTGGCCCTGTCCGACGAAAAACTATGCTGGATTTTGACCCGGTTGCGGCAAATCCCGCACGTCCAGTTCCTGCGCATCGGCACCAAAATGCCGGCGGTGTTGCCCCAGCGCATCACGCCCGCTTTGACCCGCATGCTGCGGCGTTTCCATCCGCTGTGGATGAGCATCCACTTCATGCATCCCCGCGAATGCACGCCGGAATCTTTCCGCGCTTGCAGCCGGCTGGCGGACGCAGGCATTCCGCTCGGAGCGCAGATCGTGCTCACCCGCGGGGTGAACGATGACGTCACGACCATGAAACAGCTCCTCCACAACTTGCTGATGATGCGGGTGCGTCCGTACTATCTCTACCAGTGCGATCCGATCACCGGCTCGGCCCACTTCCGCACTTCGGTCGCCAAGGGGCTCGAAATCATCGAAGGGCTGCGCGGACACACCACCGGTTATGCCGTGCCCACGTTCGTGATCGATGCGCCCGGCGGCGGCGGCAAGATCGCTTTGCAACCCAACGCGGTCATGGGACGCCAAGGGGACAATCTCTTGATCCGCAACTACGAAGGCAAGATCTTCCGCTACCCTGATCCGCTCGGGGTCGATCATCCGCTCCCGCCGCAGGCACCGTTCACCGTGCCGGATTGGGAAACGGTGGTGGTATGACGCGGCTACGCGTGGGTTTGACCTATGACCTGCGGGCTGCCTACCTGGCCGAGGGTTACAGCGAAGAAGAGACCGCCGAGTTCGATCGTCCGGACACCATCGATGCCCTGGCGAGCGCGCTCGTCCAGCTCGGGCATGAGCCGGTCCGCATCGGCCATGTCCGTCAGTTGATGGCCCAGCTCCTTGCGGGTGAGCGCTGGGACTTGGTCTTCAACATCGCGGAAGGACTGCGCGGCTTGGGGCGGGAAGCGCTGGTTCCCGCCCTGCTCGACCAGTACGACATCCCCTACACCTTCTCGGACCCGATGGTCATGGCCTTGACCCTGCACAAGGGCATGACCAAGCGGGTGGTGCGCGATGCCGGCCTCCTGACCGCCGACTTCGTTGTGGTGAGCGCACCCGAGGAGGTGGCCAGGGTCCACCTCGAACCGCCGCTTTTTGTCAAACCGGTAGCCGAAGGTACGGGCAAAGGGGTCACTCCAGCTTCGATCATCCAGCGCCGCGAAGATCTGGGGCCGGCTTGCCTCCGGCTGCTCGAAGGCTACGCGCAGCCGGTCTTGGTCGAGACCTTGCTGCCCGGTCGCGAGCTCACGATCGGGCTGTGGGGAACCGGTCCAGACGCGGCGGTGATCGGCACCCTCGAAGTGATCCTGCTGCCTGACGCGGAAGCCGACGTCTACTCTTACGTCAACAAGGAGCGCTGCGAGGATCTGGTCGAGTACCGGTTGGTCCACGCTGCAGCGGACTCCACGGTGGCGGCGGCCGAGGAACTCGCGCTCGCGGCCTGGCGCGCTTTGGACTGCCGCGACGCCGGGCGCGTCGACGTCCGCTGCGATGCCCAGGGACGGCCGGCCTTTCTCGAAGTGAACCCCCTCGCCGGGCTCCACCCCGCGCACTCGGACTTGCCGATCTTGTGCAACCAGCTGCAAATCCCCTACTTGACGCTGATCGACCGCATTGTCCGTTCAGCGCAGACGCGGTGCCAGCAGCTCCTGCCCTAGCATGCGGGTAGCGATCGTCCACAATGCGGTGGGGGCCGCGGCCGGTCCTGACGAGCGCGACGTCTTGACCCAAGTCGAGCACGTCGCGCACGCCCTCGCCGACCTCGGCCATCGGGTGTCGACCATCCCTTGCACCCTCGACCTCGAAGCCCTGCGCACCGAGCTCACGGCAAAGCGTCCGGAGGTCGTTTTCAACTTGGTCGAGAGCTTGGCCGGTCGCGATCGTTTGCTCCCGGTGGTGCCGTCACTGCTCGCCGTCCTGGGGCTCCCCCATACCGGATGTTCTGCCACCGCACTCTTTCTCTCGACCAGCAAGCTGCTCACCAAAGAGCGCTTGCTGGCCGCGGGCTTGCCCGCCCCGCCAGCGCTCGCGGCCTGGCCTGAGGAAGTGCCGGTGCCCACAGATCCTTGGCCAGCGCGAGTGATCGTCAAATCGGTGTGGGACCACGGCTCGCTCGCGCTCGACGACCGTTCGGTCATCCCGCTGCCCGACCCCATCGCCCATCCCGGCCTGGACCGGCACGCGGTGCTTGCCGAGCTGCGCGCGCAGCTTTCAACCCGGGCGCCACAGCTGGGGGGCGAGTGCTTGGCCGAAGCCTACATCGAAGGGCGGGAATTCAACCTGTCCGTGCTCGCGACCCCGGATGGCCCGCTGGTCTTGCCCGCAGCCGAGATCGAGTTCGTGGGCTTTCCCGTTGGTAAACCGAGGATCCTCGGCCACCAGGCCAAGTGGCATCCTGGGACCTTCGAGTACGACCAGACCCAGCGCCGGCTCGCTTTTGCTGCCCATGACCAGCCTCTGCTCCAGCAGCTGGCAGCTTTGGCCCGCCGCTCTTGGGAGTGTTTCCGACTGGACGGCTACGCCCGGATCGACTTCCGGGTGGACTTGCAAGGTCAGCCCTGGATCCTCGAAGTCAATGCCAACCCTTGCCTCTCCCCAGACGCGGGTTTTGCCGCCGCGCTCGCAGCCCACGGCACCAGCTTCACCCAGGCGATCGCCCAGATCCTCGCTGCCGCCTGCCACCCTCGGCTGCACTGACCGATACCGGGTGTTCATGGGCGCCATCCTGCTCGCCGCCTGGTCTCTGCTGGTACTCCTGGCCTGGGTGCTGCTCCACCTAGACCGGCGACGGGCCTGGCCGACCACCTTTCAACTGCCCCCGGCGGATCCGAACGGGACTCTGAAAGAGGTACAGGTCACGGCCATCGTCCCAGCCCGCGACGAAGCGAGCGTCCTGCCCTTGACCTTGCCCGCGCTCTTGGCGCAAGACGTGCCCGGACTGACGGTGGTGCTGGTCGATGACGGCTCGCGTGACGGCACGGGTGAAGTAGCGCAACGGCTGGCCGCCCCTGGGGTGACGTCCACCCCGCCGGAGTCGTCCCCAGCCGGACGCCTCACGGTGCTCCGGGTTGAAGGTCCGCCGCCGGGCTGGAGCGGCAAGGTCCACGCTTTGGCGCGCGGGGTCGCGGCGGCCGAGCAAGGCGCGCGCCCGCCGCAATGGCTGCTGTTCACCGATGCCGACATCGCACTCCGTCCGGGAGCCTTGCAGTCCTTGCTCGCCCAAGCTGAGCGCGGCCCATATGACCTGGTTTCGGTGATGGCCCGGTTGCGGGTTGCGACCTTTTGGGAACACCTGCTGATCCCGCCGTTCATTTATTTTTTCCATCTGATCTACCCCTTCCGCCAGATCCCTGTGGCCAGCTCGCGGGTGGCAGCTGCTGCTGGTGGCTGCATCCTGATTCGGCGTTCCGTGCTGCAGGCAGCCGGAGGACTGGCTGCGATCGCCGGCCGGGTGATCGACGACGTAGCCCTGGCCGAAAAAGTCAAAGCAGCGGGTGGTCGACTGTGGTTGGGCTTTGATCCGGGGATCGTTTCGGTGCGGCCTTATTCCGGCTTGCGCCAGCTCTGGGCCATGGTGGCGCGCAGCGCCTTCGTCCAGCTGCAATACCGTAACGACTGGCTGCTTGGAGCGCTGCTCGGGCTGCTCCTCTTCGTGGCAGCCCCGCCCGGGCTGGTTCTCGTCGGCCTCGTGGGCGCGGCTTGGGGGAACTCGCCGGAGCTCTGCCTGCTGAGCGCGCTCGGGGCCGCCCTCGCCTGGGCGCTAGAGGCCGCGGCGCTGGGGCCGGCCGTCCGCCAGCAGCAAGTCCCCGCAATCTTTGCCTGGACCTTGCCGCTAGCTTCGATATTGTATGGCCTCATGACCCTGAGTTCGGCCCGCAACCATTGGCGCGGGCAGGGCGCACGGTGGAAAGGACGCAACTATGCTTGAGTGGTCAAAGTGCGCTGGCGCAGCACCCTGGCGGTGCCTGCGGTCAGGGCTTTTGCTGATGGTGATCGCGGCGACGTTGAGCTGCAGGGGGTGTGGCATGGAACAAGTCACCGGCAAGATTTCCGAAGAAGCTGCCCTCCCGCTCCTCAACCAGACCGCAGAAGCTTACGTCAAGCTGGTATTGGCGGTGGGTCAGCACGACAAGGACTACGTCGATGCTTTTTATGGGCCAGCTGCTTGGCGGCAGCAAGCCGAGAAAGAACGCCGTCCCCTGGCCGAACTCCGCAGTCAGGCAGCCGCCTTGATCCAAGGCATCGCGCCCCAGATCGACCAGCCCAAAGATGCGATGAACGAGCTGCGCCGTCGCTTCCTTCACCGTCAGCTCACGGCCTTGGTCGCGCGGGTGGACCTCCTCGAGGGCCAACGCTTGAGCTTCGACGAAGAGGCCAAGGCGCTTTACGACGCGACCCCACCGGTTTGGGGTCCCGAGCATTTCCAGCCCATCCTCGACCAGATCGACCAGCGCCTGCGCCAGCAAGGTCTGACCCAAGGCACGTTGGTCGAACGCTATGAAGCTTTTCGCCAGCAATTCATGATCCCGCCCGACCGTTTGCGCGAAGTGATGGACACCGCAATTGCAGCTTGTCGCGAAGTCACGGAGGCGTACTTGAACCTGCCCGAAGATGAGAGCTTCGAGGTCGAATATGTGAGCAACAAGCCGTGGAGTGCTTACAACTGGTATCAAGGCGGTTACCACAGTTTGATCCAAGTCAACACCGACTTGCCGATCGCGATCGACCGCGCCCTGGACCTCGCTTGCCACGAAGGCTACCCTGGACACCATGTCTACAACGCCTTGCTCGAACAGCACTTGGTGTTGGGTCGCGGGTGGGTCGAGTTCTCGGTCTATCCCCTGTTCAGCCCGCAGAGCCTGCTCGCCGAAGGCAGTGCCAACTATGGGATCGAAATGGCATTTCCTGGGGAGCAACAACGCCTGTTGCTAGAACAGACTCTGTTTCCCCTGGCCGGGCTCGATCCGTCCAGGGCGGGCCTTTACTTTGAACTCCAACAGCTGGTGAAGCAGCTCAGCTACGCCGACAACGAAGCCGCCCGCGGCTACCTGGACGGCAAAATGGATGCGCGCGGCGCCACCGCCTGGTTGACGCAATACGCGATGATGAGCCCCCGGCGTGCTGAGCAGCGCTTGGCGTTCATCGAGCGTTACCGCAGCTACGTCATCAATTACAACTTGGGAGAAGACCTGGTCCGGCAATATCTGGCAAAGCAAAAACCCCCTGAAGCAGAGGATTCCTGGGCCGAATTCGCCAGTTTGCTCTCTTCACCCCATCTTCCCTCGGATCTCTTGTGAGCTCAGCATCGCTGGTCGAAGCCATGCCCGCTGCGGACCTGCCCAAAGGCGTTGACCCCAGGGCTCGGCTCAATGCCTGGATCGAGCTGCAAGCCGCCGCCTATGGCCACAACTTGCACTTTTTCCGCAGGCTCGTCGGTCCCACTGTCGAACTGGCGGCGGTAGTCAAGGCCAATGCGTATGGGCATGGTCTGTGCCAGATCGCAGCGCTGGCCGTCAAGCACGGCGCGGACTCGTTTGCGGTCCACTCACCCGACGAAGCCCTGCGGCTGCGCCAAGGAGGTTTCGCCCAGGACATCCTGATCATGGGTCATGTGCCGCTGCTGCGCCTCGACGAGGTGGTGGCGCAGGAATTTCGCTTGGTGCTTTTCCACCTCGAAACTGCACAGGCGCTGGCCCATCTTTGCGCGGCGCAGCAGAAGAGTGTGCGGGTCCACCTCAAACTCGAAACCGGGACCTACCGCCAGGGGGTCGCAGAAGACGAGCTCGATCCCCTGCTCGACTGGCTCACCACCCACCCGGCCTTGCGTCTTGAAGGGGCCTACACCCACTTTGCCAACATCGAAGACACCACCAACCACGATTATGCCGGCCAACAACTCGCTCGCTTCGAGCGCTTACTCGCCCGGATCCGCGCATCCCCTGCCGCTCAGCGGACCGGTTTCAAACGCCACGCGGCCTGCTCTGCAGCGACCTTGCTCTTCCCCCATACCCACTTCGACATGGTGCGGTTGGGGATCAGCCAGTATGGGCTGTGGCCGTCCAAGGAGACCTTGCTCTCGTACCGCCTGCTGCATCCGCGGGACGCTCGTCCAGGGGAGGGCCGCCCAGGAGAGAGCCGTACAGCAGAGGATCACCCCAGCGAGAGCGGCCATGCATTGCGCCCGGTCTTGAGCTGGAAAGCGCGGATCAGCCAACTGAAGCGCGTTCCTGCGGGCAGTTCGATCGGCTACGGCTGTACTTACCAGACCACCCGCGCGACCCACCTCGCGATCTTGCCGGTCGGCTACGCGGACGGCTACGACCGCCGGCTGTCGAACCAAGCTCACGTGCTGGTGCGCGGGCAAAGGGCCCCGGTGCGCGGGCGCATTTGCATGAATCTGACCATGGTCGACGTCACCGACATTCCCGGCGTCGAACTCGAAGACGAAGTGGTGCTCATCGGCCGTCAGGGCAGCCAGGAAATCACCGCCGAGCACCTGGCTGCCTGGGTTGGCACCATCAACTACGAAATCGTGTCGCGGATCAGCCCGGACCTTCCCCGCCTCGTGGTCTGAGCACAAACCGCGCGGTGGGAGGTACTCGACGATGAATCTGACTCTTCAAGGCGTCGTGGTCCCCAGGTTGATCTATGGCACTGCCTGGAAAGAGGAACACACTGCCGGGCTGGTCGAGACCGCGCTCGTCGCAGGTTTTCGCGGCATCGACACCGCCAACCAGCGCAAGCATTACTGCGAGGCAGAAGTAGGGGCAGGACTCAGCCGTGCCAGCGCACAGCTGGGGCTTGCCCGATCAGCGCTTTTCCTGCAATCCAAGTTCACTTACCTCGAAGGGCAAGACGCGCGTTTGCCTTTTGACCGTGACGCCGACCTCGAGACCCAGGTGCGCCAGTCCTGCGCCAGCTCTCTCGTCCATCTCGGGGTCGAGTTTCTGGACAGCCTGCTGCTGCACGGTCCGCGGGCAGGCTGGGGCCTGTCCGACTCCGACCGGGAAGTTTGGCGGACGATGGAAGCGCTAGAGCGCGCGGGGCAAGTGCGTTGGGTCGGGGTGAGCAATGTGAGTGCTGGCCAGCTCGCGGACCTTTGTGCGTTCGCCACGATCCGTCCCGCGTTCGTCCAGAACCGGTGCTACGCGCAGCTGGGCTGGGACCACGAAGTGCGTGCCGTCTGCCGCAGTGAAGGGGTCCTCTACCAGGGCTTTTCCCTGCTCACCGCGAACCGTGCCGAACTCGCAAGCGTCGAGCTGGGCCGGATCGCCGCCCACCACGGTCGCAGCCGCGCGCAGATCGTGTTCCGTTTTGCCCTGCAAAGCGACATGATCATCCTCACCGGCACCAGCGACCCGCAGCACATGCTAGAAGATCTCGCGATCGATGACTTCGAACTCTCCGCCCGCGAAGTCGCGGCCATCGAGCGGATCTCATGGTAGACACGGAGTCCGTCGTCAGCAGTGATTTCAAGTGGATAAGTCGAGATATCCTATCCTCTCCCCGTTCATGCCGGTGTGGCACAACAATAATGCTGAAAATGCGCCATTTTACCTGATCCGTTTCGCATCTTGCCGCAACGAGTTCATAATCTCGCAATACTAGAGAGGAGGTTATCTTCATGCGACCAAAGGCTGCACAAATTTCGCTGCTGCTTGCGCTTGTCACAGTTCCGATCTATGCGACCGAGGACACGCAAGCGGCGCCAGCCGGCGCTGAGGTTCTCGAACTTCAAGGCGAGGACATCCCCGAGTACTTTGCCGTCCAAAGTTTCTTGTTCAAGCTCGCTCGCACGTCAGATCATCCTGAGTTTTTGGCCTCCCTTTTGGCCGAATATGGAATTAGCCAGGAACACCCTGCCTATCCGGCTTTACTTAAATTACTGGATGCCGTTCGCGAGCCGCTCAACCGGCAGCTGGTCGACGCCAGCTTGGTCGGTGACCCAACGGCTTTCGCGGCTCATCAAGAGCGCGAAATGCTGAAAGTAGCAGAGGCAATCGGCGCAGCGTATGGTGAGTTTCTAGGCGCAATCGCCGAGGCTGGCGTGAATGCAAAAAGCTTCCGCGGCGCTTTAGAGTACCAAGAGAAAGGCTCGATCAAAATCGTCACGACTGAGGGGTCCGCCCGCTTACACTTACTGAACGAGACCTTTGGTCGCGCTGCTGCAGCCGCGCTTCAGGTTGGCAGCACGACAGAGAAAGGAAATCCCCAATGAGACCTTCACGAGCCGCAATTTGCAGTTTCGTCATCACTTTGATCGTGCCGGTTGCTAGCCCAGCTGTAATCGCCACCGTTGGATCAGCCGTTTATACGGCATCGGTACCGTACTACATTGCGAATTCGCACCACTACGTAATTATTCAAGGAATTAACCCCGTCGACCTTGGGGCGCCGTTTTTTGTCAACGGCTTGCTGGAGCACGATGGCTACGCAGTTGACACTTGCAACTCCGGGCCACGAATAGGCGGGATTCACTGGTCGGCTGAATGCTTCAACGCAGCGGGTGGTCTCTTCACTTGCTTTGATGCTTTTGGGCTCTATATTGGCACGACTGAATTTGCGTTCCCGAACGATGTCAGGCTCATTCAGAATGCCAGGACGCTTTTTTGCTGCGATATTTAGTTAGTTGAAGCGCAACTCGGCCATCCAGCTGGGTACCTGCACGTCACACCGCAAGTTTGAAAAAGCGGTCGCGGATCCAGAGGACCGGGAGAAACGGGCGGTGGTGCCGCAGCTCCTCGCTCGCGACCTGTCTTCTGGCTTCTTGGAAAGCCTTGTCCAGGACGTCGCCGCGGACCAGGTTACCGTAGAAAACACGGGTGAATTGGGTGGCCGCAGGGTCGCTCACCGGAAAGAAGTGGCCGATCACCGCCTTGACGCCGGCATTCGCGCCAGCTGCAGCCAGTCCCGGTGACACCTCGCCCGGATGCCCGGAAAAACAGCAGTTGAGGACCAGGAGGCGGACCCCTTGCCCTGCGAGGTCGAGGTTCAAGAAGTAATCGCTCCAGGTGGTCAGGGCTTGCTGTTGCTCGAGCAGCAGTCGGCCGCTCGTCCCATGACCCATGAAGTGGATGAGGTTGGGTCTGAAGCGACTGATTTCTTCGTTGATTGTGGCCGGACTCGCTTGCCCGGCAGGCGGGAGTGAAAGTCCGAGGACGTGCCACTGCACGCGGCCTCTGAGGGGCTGTAAAGCGGTTTTAAGCTCTGCGAGTTCCTTGCTCAGCTCCAGGGCCGGTACTCCCGGCGGTTGAGCACCGACGACCAGCACCTTGAGGGGCAGGCTGAGGGACTCGTCTTCCAGCAGCCGTCCGCTATTGGGTGGCACCCGAGCGCAGGTCAGCTGGGGGTCACCGCCCAACCAGTGGCCGCTGTCCGTGCCGCCGGAATAGCGACAAAGCTCCCAGGGAAAGCGCGTCCAGGCAGGATCTTCAAAGTGCAAGAGCACGCGGAACGGCCGTTGCGCCAGCTGGGAAAGCAACCTCTGCTGGTGGAAGGCGACGATGACCTGGGTCGGACACAAGCTCTGCTGCAACTTGGTGCCCAGCCCTTCGAAGAACTCTTCGTCGCTCACCCCGTGACCGAGCACCCGCAAGGCCAGGCGATACTCGCTTTCCGGCAGGCTTAGCGGTCCCTGGCCAGCCACCAGGTTCGACTGCACCCTGACCCCATCGCGCGCCACGCGCAGATCGAGGACATTCCAGTGCTGACCAGCGGATTTCTCCAGCCAGTCTGCCATGGCCTCCCGTGCCTCGCTCCGCGATTTGAGGATCTCAAGGAGTTTGGGCACCTCCTTGGCAGGGTCCAGCGGTTTGAGCACGAAATTGACCAGCCCCAGGTCAAGGGCTTCTTGTCTCACCTCCAGAGTAACCCCAGTGATTCCGACGATCGGTACGTTGACTGCCGATTCCAATTTCCATAACTCTTGAGCCAGTTCCAGACCATTGCGGAGCCCGGGGGGTAGATTGAACCCAAGATGCATGTCTAGGATGAACAAATCGAAGCGTTCCTGCCGCGCCCGATTGAGACAGGCTTGGGGATGGGTGGTAATTTCGACCTCAAATCCATCGCTTCTCAGGCGATCAGCCAGAGCCTCAACGGCAAAGGGCTCGTTATCACAGATCATGATCTTTTTTTGTCTCATCATTTTTACCAGTCAGCTATCCGTCGAACCGGTTGCGGAGTCGAAGATGAATCAAACCCAAACACACATGTTTCCTATGCTTAAGGACTGTCGGTGCGGAGTGGCAAACGGATCACGAAACAAGCGCCGCCAAGGCGGGAGGACGCAATCTCGACTTTGCCGCGGTGTGCCTGGATATAGCCCTGGGTCAAAAAAAGTCCAATCCCAGAGCCTGGAGCGGAGGAATCGCCGCAATAAAAGAGCTCAAAGATTTGTTCGCGATCTTTTTCCTCGATACCCGGCCCATTGTCGTCGATCCGGATTTCTGCCCAGCCATCTTCAGTTTTTCCAGTTTTGAGTTCGAGCTCAATCTTGGGGTCCTGCGGCTGGCCGTCCTTGCTGCTTCTGCTGAACTTCACCGCATTGATCAGAATTGCCATCTGCAATGCATGCCCGTCTAGCTGCCCAAGGACCTTTGCTTCGGGTGTATTACAACTAATCTTCCCCAGCAGGACTGCTTCTGCCACCTCAACAGCGTGCTCGCAGATCTGGTTCAAGTCACACTCTGCGTGGTTGAGCGGAAACATTGGGGAGCGCGAAGAAGCACCTGCTCTCCGCTCGGTTTCAATACGATCAATTGTAAAAAAATTATTAATCAAATAATTGACGTAATCGCAGAGTCGATATTGCCTCTTTGCAATGCTCACCAACTCGGATTCCTGAAATTCCCCTCTGCTGGTCAGATGATCCGATCGCAGCCTGTCGTGGTAGACGCCTTCGACAAGGTTACTAAAGAACCCGGTGAGTCCATTGAGTGGTTGCCTCAGCGAGTGATCTGCAAATTTGAGAAGGTTTGATTTCTCCTGGGCTAAGCGCGACGTTTCCTGAACCAGTTGCTGGGTTTCTTCCAGCAGTCGCCCCTGATGGATCGCAATTGCGGCGTAATCCGTCATCATCAGAATCTCTTGCTGTGACTGCGGTGGAAAGTCTTGCTTTTCTCGGTAGTTAAAAAAGATGCAGCCGACGCAG
>CAZCOV010000171.1:0-13163 GCA_964499975.1 uncultured Thermoanaerobaculia bacterium
GCCGCCCCTGACGGCGCTGGTCCCGACCGGGCCGGGTGTTGCGGTGCAAGGCCCGACGGCAGCGCCGCCGCCCCAGACCCATGAGGTGCGCGCTGGCGAAACCCTGATGGCGATCGCGCGCAAATACGGCACCACCGTCCGCGCGATTCAAAGCGCCAATCGCCTGCGCGGCCACCTGATCCGACCAGCACAAGTGCTGATCATCCCCTGCGCGAACTGCTGAACTTGCACCCCAGGCTGGGCAGCTGTCAGCGCGCCGGGGTTGCGGTTCAGGCCCGCTCACGACAGGGCGTCGTGGATCACCCGGCTGAAAGCCGCGACTTCATAGGGTTTTTGGATGAACCCGGCAAGGCCCTGGTTGGTGAAGCGCTGGGTGGCCTCTTGCTCGTCGTACCCACTGGAAAGCACCACGCGCGCATCCGGCTGGATCGCGCGTAAACCTTCAAAGGTCTCGTCGCCTCCCATGTTGGGCATGGCCAGATCGAGCACGACCAGCACGATCTCATGGTGGTGTTGACGAAAAATCTCGATGGCTTCTCGTCCATCTGCAGCCGTCAACACGTGATAGCCGAGCAGCTCAAGCATTCCCCGGGCCACCGAACGAACGATTTCTTCGTCGTCGACCACCAGGATGGTTCCGGCACTGCGGTCGCCTGCTTCCGCGGCCTCAACCGGCGTTGGGCGGTAGGCCTTCTGACCAGGCGGGCCGCTGCAGGGAAAGAACACCCGAATGGTGGTCCCCCACCCTGGCTGGCTCTCCACCCGCAGGGTGCCACCATGCCCGCGGACGATGCCCAAGACCGCCGCCAGCCCAAATCCACGTCCAGCCAGCTTGGCGGAGGCAAGGTTGGCCGCCGCAGGGCTGGTCGCGGCGGGAAAGAAGGGCTCGAAAATGCGGTTTTGGTCAGCAAGCTCGATACCAGAGCCATTGTCTCGGACTTCGAGGAAGGTATAAAAACCTTCGGGCAGGTGCTTGCCAGGATAGGTCGAGTCGAGAAAGTCGCGACCGCACGGCTCGGTCCCGGTGCTGACGGTGATCAAGCCGCCTTGCTCGCCCAGGGAGTCCGCGGCGTGGGTGACCAGGTTGGTCACCACCTGCCGAATCTGGGCGGCGTCCGCCTCAATGGTCGCGAGGTCTGGGGCGAAATCGTATTCGAGCCGAATCCCGGGCGACGAGACCTTGCGCTCGAGCAGGTGATGCATCTCGTGGATCAGCCGAGAGAGGTCCACGGTTTCCGCTTTGGACTTGTTTTTGCCTGAGCAGGCCAACATCTGCTGGCACAGCTCGGCAGCCCGCCGGGCATTGGTCACAATGCCGCGAATATGCTCCCCGCCCGGGGAAAATGGCGACAGCTTGGCCAGAGCGAGGTCGGCGTTACCGAGGATGCCGATCAGCAGGTTGTTGAAGTCGTGCGCGATACCTCCGGCCAAGAGTCCAAGGCTTTCCAGCCGCGCTTCTTGCATGGCTTTCTCCAGCTGCAGACGGCGCTGCTCCTCGTGGGCGATCCGCGGAGTCAGGTCATAGACCATGCCGAGCACACCGCCAGACGCCGGTTCAAGCTGTAGCCGGAGGTCGGTCAGGACTTCCGCTCCAGATGCATGCTGCCAAGCCAGATCGAGCAGGGTGACCTGATCTTGCCCACCAGGCCAGACTTCCGCCACGGCGGCGTGCAACCGCGGGCGGTCTGCTTCGACCACAAAGCGCTCGAGCGGCTGATCGAGGCAGGCTTGCCGGTCGTAACCGAGCAGCCGAGTCCAGGCGGTGTTGAGAAAAACCAGTCGACCGCCGATCGGCTGGCACACGAACACAGCTTGCGGCAGGTCCTGGACGCGCGGACAGGGGGGCTCTTGCCCTGCGCCAACCGCACCTGGGTCGAGTTTGCGGTCTGCGGTAGGACCGGTGTCGAGGAAGACCGGGGAGTCGGTTGTCGAATCTGTTGTTTTAGCCATGCAATTGCGGTAATAAGGCTCGCCTAGTCATGAATTGTACCACGATAGATATTTCTCTGCTCACATGCAAAGCCCTCGACAGCCTGGCGCTGCGGCCCCAGGGTGCAGCGTAGGCTGCGCTGGGGTTAGGTGGCGCCCGGTCGTTGCCCCCTGTGAGCTTCCCACTTTTTCAGTAAAATAACTCGATCACTCGCGACCCGAGTGCGCCACCCTGGCCGTGCAGGAGTTGTCGCGGGAGGACGTACCTGCCGGATGGAGCCGCTCCGCATTTGCCTGTGGTCAGGACCGCGCAATGTTTCCACTGCGCTGATGTATTCGTTCGCCCAGCGACCCGACACGCAAGTGATCGATGAGCCGCTCTATGCGCACTACTTGCGGGTGAGTGGCGTCTGGCATCCCGGTCGGGAGGAAGTGCTGGCTGCCCAGGACAATGACGGCGAAAGGGTCGTCCGCGAGGTGATTCTCGGACCCGCGACCCGACCGGTCCTCTTCATGAAGCAGATGGCCCACCATCTGGTGGACCTTGATCTGAGCTTTCTCGCGCACACGGTGAACGTCTTGTTGGTTCGCGAACCTTCCGAGGTCCTGCGCTCCCTGGTGCATCAACTCCCCCACCCACAGTTGCGCGACACTGGCCTTGCCGTGCAGCAGGACCTGCTCGCGCGCTTGCTCGCCTGGGGTCAGGATCCGCCGGTGCTGGACGCTCGCGAGTTGCTCCTCGATCCGCCTGGGGTTCTCGCCGAGCTGTGCCGTCGGCTGGGCATCCCCTGGACAGAAGCGATGCTTTCTTGGCCGGCGGCGCCGCGGCCGGAAGACGGGGTCTGGGCTCATCACTGGTACGACCAGGTTCACCGCTCGACCGGATTTTCACCTTACCGTCCCCGCAAAGAACCGCTGCTTCCCCACCTCGAACCGGTATTGACCGAGTGCCAGCCGTGTTACGACGCGCTGTTCGCCCGCGCCCTGCGCGCCACTGGCACCCCCGCGGGAACGGGAACTGCAAGCCCCAACTAGCTTTTTCTCCCAGTCGACAGCGTCACCCATCGTCAGAGCAACAGGAGGGATAATTTGCGCCAATACACCAGCGAAGAGTTGCCCGATCCGCGCAATGCCGACATCTGGGTTCACGTGGGCGGCGAGTTGCTCCCGCGCAGCGCTGCCAAGGTGTCGGTCTTTGACAGCTCGGTCCAGGGTGGAGATGCCGTGTGGGAAGGACTGCGGGTTTATGATGGCAGGATTTTCGAGCTCGACGCCCACCTCGACCGGCTCTTCGCCTCAGCCCGGGCGCTCGCTTTTGCCAGCGTGCCCAGCCGGGAAGAGATCCAGAGTGCGATTTTCGCCACCCTGGCCAAGAACGGCATGCGCGACAACGTCCACATCCGCTTGACTTTGACCCGTGGCCCCAAAGTCACCTCAGGCATGAGCCCCGCTTTGAACCGCCTGGGCCCCTGTCTGATCGTGCTCGCCGAGTGGAAAGCCCCGATTTACAACCCGGATGGGATTCGCTTGATCACCTCGTCGGTCCGCCGCAATCCGCCCCAATGCCTTGACGCCAAGATCCACCACAACAACCTGCTGAATAACATTCTCGCCAAAATCGAAGCCAATGTTGCCGCTGTCGATGACGCGATCATGCTCGATCTGATGGGCTTCGTGGCTGAAACCAACGCGACCAACCTCTTCTTGGTCCAGGCAGGAGAGCTCCACACCCCGCTCCCTGACAGCTGCGTTGCGGGCATCACCCGGCGGGTGGTGCTCGAGCTCGCTCGCGACGGCGGTTTGCCCGCGTGGGAACGGCACATCACTCCGAGCGAGCTTCACGCCGCAGAAGAAGTGTTCACCACTGGCACCCTGGGCGAACTAGCGCCGGTCTTGTGGATTGATGGGCGGACGATTGGCGATGGCAAGGTCGGGCCGATCACCCGCACGCTGCAGCAACTCTTCCGACAAAGAGTCGCCCACGCCGGGGTCCCTCTACCATTCTGATGGGACTCCAAACCGCACGCCAGGCCATGGCCAAGATCGAAGAGCTGGCCCAGGTGAGTTGGGTTCACCCGGCTTGGTGGGGCACCCTCGCCCTGATGTTGTGGCCGGGATCTGCTGCTGGCCATGAGCTTCAAGGCTACCGCAACGCCAACAGCCATCCGGAAACCGACACATGGATGGCCCATCCCCTGCCGCTGCCGGACTCGCAGGCAGCCGGTGTGGCGCGCGCCGTGCTCCGCGCCCGCCGCGCGCTCGACGCCTTGCGCCAGCTCGAAGGCACCCTCGAAGATCAGCCGCTGTTGCGTCATCTCGTGTGGCAAGGTCCATGGTTGACCCAGACGCCTTTGCCGCAGGCCGACCATCAAGTGGTTTTCCTCCTCGGCGAACGGCGGTTCTTGGCGACTCTCCGCCCCGGCGACGAGGTCCGGGTGACGGCCGAACTCGCTCAAATCGCCGCTTCCATGCCGTCAACCTCCACCAGCCTGAGCGAAATCCCGGCGGACGCGCGGGTGCCGATGCCCGCGGCCGTGGCTATTGCGCTCGAACCCACCACCCTCACCGCCGCCCACCACCTCCACCGTCGCGCCTGGACCCACGGCGGCGGCCCATGGTTGGGGGTGAGCGACGTTGCCGGGTGGGGCGTGGTTTCAACCTGCCACCTCGCCGTCGACGGCTATGGTCACGTGCTGCTCAGCAGCAAAATCTTGGGGGCAACCGACCAGTCCAGCGACTTGCTCGCCCGGCTGGAGTCCGTGGCGCGCGAACGGCTAGGCGATCGCCAATCCGGGTTGCCCGCCGCGGAAAGCGACAGCTGCTTTGCGGGTCGGCTGATCCCGCGGCACAGTTTTCGCGCGTGCGCCTATGCTTTTGGCCGGGCCTTGGAGCAGGTCTTCCGCGCGGAAGAGCCGCCCCACCTCCGCTTGCGCCACCGCTTTAGCCCGGTCTTCCAAGTGCCGGTAGCTCCGGGCGAGCGTCACGATCCCCAGCGGGTCACCCGGCGGACCCGTCACGCGCTCTTGTCTTTGCGCATGAACACCGGTGTGTTCGAGCCATTCGCAGAATTCGCGCAGCGCGTTCCAGGACTGCTCGCTGCCGAGCTGGCCGGCGGCGGTCTGCTCGCCAACCTGGCGCAAGCCGTGGCTGGTGCTCCGCTCCCTGCAGCCTGGCGACAGCGCCTCCTCCTCACCCACCACCGCCCGCGCCGCTGGGTGCCGGTCTACGATGTGCTGTGCGGCCGCGGGCGTTTGTCGTCGCTGAGCTTTCCCACGGCCACCGAACTCCCCTGTCCGCTCTACGCCGCCTCGGCGCCACCACTCGCGGACAGTGCCCACGACCCCCGCGGGTCCTTGGTTTTGACCCTGATCCACCATCCGGATCAAGTCACGGCCAGCGTCTTGGGTACCGGCTGGATCACCGCTGCGGGTGCCGAGCGCTTCCTCGACCTCTGGCAAGCGGAGCTCGCCCGACTGGACTCGGCTTGACTCGGCTTGACCACGTCCCCCGGAGCTCAGTGCACGATCCTGGTAGCAGTGCGGGTCAGGGGTCCGACGAGTGTGGGCAGACCCGATTGCGCCCCTGCTCTTTGGCACAGTACATCGCGCGATCAGCAGCTGCGTAGAGATCCTGGGGATTTCGCATGGTGGGTAGAAGCTCGGCAACTCCAAACGAGCAGCTGATCCGGATTTTCTTCCCGCGGCAGGAGATTTCTTCACGGGCAAAACGCGAGCACAGCTTCTCTGCCAAAGCCATGGCCTCGGCCAGCCCGATCTCGGGGCTCAAAATCACAAACTCTTCGCCTCCGACCCGAGCAAAGAGTTGTTCTGAACGCAGGTGTTCGCGCGTCCAATGCGCGATTTGCTGGAGCACCATGTCGCCGCAGAGGTGGCCGTGCGTGTCATTGACGGCCTTGAAATGATCGAGATCGAAAAGGATCAAGGAAAGCGGACGGTGGTGGCGCTGGGTTCGCGCAAACTCGCGCTGTAGTTCGTCGGAGAATTTGCGCTTGTTGCAAGCCTGGGTCAAGCCGTCTGACATCATCAATTGATAGATAGTTTCGTAATAAGCGTGCTCAGGATCGCTCTCATGGAGAAACTTGAAATGCACGGGACCCACACGAAAGCGATCGCCGCTCTTGAGCGTTTGTCGCAGAATCACTTTATGATCGTTGACGTAAACTCCGTTGGTGCTGCCGAGATCTTCGATTTCAACCCACTGTCCGTGATGACGCAAACGCGCATGGCGGCGCGAAATCGCCCCAAAAGCATTCGGCAGCTTGACCTCGGCGAACATCGCGCGGCCAAGTTCCAGTTCGCCGTGGGGCAAGAGTGGGTAGCGTGTGCCCAACTGATCGCCTTCGGGATGCGCGATGACGATGATCGCAGCTTCGACGGCCGCGAGGTCGACTTCGGGTTGAGCTGCGCGCGGCTGCGGCTTGGCGAGCTCGACCGTATCGATTTCTTTGAAGCCCCCGTGATCGCTCGTCCACGACGCAGTTCGCTCCGTCGTCATTGGCTGGTTTCGGGGCGGCTGAGGCACTGTGTTTCTCCGCGACAAGACTTGGCTGGTGGGCAAAATGGCGCTCACTCGACTCCCCTTAACTTTGCCTGATGCTGGAATCAGCGTCAAGCTTGGGTCCGCGTTCCAACCCTCTCGCCTTCTTAGTCGTCGCACCGGCAGAAAAGTTACGCGGGTCCCGATAAGATGGCGCCATGGCCCAAGGCACTGCCACCGTGACCCTCAAACCCGGACGCGAAGCATCATTGCTCCGGCGTCATCCTTGGATCTTTTCTGGAGCGGTCGCAGCGACGAGCGGTGAACTCGCCCCCGGCACGACCGTGCGAGTGCGTGCGGCAGATGGGCGCTGGCTCGCGGTGGGGGCCTACTCCCCCACATCCCAGATCCGGGTGCGGGTGTGGTCCTTCGACCCAGCCGACGAGGTTTCATCGGCTTTTCTGCACCAGCGCTTGGCGCGAGCGATCGCACGACGCACCCGCCAGGGGGCGCAGCTCGACGTCGGCGCACGGCGCCTGGTCTATGGCGAGGCCGACGGGTTCCCTGGCTTGATCGTCGACCGCTATGCGGATTTTTTGGTGGTCCAATTCCTCGCCGCGGGCGTTTTTTTCTGGCAGCAGGAAATCGTCCAGGCACTGGCGGATCTGCTGCCGGTTCGCGGCATTTACGAACGCTCCGAAGGGGAAGCCCGGAGCAAAGAGGGCTTGGCCCCGGCCTGTGGCTGCCTCGCGGGCCAACCACCGCCCGAGCTGATCGTGATCGAAGAGGGAGAGCTGCGCTTTCAAGTCGACGTCCGCTGCGGGCACAAGACCGGCTTTTACCTCGATCAACGCGAGAACCGCCGTCTGCTCGCTGGGTGGACCGCGGGTTGCGAGGTGTTGAATTGCTTCGCTTATACCGGCGGTTTCGGGCTGTGGGCGCTCTTTGGCGGCGCGGCCAGCGTGATCAATGTCGAATCATCGGCGCCGATGCTCGCGCTCCTGGAGCAAAACCTCAGCCTCAACCCTGGGCTCACTGCCGCGAACCCGACGGTGGTGAACCTCGGTGCCGACGTCTTCCAGGTTCTGCGCCAATTCCGCGATCAAAGCCGTCAATTCGACGTGATCGTGCTCGACCCACCCAAATTTGCGGCCAATGCGGGGCAGCTGGAACGCGCCTGTCGGGGCTACAAGGACATCAACCTGCTCGCGCTGAAGTTGCTCCGTCCAGGCGGGTTGCTCGCGACGTTCTCGTGCTCGGGCCATGTTGATCCCCCGCTGTTTCAGAAAATCCTCGCGGACAGCGCGGTCGATGCCGGACGCAGCGTCGAAATGGTGCGCTCCTTGACCCAGGCCCCGGACCACCCCGTGTTCCTGCATTTTCCCGAAGGCCACTATTTGAAAGGTTGGCTCTTGCGCGCGGAGTGAGGGCAAACTACGGCAGACTACGCCGTTTGCGGATCCACTCACCGCTTGCTGATACACTGGAGGCCACCATGTCACTCTACCGTCACGAGCCTTTCTGGCTCTTGCTGCTCGTCGCTGCCGCGCTCTGCGTCTCCGGGATCGGCCCCCATGATCGCATCACCTGGTGGTTGGAGGTCCTCCCGGTCCTGCTCGCAGCCCCGCTGCTGATCGCCACCTATTCGCGGTTCCGTCTGACCCCTTTGGCCTACCGCCTGATCGCGCTGCATGCGCTGATCCTGATCCTCGGCGGCCACTACACCTATGCCCGGGTGCCCCTGGGCTTCTGGTTGCAGGATCTGCTCGACTTCAGCCGCAATCCCTACGACCGCATCGGCCACCTCGCGCAGGGCTTCATTCCCGCGATCCTGGCCCGCGAGATTCTGCTGCGGACTTCGCCGCTTGCGCCGGGGAAATGGCTGTTTTTCATCGTCACCAGCATTTGCCTGGCGATCAGTGCCTTCTACGAATTTACCGAGTGGTGGACAGCGCTTTTGGGCGGCGAATCCGCAGATGCTTTCCTCGGCACTCAGGGCGACGTGTGGGATACCCAGTGGGACATGTTTCTGGCCATGCTTGGCAGCTTGGCCGCGCAAGCCCTGCTCAGCCGACGTCATGACCGCGAGCTGGGCCAGCTCGCAACCCCGACGGCCTGAATTCGGGCAGCTGGTGCGGCTGGAGGGACTCGAACCCCCGACCTAGAGTTTAGGAAACTCCCGCTCTATCCGCCTGAGCTACAGCCGCACAAGCAGGCATTATATGACCGCTGCACTAATACTGGAGGAGCGATTTCAGCTCGTAACCCGCTAGCTTGCTCCGGCCGTCGAGAAAGGTCAGCTCCACCACAAAGCCCAAGGCAGCCACTTCTCCACCGCAGGACTTGACCAGCTGGGCAGCAGCGGCGGCCGTTCCGCCAGTGGCAATGACGTCATCGACGATCAGCACTCGCTCTCCGGGCTCGACCGCATCGGAGTGGATCTCCAGGTGGTCCGTGCCATATTCCAGCTCATAGGCTTGCGCGATCGTTGCTGCGGGCAATTTGCCGGGTTTGCGCACCGGCACAAAGCCGGCGCCGAGTTGATAGGCGAGCTGCGGACCAAAGAGAAAGCCGCGCGATTCAATGCCCACCACTTTATCAATCGGATGCTCAGCAAAGAGTGCGGTAAAATGGTCGAGCGCCAAACGCAGACCCTGAGGATCCTTGAGCAAGGTGGTGATGTCATAGAACCGGATGCCCGGTTTGGGAAAATCAGGAACTTCGCGAATGTAAGTTTTGAGTTCTTCCATGGTTTCACGATCACTTTCAATGTCTATCAGAAATTCTCACTCAGCACCGAATTTCAAACCTCTGCCAGCCGGGGTCGACCGCCAGATCGGTCAGGACCAGCTGGTCTACCCGAGCCAGGGCAGGACCCCAACGCAGGGCCTGGGCAAAGAGTTCGAGTTGCTCCCTTCGCCCTGACGCTCCCCCCTCGACACTGCCATCTGGGCAGTTCCGCACCCAACCGACCACCCCCAAACGCTCTGCGGTGGTCAGCACGAAGTGGCGGAAAGCCACCCCTTGCACACGTCCGCCTACCCGAAAACTGATCGTCCGCTGGACTCCGTTCGAGGAGAATTCAGCCATCGCCGTCCTCAGAGCCTTTCCTCTGGCCAACCGAAACGGCCGATCAGCGGAACAAAGCTCACGGCATCGCCGGCCAGACGCTCGATTCCCTGAGCGGTTTTGCGATAGAGCGCCAGCCGTTGCTGCCCGCGCTCACCCTCAGGGATCACCAGGCGCCCCCCTTCCTTGAGCTGTTCGAGCAAAGGGGCAGGCACCCGCGGGGCGCCAGCCGTCACCAGAATGCGGTCAAAGGGTCCGACGTTGCTCCAGCCGACCGTCCCGTCAAAGGTTTGAATCTTGACATTTTCGATACCCAGCTGGCGCATGCGCTGGATCGCCTGGTGGGCGAGGTCAGGGATGCGCTCGAGCGAGTAAACACAGCGGGCGAGGCGGGCGAGGATCGCAGTCTGGTAACCTGACCCGGTCCCGATCTCGAGCACAGAATGCGTGCTGTCGGCCTGCAGGAGTTCGGTCATGCGCGCCACCACATAGGGCTGCGAGATGGTCTGCTGGTGGTCGATCGGCAGCGCGAAATCCGCATATGCCTGGGTGCGCAGGTGGGGTTTCACGAAGAGGTGGCGAGGAACCGTCCGCATCGCGTCCAGCACTCGGGGGTCGCGGATGCCGCGCGCTTCGATGTGCTGGCGCACCATGCGCTGGCGCTCGATCCGGTACTCGTCGTCAAGGTTGCCCGCAACTCTCGCTTCTTTCGGCACCCGCCGTCCTCCATCCACCTGCCAAGGCATCCGTGGCGTCATGACTCTACCGCAAGAGCCACCCACTACGCTAAGGGTCGACGCGGCAATAGATTCCCATTTCTGGCGCCCAGATTGACGCCAGATGCGGCTGATCGTCGGACGCAAAACCGCAGGACTAGCAGGGCTAATTCGAGGATTTTGCGTTCGCGGATCGCGACGAGTGGCCGAGCGAAGCGTCCGTGCAAGGGGGGAGGAGGTAAGGTGAGAAATGGCAGCCGGGAAGCTAGTTTCGGGGAGGGCAAATCGCTGACGAGAGCTTGTTAGCCGCCCGGCTGCCACAATTCATTCCATCAGGTCCTGAACTGGGTCAGGCAGCAACGCTGTGGGTTCGTGGCTTGGTTGTAACTTGCGCTGCCTGGCCTAGCTGCTACCCAAAGTAGCTTCGACCTGAAGGCAGTTTAATCCACCCAAAAGAATTTCATGCCCATGAAACAAATGTAGGACCAAATCCTATATTTCGCGGGAAAATTGCCTATAGATGCAGCGTCTTCACTCCCACGCACGCGGTCTGCGCAAGCGTGCGACCAGTTCGCTAAGCTCGAGGGCGAGGCTTTGATCGTCCATGACCACGTGCCATTGCTCGTCCATCCGGCGCAAGAGCGGCGCGATGACGCCAAGGTCTGGGGCGTCGCCGCTGACCAGCACCAGCTGACAACCCCGAAAATGCTCGCGCAAGAGGTCGCGGAGGACCGCTTTCCCGCGGCGTGGCTTGACCACGACGCTCTGCCCCGGCCCCAGCCCCACTGCGCGCAGGACACCACAGCTCGCGGCCTGCTCCAGGCTGCTGGGCAGCGGTGCAGGGGGGGTGGGAGTGAGCTCGAGCCAGCCCACCCGGGCTCCGGCCTGCGCCAGCGCCTGGACCAAAGGGGCAAATTCTGCTGGGGGAGCGGTCACGCGGAGCAAATGGGGGGTTTTCATGACGGCAAGCTCATGGTGCATCTCCTGCGCAGCGAGTGGGCTTGAGGACAAGCTTCAGTACAGCAAGATGGCTTGCCGTTCTTCCTTGAAAGCGCGCTCATCCGCTGACCAGCTCGCGGTCCAGTCCGCCATTCCGTGGCCCGCGGCCAGCGCCCGACGAAAATCCGCACCGCCGGTCAAGAGGTCGATTGCAGGGCGGTCACTGACAAACTCGTAAGGTGCCTGGCGCCAGGCAAAGTGCTCCCCGGCCACGGTCCACAGCGCGGCCACCAGCTCGACGCCGCAACGATAGGGCGGAAACCGTTCGCGGTCCGTGACCACGAGCTCGACGCCGGCACACACCTCACCGCGATGTTTTTGGAACTGCGGTCGAAAAAAAGTGGGCAAGAACGTGACCCCAGGGAGCTCGCGCACGGCCAGCTCTTGGACCAGGGCGCGAGGATCCAGCCCCGGGGCACCGAGCAATTGGAAGGGTCGGGTGGTACCCCGTCCTTCTGAGAATTCGGTCGCTTCGATCAGGCAGCTGCCCGGATAAACCAGGGCTGTGGTCAAGGTCGGCAAGTTGGGAGACGGAGCGATCCAAGGTAAACCGGTTTCCGACCACAGCATGTCGCGTTGCCAGCCGGAGAGCGGAAAGACCCGCAAGCCGTCCGCCCAGTTGCGGCGCCGCGCTTCGAGCCGCATCAGCTCGCCCAAGGTGAGACCGTGGCGGACGGGTAAGCGAAAAGCGCTGACGAACGATTCGTAGCCCGGCTGCGGCAAGTTGCCTTCGACCCGCGTTCCACCCAGGGGATTGGGCCGATCGAGGACCCACACTTCAAGACCCGCGGCCAAGGCCACCTCGGCAGACCAAACCGCAGTGGCCGCGTAGGTGTAGTAGCGGCTGCCCGCGTCTTGGAGGTCGATGAGCAGCAAGTCGAGCCCGGAGAAAGCTGCTGGATCCGGGCGGAGGGAAGCCGCGGAAGCGCCGTAGAGCGAGGCGACGGCGAGGCCGGTGAGCGGGTCGCGCTGATCGCTGCTCGGGATCATGTCTTGCTCGACGGCATAGTAGCCATGCTCCGGACTGAAGAGCACGCTCGGCGAGCCAGCCGAAGACGCCTGGAGCGCCAAGTGCAGGGGGGCCGGTTGGGAAGTCAGCGCCGCGGCATGCGCGAGCAAGCCATACTTGCGACCCGCGAGTTCACGCGGTTCTGCGAGCAAGCGGTCAGCCCCCAGGCCGATCATGCTCCCGCCTCGGCTGCGGCCCGCACAAAATCGCCGCTTTTACCCCCCTGCTTGTGGTCGAGCCGGAGGTCGGTGATCACTGCTGCGCGGTCGACCGCCTTGACCATGTCATAAAGCGCCAGCGCAGCATGCGCGCAAGCGACCAGGGCTTCAAGCTCGGCGCCGGTGCGGGCTGTGACCACCACTTGGCTCCGCACTTCTAGCCCAGTACTCTGGGGGGCAAAATGAATCTCGAGGTGCTCAATCGGCAGGGGGTGCGCGAGCGGGATCAACTCATGGGTCCGCTTGGCTGCCTGGATCCCGGCGATGCGGGCTACGGTCAGCGCATCGCCTTTGGGCATCTGCTCCAGGCGGGCCACGGTTGCGGGCTGCAGCAAGATCCGGCAAGAGGCGGCTGCCACCCGCCGGGTCACCGCTTTTTCCGACACGTCGACCATCTGGGCGCGCCCGGTCGCGTCGAGGTGACTGAAAGCCGGCGAGGGGGTATCGTCGCTCATGGCCTGAGATCCAGGTGAGAAAGATTGCTCATGTCGGGGCTCCCGCGCCGCTTGCCAGCTCGAGCCAGGGCCTGGCGTTGGCGCAGTCGTCAGGGGTTCCGGTGTCGAGCGTCGACCCGTTTTCAAAGCAGACCGCCTGGACCTCGAGTCCATCGTCGATCGCCGCCTGGATCACGTCGCCGAGGTAGATTTCGCGGACCGCGGTGGGAGGTCGGGCGGCGGCCACAAAGTCACCCAAGTAAGCGCTGAATTGCGGGTCCCAGAGCGCCAC